>JAZKEV010000606.1:0-19192 GCA_040386765.1 Verrucomicrobiota bacterium | reverse complement strand
ACTTCGCCCAACTAAAAGGCATGACGCCTAAGTTGTTGCGTGCGCTTGAAGAGCTATTCGTTACGGTCCCCGAACTGTCGACCAGCGTTGACGGTCAGGTCTCCGCCACAAGCTCGCTGCAATCCGCCACGGTCCTCACTCGTCAGCGGCTCGATGACCAGAACCTCGTCGCCATCGCCGACATCCTGAAGCACGCCACCGGCATCACCGTCCAGCGTTTCGACGGCGCCGGCCACTTCAACAGCTACCACGCCCGCGGCTACGCCATCGACTCGCTCCAGCTCGACGGTATCGCCTTCGGGAATACGGGCAACGTCACCGAATTCGACGCCGCCGTGTACGATCGCGTCGAGATCTTGCGCGGACCGGCGGGCCTCTTTCAAGGCGCGGGCGAGCCAGGCGCGGCGCTCAATCTCGCGCGCAAACGCGCTCTCTCCCTCTCGCGTTTCGCGGCGGCTGCAACCGTCGGCTCCTGGTCTGCGCGTCGGCTCGAGCTGGATGCCACCGGTTCCCTTGCCGCCAATGGCCGCCTGCGCGGTCGCGCGGTGGTCGTCGCCGACGAGCGCGAATCCTATCAGGACTACATCGAGTCGAGCCGCCGCGTCGCGTATGCCACGCTGGAGTACGATCTCGGCGCCAGCACCACGGCTTCGCGCGGCAGACGATCGATTCCGTCATCGACCAGGGGCTTCCTGCTTACGCCGACGGTCGCCTGCTCAATGTTCCGCGCTCCACGCTGATCGGCGCCAAGTGGAACCAACTCGATACCGATGCCACCGATGTCTTCGCGGAGCTCGAGCACCGCTTCTCCGGCGGTGGCCTCGTGAAGCTCGCTGCCCGTCGCCTCGACCGCCTCATGGTCTACAAGGTCGCCCGCGCCAATGGCGCCGTCACCCCTTCCGGCGACATCCCGATGCAGACCGGCCTCTACACGCCCGACCGCGAGAACTGGAGCTACGATGCTTACGCCAGCCTGCCGCTCACGCTCGCGGGTCGCACGCACAACCTCATCGTCGGCGCCGATCGTCGCGATGCCGATGAGATCAATTTCTCCTCTGCGTTTGCCAACACCACCACGCAAAACGTCTTCGCGCCCAATCACGATCTGCCGCAGCCTTCCTTTGCCTGGACCAGCTCCGGCGATAGTAAGGTCCGCCAGACGGGCACCTACGCGCAGGCTCGCGTCTCGCTCGCCTCATCCGTCACTGCCATCGCCGGCGGCCGCGTGACGTGGTGGCGCTCCATCAGCTCCAATCGCTTCACGGGCGCAATCACGTCGGACTTCGAGGCGCGCGGCGAGTTCACGCCCTTCGCCGCCCTGCTCGTCGATCTCAATCGCCATCTGACCGCCTACGCGAGCTACTCCGATATCTTCCAGCCGCAGAGCGCGCGCCGCGTGACGGGCGAGCAGCTCGAGCCACGCACGGGCGTTCAGTACGAGGCCGGCCTCAAGGCCGAATTCCTCTCCGGCCGTCTCGCCGCGCAGACCGCCATTTTCCGCATCGAGGACTCCAACCGCGCGCTCACCGATCCCGCGAACCCGCTGTTCTCCATCTCCGCGGGCGAGGTCCGCAGCCAGGGATTCGAGTTCGAGCTCAATGGCCGGCCGTTCTCCGGCTGGGATGTGAATCTCGGTTACACCCTCGCCGAGACCGAGTACATCCGCGCCGCCGTCGCGCAGCAGGGACAGGTCTTCGCGCCCTATACCCCGCGCCATTCGGTCAAGCTTTGGACACGCTACGCTTTCAGCGAAGGCTCGCTCAACGGGCTGAGCGTCGGCGCCGGCCTCACCTCCGTGAGCTCGTTCTACAGCCAGTCCGGCACCGTGCGCTTCGTGGCCGGCGCTTACACGCTCGTCACCGGACAGGTAGGCTATCGTTTCAATCGCAACTGGAGCGCCAACCTCACGGCTTCGAATCTCTTCGACGAGACCTACTACGAAAAGGTCAGCGGCTCAGGCCGCCAGAATTTTTACGGCGCACCCCGCGAGGTCGTGCTCGCCGTTCGCACGCAGTGGTAGGCGTTGTCGCCGTCCAGCCAGACAACCCGCTTCAGGTCGCAACCCGAGCAGGTTGGAACATCGCATGGGCCTTTTCCGACGCCGTCTCCCTTCCACGTGCCGCGCGCGAACGTCCACCGCCCCTCCGCGCTTTCGCATTCCTCTTTCAGACTTCGCCCTTCAACTTCTCCCGATGGCTCCCCGCGCTCCGCGAGTTCAGATCGCATACTGCACCCAGTGCCGCTGGCTGCTCCGCGCCGCGTGGATGGCGCAGGAGCTTCTCACCACGTTTCAAGACGAGCTCGGCGAAGTGGCACTGCTGCCGGGCAAGGGCGGTGTCTTCGAGATCCACGTGGGCGACGAGCTCATCTGGTCACGCGAGCGGGATAATGGCTTTCCCGACATCAAGGAGCTGAAGCAGCGCGTCCGCGACCGCATCGCACCCGAGAAGGATCTCGGCCACTCCGAGCGCAAGGCGACGGCGGAGTGAAGGTGCGTGCGATGTCGGATTTAGTTTAGGAGCAGCTCACCGGCTTCTGAGCGGTGACGGGACTGCTCTATCCCTACGCCTCCTGCACGATATCGTCGACGTCGGTCACCGACGGAAACCGGCTCTTCAGCCCCGCGCGTAACATGCACCTCATGCGGCTGCACGTGCTCAGCGAATCAAGCGGTCGGATTGAAATCAGGGGGCATCAACGTAGGGCGCGGAAAGCCGGTGTATCCTCAACGGAGCGTACTCATGTAGCCCTGCGTAGACGACTCCAGTCGAAACTCACGGAGCCGGGCCTCTGTTGGTGCGCGAGTTTCCTGGTCGATGGATTCTTCGACGCTCTTCTGAGAGCAGAAACGCAGCTCCGGTCGCCGGTCTGCTCTTAGGACCAACGTTTTGGGATTCTGACAGACGCGGGCAGTCCTACAACTACGCCTTACCCACGAGCGATCTACGCCGCCCCGCGCGTCGGTTGCATTCCAGTTAGCTGCCCGCGTTACCCCACCCATGAGAACACCCTCTCGTTTCTACGTCCTCGCGCTTGGCCCACTGCTGGGCACCGCACTGCTCGGTCAATCGTCCAACGCTCCCGCTAAGCAAACTGAAAAGTCGACGATTGTGCTGTCTCCCTTTGAGGTCACGTCCGAGTCCGTGCGCGGTTACGCCACCACGTCGTCGACGTCGGCTTCGCGTATCGCCGTTCCGGTGACGGAGCTCCCCTCTTCGCTCATCACCATCAACGAACAGCTCATCGCCGACACCGTCGCGATCTCCCCGGAGGAAGTGCTGAATCTCGTCGGCGGCATGTCCGCGATGAACGACTCGCGCTCGCAGGACGGCAACACCTTTGCCTTGCGCGGCTACACGCAGACCGGCGCGCAGCGCGACGGCTTCGACGATGTGCTCTTCGGCGCCAACGGCGGTTTCGACTTCGCCTTCGTCGAGCGCATGGAAGTTTCAAAAGGTCCCAACGGCAGCCTCAACGGCGAGATGAGCCCGGGCGGCTCGCTCAATCTCGTGGGCAAGCGTCCGCTCGCCAAGCCGCGCACGAAAATCGGCCTCATGGTGGGCTCCTATAATTTCTACAAGGCCGACCTCGATACCTCCGGCTTCGTGGACAAGGCCCACAAGCTCGGCTACCGGCTCTCCACCTCGTACCGCAACACCGACGGCCCCAACGATCACCCGGCGGACGTGAACAAGAACAAGGGCTTCCTCGCGATCAATCCCAGCCTGCGCTACCGCTTCGACAACGGCCTCGAGACCTGGCTCTGGACCGGGTTCATCCGCGACAAGACGCCCCGGCTGCGCCGTATCACCAAGACGTTTGAAGCAGCGAATGACGACGTCGCCCACCCGCTCTACACCGTCGCCGACGATGGCGGCGCCCACAACGTCCTCACCAATCTCGCGCAGGTGAAAACCGATAACTACGAAGTCGGCGCGACCAAGACCGTCACCCTCTTCGGCATGCGCGCCGACCTCCGGCTGCTGGCCCGCCACATCGAGCAGCTTGACTCCAACGTGCTCGTCAACGCCACAGGCGGCGCCGATGTTTTCGTCGATCGCGCCGGCGCCATCATCGGCACGGACGGCCGCACTTTCGATTTCTCCCGGGTCGATAGCGGCAATCTCGGCGGCTTCTTCCGCACGCAGGCCCAGGTCACGGGCCGCGCCGATACCACGGAAAGCAACACCTATGCGACCGATGTGAACCTCGCGTTCAAACTCGGCCCCACTCAGCACAAGCTGCTCATCTCCGGGTCCATCAACGAAGCACAGCGCGAGAGCCGCCCCGGCGTGGATGGACGCACGTATCAAGTTACCTCGGCCGATACGCTGCAGCGGCTCGGCGCCGAGCGTGTCGGCTCGACCTCGCGGATCTGGCTGTACCCGATCAGCCGCAATGTCTTCGCCGGGATCGATCCCCAGCTCATCATCGCCAACGCCGACACCTCCTCCGCGCAGAGCGAGACATTTCAGGATTCCACACGCTCGGGGCTCGGGTTCAACGAGCGGATGTCCACGTTCCGGGACCGCCTCTTCCTGACCGTCGGCGCACGGTACACGCACACCGAAATCACGACCCAGACCGGCACCGCGGCCCCGAGCCGCAACGCCACGAGCGATTGGTCCAACTCGTACGCCTTGCTGGTAAAGGCCTACAAAGGCGAGAAGGGCGAAGTCTCGATCTACGCGAATACGAAGAGCACGTTCATCCCCGTGTTCACGATCGACCGCCGTCTTGCGACGTTCGGAGAAAAGTATCCCAACCGCACCGCCGAGGAAAAGGAGCTCGGCCTCAAGTTCGACCTGCTCGGCAGCCGCCTGGTCGCCACCGCCGCCGTCTTCGACAAGGTCGAGGACAATGCGCTCGTCAACGAGATCGACGAAGACGGCACCGTCACCGGCGTCGTCGGCCGCTCCTTCCAGATCCCGATCGGCGAGCGCACCACGAAGGGCTGGGACCTCGATCTCGCCGCCAACATCACCCGCGGCCTCAATGCGGTGCTCGCCTACGGCCACGTGCGCGAGGTCCAGGCCGACGGCACGCCGCGCAGCGGCCGCGCCGCCAACACGTGGTCGGCCCTCTCCCGCTACGAGGTACAAACCGGCCCGCTGAAAAACCTGTCGCTGCTCTGGCAATACACCTGGTGGGGCCAGAGCCGCCTCAACAACCGCACCTACTGGGTCGTGCCGCCCGGCGAGATTCATACCGCGGTGCTCGGCTATCGCTGGGGGAAGTACACGTTCCGGCTCCGCACGGAGAACGTCTTCGACAAGCTCTTCCTGCGCCCGAGCGTCAACGAGACCGCAGTGGGCGTGACCAATCATCGCAACTACCGCTTCTCCGTGGATTTCATCTGGTAATCCGCGCCTCCGCTTCTGCACCACCGCCGCCCTTACTCTCCCCATGCTGAACGTCCGCTCTCTCCTCCTCGTTGCGACCGCCGGTGCGCTGGCGCTCGCATCCACCCACGCCGCCGAGCTCACGCCAAAGCGCTATCTGTTCCTTGATCCCGCGCTCCTCGACAAATCCGACCACGTCACGCTGACCGCCAATCCTGCGCAGCGGCGCGAGACCGTCCTCCGCACGGACCGGCCGTGGGAGCAGCTCATGATCAGTTTCTTTCTGACCGTGCGCGACGAGGAAGGGAAATTGCGGATGTGGTATATCTGCCGCGACAAAAAGAACTATCCCAACCTCGCCTACGCCGAGTCTCAGGACGGAATCGTATGGACGAAGCCCGACCTCGGCATCGTCAGCTACGAGGGCAGCAAGGCGAACAACCTGGTCGGTCTCAGCAACCTGGAAGGCGTCGTGTTTCAGGATATGCGCGCGCCGGCGGCGGAGCGCTATACCTATGTCTCGACCGCCAAGCGTACCCCCGACGCGGCCGCTCCAGTCGGTCTTTTTCGGCACCATTCGCCGGATGGCCTGCACTGGAAACGCGATGCAGTGCCGCTTATCCGCTCGGGCAGCGACACGCAGAATGTCACGTTCTGGGATGAACGTGTTGGCACCTACGTGATGTATATCCGCGGCTGGAACACCGAAACCAAGCGCCGTAAAGTCCTCCGGCTCACTCTCAATAGTCTGACGGAGCCCATTGCCCTCGTCCCCAAGCCCGGAGTGGGAAAGTATTTCAACACCGAGCTTCCCACCGTGCTCGCCTGCGACGAGCAGGATCCATCCCGGACCGATATCTACAACATGTCCGCGCAGCCCTATCCGCTCGACCCCAGCTGGTATGTGGCCTTCCCCGCGTTTCTCCGGCGCTCGGCGAAAACCGACGCTCCCGGCTATAGCGGCCGCCACATCGGGCCCGTGGAAGTGCAGTTCGTCGGGAGTCGCGATGGCATCGCCTGGCACCGGTACGACCGCGCCGCGTATGCCCCGCCCGGCGTCGCCTCTCCCGAGAAGCGCAACATGGTTTTCATGGGCACCGGTCTTGTTGTCCGCGGCAACGAGCTCTGGACCTATGGCACCGAGTTCGAGAGCGAGCATGGCGACGTGGCGGCACGTGAGAAAAAAGCCGACGGCGTGATCGCGCGCTGGGTGCAGCGCGTCGACGGCTTTGTCTCCGCCAACACCGGCAACTCGCCGGGCACCGCCCGCACCGTGCCCCTCAAAGTGACGGGTGGAAAACTCCTGCTCAACCTCGACACCGGAGCCCTCGGCGAGATGCGCGTGGGACTCCTCGATGCGGCGGGCAAACCGATCGCCGGCTTCGAAGCCGGGCAGTGCGATGTCGTGCAGCACAACACCGTGAGCGCGGCCGTCTCGTGGGCGGGCAAAGCGGATCTCAGCGCGTTGCAGGGCCGGGAGGTGCGGCTCGAGTTTCGCTCCACCCGCACCCAGCTCTACTCGTTTCGCTTCGAGTAATTGAGGCCGCCTGCGGCACTTCGCAGCCCTGAGCCTGCGCGAAGCGGTCGTTCCACCGCTGTCACGCGTGGCATCTGCCTGTCATGCCGGAAGCGATGATCGCGGGGCTGAAAGCGTCGGACCGTAATGATGATCCGTCCCCTCGCGGCGGGCAGGGCGAGGGGCGCGGAGCCGAAAAAACGGTGGCCGGAGATCGGATAATCTCCGCTGACGCCTTCGCAAAGTCCGTAAAGCGGAGGAGAATTGTCCGCGTAATGGCCGGACTCCGTTTCATAACTCCGGTCTGTTCTAAGCGATGTTGAGTTCAGACACCGTGCGCGTGGCAGCGACGCCCACCGACAAAGCCAGCCTCCTACCCTCCTCTTCTCCGAGGGCACCACTCGCCCTCTAGGTGCGCGCGTGGTGCGACAGTCTGTTTCATCGCGGCGTGAGAAGCGCGGGATTGACGGAGTCCAGAGCGGCTAAGCCGGCCTCCCTCTCCGTGCCTAATGGAGCGATCTCAATGCCATCCACCGCCGCATTATAACTATCGGGCAGACTGGGCGCCGCGCCGTGACGCAACCGACCCGCCTGCTCGTCCAACAAAAAATGGCGCCGAGCGCCGTGCCACGCGTCGTAGACTCGACGATGCGAATCAACGCACTAAAGACCTCCACCAAGGCGCCCCCCGATGCGAGAATCTGCAACGCGTGGTTTTGACCGACCAAAATGGCCAGTTCGTGCGCGGGAGAGTCCGCGTTACTTTCTGAAGGGAAATTCATTCTATCCAGCATCGGGGGTGATACGCACTGAAGACCGTAAAGGTGCCCGCTTTCCATCGGGCCGAAAATCTCTCTCTCCGATCCCGTTCGAAATCAGGATGATATCCGATAGACGACTTGCTTCAGTCGACCGGCCTCCTGCCCGGTCAACGGGCGGGTTCGGGCAGAAGCAGAAAGGTCATCAGATCCTTCGTCTCCTGTTCACTCATCGCCGCGAGCAAGCCCTCGGGCATGAGCGAGCGCTCGAGCGGCTTGATGGAACGCACCTGCGCTTTCTCAAAAGCAGTCGTCTTACCTGCAGCATCAAGAAGCTCGAGAGCCGAGGGCGTATCCTTGCTTACGATACCCGCGCTCGTTGTCCCATCGTTCAGCTCTATGAGGTAACCAATATGGTCGGGATTGATCGTCGTGCTGGGCTGCTCGATATCCTTGCGCAGCGACGGGTAATCGCGGTGCACCGTGTTGGTAAGATCGGGTCCGAAGGTCGCCCCCTGACCTTCCCGCGCATGACACGTCGCACAGGCACCCTTGCCCAAGTATAGCTCGCGGCCGGCGCGCCAATTGCCACCCGCGATCTCGGGGATGTCGCGAGACTCCAGCGCCGGGGCCGGCCGCACGGCCCACGGAAGCAGCACTCGCCGCAACGCCAGCGCACGCGGCCGAGCGTCCTCCTGCGTCCGCCAGCTCACCTCGAGATCGGGTGCTTCGCCACCGGCGATTTCGCACACGAGATCGAAGGGCACCCACGCACTCTGCTCCGTCGTCTCCACCACAAGCCGGGCCGTCTGCGCATCGACGCGCTCCACTCTCGCCGCGCCCGTCGTCGACAGCCGCAGCGGCCCCTTCGCCTGAAAAGTGACGGTGACCTGCTCAGACGGGTAACGATAGGCCAGCACCGAGCCGGGCTGGATCGCGGGGCGCAACATCAGAGAAAGATCGAGCTGCCCACGGAGGCGCA
Organism: Verrucomicrobiota bacterium; assembly: GCA_040386765.1. Taxonomy (GTDB): domain Bacteria; phylum Verrucomicrobiota; class Verrucomicrobiia; order Opitutales; family Opitutaceae; genus ER46. The sequence goes on along the minus strand of JAZKEV010000606.1, from coordinate 10,594 downwards.
GCGTGCCGGGACGCTTCATCGCCGAAACCAGAGCGGCATGTTCGCCGCTGCCCTGCGTCAGCTCGCGCGCCACCGCCAACTGTGGATGCGGCAACCAGCCCGACCAGCCCTTCGCGTCCGCGCCCTTCGGCGTCCACTCGGCCATCACGCCTCCCAGCGTATGCGCGAGCTCGATCGTAGCGTCCTGCGGTACTACGGCTCCATCCACCCGCCTTGCAGCAGAGGCGGGCTCGCGCAATGACACCGCGTAATGCACCGCGGAGGTGCGTGGAGCTGACTGTACCGAAAGCATCCGTCGATCGCTGCTCCAGGAAACACCCGCGACCCCTAGTGCCACGGGCTTCTCCGTGCGCTGCGCGCCGACCACTGCGTAACCCGGGCGCATCTTTTCGTAGCGCTCTCCGGCGATCATTTGCCTGCCGCCGAGCAACTCGACCTGAGACGTCAGGGCGCGCCCCCGCTCTGCCGGGACCGGCCGATCAAATACAATGCGCGTCTCGGTCGGGCCTGCCGCATAGACTGCCACCGGGATCGGCGACTGCGCGGAATCGTAGCTGATCTTGAAAATCCTCCCCTTCCCCTGCGGCCCTGAACCCCAGTCGGGCTTGCCCGAATGCGCCACAACCACGAGCTCACCGCGCGGAGAAAACGCACAGTCAACCGACAGCGCCTGCATCGCCGCGAACAGCTGCGTCTGCGCCACATACCCGTCGGGTGTCTTCACCAGTTTCGTGCGATAGAGTTTTCCCCGCGATTGACCGGTGAGGATCGCATCGCCCTCCCAATCCACCGGACCAAAGCGGGATTGTCCCGGCCCCGATTCGTTGAAGCGAAACCCGCAAAGGCTTTGATGCTGCGGGCCGTAGTCGAAGACGCTCGGCTCGTCGATCACGTCCGGCAGGTACTGCGGATGCCGCGGCGGAAATCCATAGTGCCGGCCCGTCTGGATGTGCAGCAATTCGTCGAACGGATTTCCATTGGGCAACCACGTGGCGCCCTCCTGGTCGGTCGCAAACAGGTCCCCCGCGCGATTCCATTGGAGCGACATGGTGTAGCGCACGCCGGTCGCGATCTGCTCCACCTTCGAGCCATCCGGCGATATCTTGAGGATGCAGCCGCGGCGATTCTCGGGACTGTAATGCATCACGCCGGCCTTGTCCCGCCGATAGGGATTATTGAAAGCCGCATTGCCCATGCCCACGTAAAAGCTGCCGTCCGCCCCCAGCGCGAAGCCGATGCCGTGATCCACCCGGCGATTCAGGTTCAGCATCGTCTTGTTCAGATTCGGGTCGTCCCAATTGGCGACCGCCACGTCGCGCGTCTCCGGAATACCGTCCCCATCGCGGTCGCGAAACCGGGCGACCTCGCTCTTGAACAACACATACAAGCTATCGCCGCGATACGCGATACCGAGCGAGTAGTCGTCGCTGGTCTTGTCCCAGAGCGTCGTCACGCGATCTTCCACGCCGTCGCCATCCGTGTCGCGCAGGAGATGCACCCGACCGTCGTAACCTGAAGTGAACATCCGTCCGTCAGGCGCGTAGATGACGTTGTTCTGGTTGGTGAGGTCCAGCGGAAGTTCCCGCACGGTAAAGCCGGGGACAAACAGCTGCACCGCGGGCATCGTGGGATCGGGTGAGGTCGGCAGGTAGTTGCCTTTCGCGGCCTGCGGGGGCCGTGCCTTGGGCGCGGGCTCCGCCGCTCCGAGTATCGCGATGACGCCGCAGCCAAGCAGCACGAAGGGTATGAGGGGTCGTTTCATGGGGTTGGGGGGATCCTTCTGCTCGATCACAGGGGCAGCGATCGGCATCACCCACCTCGACTCTCAACCGCTCCACCTCGCGCCGCAATTCAGTTCGCATCGTCCGCGCCGGATCAAAGACCGCGCCACGAAGCGTGACTATTTTGGCTACACGGGGTGGTGGCTAAATCGCATAGTCCTCTGCGAACGAGCGCGATTGCCGGAGGCGCAGGCTGGCGAGGTCTCCGACCTTGAGGTTGAGCGCCTCGAGCTCCGACCGGGAGATCTCGGCATCGATCGACTCGCGCGAGCCCACGTCTTCGAACGTCAAGCGCGCCAGCGGCCCCGCCGCGTCGATGTACCGCACGACGGCTGTCAGCGCCGCCACCCCGGGCTCGTGCGGCCCGACCGCGATATCGTGGGGGCGCACGTAGACGAGGCCGTTGGCCTGCAGCGCCGCGGCGCCGCCATGATGCACCCCGGCGTCGGCCAGGGACCCCGCGCGGAGCACGTTCACATTGCCGAGAAACTGATAGACAAACGGCGAGGCGGGGCGGTCGTAGACCTCTTGCGGCGTCCCGACCTGCTCGATCTTCGCCTGATTCATGATCACGACTTTGTCGGCGATCTCGAGAGCCTCTTCCTGGTCGTGCGTTACGAAAAGCGTCGTGAGATGAATCTCCTCGTGAAACTTCCTTAGCCAGCGGCGGAGTTCCTTGCGCACCTTGGCATCGAGCGCGCCGAACGGCTCATCGAGCAGCAGGACCTTCGGCTCGACGGCGAGCGCGCGGGCGAGCGCGACGCGCTGGCGCTGGCCGCCGGAAAGCTGGGTGGGAAAGCGCCCACCGAGGTTATCGAGCTGGACGAGCTTGAGCAGCTTGTGCACGCGATCGGCGATCTCCGATTTCGCCGGGCGATTCTGCCGCCGGACATTCAGGCCGAACGCGATGTTCTCAAACACCGTCATGTGGCGGAACAGCGCGTAGTGCTGGAAGACGAAGCCCACCTTGCGCTCCCCCGCCCTCACATTGGTCACGTCTTCGCCGTGGAAGAGTATTTTGCCGCTGCCGGCATCGGCGTGCTCCAGGCCGGCGATGATGCGGAGCAGCGTGGTCTTGCCCGAGCCCGAAGGCCCCAACAAAGCGACGAGCTGCCCACTGGGCACATCGAGGTCGACGCCGCCGAGCGCGGTGTAGCTGCCGAACGTTTTGGTGATATGGGAAGCAGTGACGCTCATGGAATCGAAACTCAGTGGGTGGAGGCGCCGCGGGACTGGGCATGACGCCACTCGATAAAGGACTTCAGCGTGAGCGTGATGAGCGCGAGAAACGCGAGCAGCGAGGCCACGGCGAAGGCGGCGGCGAAGTTGTACTCATTGTAGAGAATCTCGATGTGCAGCGGCATCGTATTGGTCTCGCCGCGGATATGCCCGCTCACGACGGAGACGGCGCCGAACTCGCCCATCGCGCGGGCATTGCAAAGGATGACACCGTAGAAAAGGCCCCACTTGATATTCGGCAGCGTGACGCGCCAAAAGATCTGCCAGCCATTCGCGCCCAACGTGACCGCCGCGTACTCCTCGTCGGTTCCCTGCGCCTGCATGAGCGGGATGAGTTCACGAGCCACAAAGGGAAACGTGACGAACGTCGTCGCCAGCACGATGCCCGGCACGGCGAAAATGATCTTCAGATCGTGCTCCTGCAACCACGGGCCGAGCCAGCCCTGCAGGCCAAAGACCAGGACATAGATCAGACCGGAAATGACCGGCGAAACGGCGAAGGGCAGATCGATGAGCGTGATGAGGACGCTCTTTCCGCGGAAGTTGAACTTCGTGATGCACCACGCCGCCGCGACGCCGAAGACCACATTGGCCGGCACGGCGATCGCCGCGGTCAGCAGGGTGAGCTTGATCGAGGCGAGCGCGTCGCTGTCCGTGAAGGCGGCGAAATAGGCGCCCATGCCTTTGCGAAACGCCTCGGTGAAGACCGCGGCCAGCGGCAGCAGGAGGAAGCAGGCGAGAAACAGGAGCGCGATCGTGGTGAGCGTCCAGCGCACCCAGGCGGGATCCTGAATCGCCCGGCGGGTGGCCGCCCGATTGGGCGTTTTGGGGAGAGAAGCAGCGACAGCAGACATGGGCTTAGACGCGGTGGGACCGGCGACTCCACTTCTGGAGGAGGTTGATGAGGAGCAGCAGGACGAACGAGATCACGAGGAGCACGACGGCAATCGCGGTGGCGCCCCGGTAGTCGTACTGCTCCAGCTTGGTGATGATGAGCAGCGGCGTGATTTCACTGTGCATCGGCTGATTGCCCGCGATGAAGACGACCGAGCCGTACTCTCCCAGAGCGCGCGCAAAGGCCATCGCGAACCCGGTGAGCAGCGCGGGAAACAGCTCCGGCAGGATGACGCGCGTGACGGTCTGCCAGCGATTCGCGCCGAGCGTTGCCGACGCCTCCTCCAGCTCCGGCTCCAGCTCCTCAATGACCGGCTGCAATGTGCGCACGACAAAAGGCAGCCCGATGAAGGTGAGCGCGATGAAGATACCGGGGCGATCGAAAGCGATCTTCACCCCCAGCCATTCTTTCCACGCGATGCCGGGGATGAGGTCCTCGAGCTGCGTCACTCCCCTCTCCCACAGCGGCTGCAGCCAGCTGCCCACCCAGCCATCCGTGCCCGCTGCGCCGCTGCTTTTCACATAGATCGCAGTCAGCGCGATACCGGCCACGGCGGTCGGCAGCGCAAATGGCAGATCGACGAGCGCATCGACGATTTTCTTACCCGGAAACGAGTACCGCACGAGCACCCAGGCGACGATGAGCCCGAAGACGGCGTTGACCGAAGCGGCGGCAAACGAGGTGCCGAAACTCAGCCGATACGACGCAAGCACCCGCGGCGAGGCGACCGCCGCCACGAAGTCGGCCCAGCTCATGCCGGCCGTCTTGATGAAGGCGGCGGAGAGCGGCAGCAGCACGATGATGCCGAGATAGGCGACCGTGAACCCGAGGGAGAGCCCGAAGCCGGGCAGGACGGAGCGATGAACGCGGGCGGATGACATTACAGATCCTGGGCGTAGGCGATGAAGCCGCGATACGTGGCGAGGATGGCCTCGAGGGCGGCGACATTGGCGGAGACCTGGTGCTCGAGCGGAGCGAGCGCCGGCGTCTCGAAGATGAGGTTAAAAGCGCGGGGCGATTGCGTGGGTGGACACGAAAGGATGCCTTTGAAGCAGTCGGTGATCACACCCTCGCACGCGGTGAAGCCGTCGATAACCGACCGACGGTCCCGCGGCAGCACGCGTTCGGCGGCGAGCAAGGCCGGCCGCAGCAGGGCGTCGTCGAGCCGCTGGCCATGCGAGTAGCCGTAGTGCCCCTCGCAGGTATCGTCGGCGTGCAGCGTGATGATACCGTGGAACTGCTGCGCGCGCAGCTCTTCCTCGAGGATATGAATCTCAGGCTGCTGGGAGGCCCGCCAGAACTCGCGATTGAGATCGAAGCCGGCGCGAGTGTGGCGCGTGCCATCCTCGTAGCCGGTCGGATTGCAAAGGGGGTAGAGGACGAGTTCGTAGCCCGTCGCCAGTTCGGGGCTGTCAACCAGCCGGGCGAGCAATCGCTCGAGCGCAACCGCACCGGCAGGCTCGTCGCCATGGAGGAGTGCGAAGAGCCCGAGACGGATTCGCGGCACGCTGGTCTGCGGCCCGAGAAAGGAGAATCGCGGAATGGTGTAGCGTTTCCCCTCGCTGTCGAAGGAACCGGCGACCGTGCCCACGATATGCTGCGACTCCTCGGCCAGCGCGAGGAAGGGCCAGTACAGCCGCCGCAGCTTGTGGGGATAGGGAGGATGGGAGGAGCCAAGCTTCACCATATGCGTGGAGGGTTTGCCGAGGTTCAGAGGTTGAGCCCGTAAGCGAGGAAGCCGCGGTAGCGGGTGAGCAGGCGCTTGAGGAGACGGGACAGCTCGCGATCCGCCCGCGCCTGCGGCCAATCGGCCGGCAGGGCGAGTTCCACCTCGAAGGGTGCAAAGGGCAGATCGTCCGCGAGGCTGAGCGGTCCCCGGCTGATAACGCTGGAGGGCAGCGACTCGAAACGAACGGTCCACGGTTCGAAATCGGCGGAGTTGAAGACCTCGATGCCGCTCCGGGCGACGAAGGGCGACACCACGCTCCGCAGCCAGGCGGACGGCTCATCGTCAGTCGTAGTGGAAATCCGGATATAGCCCTGATAAGATTTTGACTGTGCGTCGCTGGCCAGGAGCCGTATCTCGGGAGCGGTCGAGCGGCCCCAATGCTCCTCGGAGAGGTCGCGCTCCTCCGCCCCCTCAAGGAGGCCACGGACATTGGCCACCGGGAAAAGGGAAACATTGAGCGCGTGCCCGATATCGGGCTGCCGGGCGAGCCCTTCGACGAAGGCCGTAACCGCGCGCGCTGCGAGCAGGTCGTGCCGGCCGAGGCCCGAGAGCACGGCCAGGCGCGGAGAGGCCTCGGAGGTTTGGGGACCGAAGTAAACGAAGCTCGGCAGGTAGTGCGCGCGCTGGCCGCCACCGATCGGGCCCAAGGGAGAGCCAAAAATAAATTCCGACGTCTGCGCCCACTCGTAGAGCTGGCTGAAGCGGCTGCGCAGATCCAGGGAGGGCACGTCCGCTGCGCGAGCGAGCCGGGAGGAAAGAGCGTGTGATTTCATGGTAATCATGGAGTGGTGAGACGCGCGCCGACGTGCCCTCATGAACGTGGCCGGGTGCGCCTCAGCAGGTTTCGACGAAGAGATTACTTGGCGTAGATTTGATCGAAGGTGCCGCCGTCGGCGAAATGGACCTGGGCCGCCCTAGCCCAACCGCCGAACGCGGCATCGATGGTGAAGAGCTCGATCTTCGGGAAGATGTCGGCGTACTTCGCGAGCGCTTTTTCCGAAGTCGGGCGGTAGAAATTACGGCCGATGATATCCTGCGCCTCCTCCGTGTAGAGGAACTCGAGATACGCCGTGGCTACCGCCTGCGTGCCCTTCTTCTTCACCACGGCGTCGACCACGGAGACCGTGGGCTCGGCGAGGATGCTGAGCGAAGGGATGACGATCTCGAACTTGTCCTTGCCGAATTCCTTCAGCGCGAGAAAGGCCTCGTTCTCCCACGAAATAAAAACATCGCCGACGCCACGCTGGACGAACGTCGTCGTGGAGCCGCGCGCGCCGGAGTCGAGCACCGCCACGTTCTTGTAGAGCGCCTTCACGAATTCCTGCGCCTGGGCGTCGCTGCCGCCCTGCTTGCGGCGGGCGTACTCCCACGCGGCGAGATAGTTCCACTGGGCGCCGCCGGAGGTCTTCGGATTGGGCGTGATGACGGAGACGCCCGCCTTCGCCAGATCGTCCCAGTCCTCGATCTTCTTCGGATTTCCCGAGCGCACGAGAAACACAATGGTGCTCGTGTAGGGCGCCGAATTTTTCGGGAGGCGCTTCTGCCAATCGGCGGAGATGAGCGGCTTGCGGGCCTGCTTGTGGAGCGCGGCGACATCGTTGGCCAGGGCCAGAGTGACGACATCCGCTTCCTGCCCGTCGATCACGGACCGCGCCTGCTTGCCGGACCCGCCGTGCGATTGCTTGATATGCACCTCGTCGCCGGTCTTGCCCTTCCAGAAGGCGGCGAAGGCAACGTTGATCTCCTTATAGAGTTCGCGCGTCGGGTCGTAGGAGACATTCAGCAGCTCGATGGTCTTGGCGGAAACCGCGGCAGCGAGGCCGAAGGCGGCGATGAGGGAAATGAGAGAGGAAATTTTCATGACAGGATGTATTTGAAGGTTAGATACGGAAGGGCCGGCTCAGTACCGGAGCTGCACGCGGGTGAAGATGGCTTTTTCGTTTTCGTTGATGACAACGTTGCCCAGACCGCCTTCGAACGAAGTGTGCTCGAAGTTGATCGTGGCTTTCACGTTGCGGTTGAGATACCAATTGATGCCGAGCGTGGTGCCAGAGGCCTTGCTGGCGGAAGTGGCGGGATTGGCGAAGACCGGGAAGGCGTCGTCATCGATATTGAACTCGCCGTAGCGCACGGCGGCTTCGAACGCGCCCCACGTGCCGTCCTTCCAGCTGAAGGGGGCGGCAGGCGTGACGCCGCGATAGGAAGCCTCCTCGCCGGTGAGGACGTAGTGCACCGCGCCATACCACGCAGTCGTGGTGATATCGCGGGTGACAGTGCCGGGACCGTTGGACAGGCCCTGCTTCGAGGCCACCCACGAGCCGACGAGGCCAAGCGAGCCGCTGTAGTAATAGGCCTGCGGCTCGATGCGCTCGTGCTTGCCGTTGCTGACCACCGTCGAGCGCCAGGAGAAGAAGGTCTGCTGGGCGTTTGTGCGGTAGCTGTTCGGTGCGCCCGTAGTCTTGTCGCCGGTGGAGACGGCCACACCGATGCCGAGGCCCTGCAGCAGCGAACTCGGATCGTTCTTGAACGGATGCGCGAAGATCCGGGCGACGATTTCCTTGCCGTCGTCGGTGTCGGTGATCGTCGTGTCGTTGTCACGGGCGCCGTTGAGCCAGGCGAGCTGGTAACTGACGAGACCGCCGGCGAGGTCGCCGAAGACCTGCACGCCGATGTCGCGATTGGGCCCGAGGCTCGTCGGATAGCCGCGCTCGATGAAGAGCAGGTCGGTTTGCGAGACGAGACGCTCGAGATCGAAGGGCGACTTCGTCTTGCCCACGAGAAGATTGAGCTCGGGCGCGTGCGTATAGGTGACGTAGGCGTCGAGCAGGTTGAAGGTCGAGGGCGCGAGGTCGGGCATCAGGCGGAAGCCGAAGCGCTCGCCGATGACGCCCTCGAAGCTCGGGCGGAGGCGACGAATCAGGAACGTGTCGTTGCCATTGGTAGCGTCGTTGAGAAAGAACCGGGCATCCGCCTGGAGATTGGCGCGGATGCTGAGCTGAAACTTGCGGTCGGCCGGCGCGATCGAGAATCCCGAGGCCCCGGCGACGACGACGGGCGGCGGCGCAGCAGCCGCAGCCTCGTCCTTGAGCTCCTGCCTGCGTTCGAGCACGAGAAGTTTTTGTTCAAGGGCGCGGATGTGGGCGCGCAGTTCGGCGAGTTCGTTTTCAGCCGCGAGCGAAGGTCGCGCGGAAACGAGGGCGAGAGATACCAGCGCGAAGCGCGCAGGTATATTGAGACGGGAGGAGTTCCTCATGGGAGGAGCAATCGAGTAGGATTTGCATAGGAACTTCCCGTGGACGGGTCAGAACGGCTTGAGGGTGGTAGTGGACGAAAGGCCTCCGAATGACCGGTGGGCCGACAAAATTCAGGAGGCGGAGCGGCCCGAAGCGTCGCGATCCGCCAGCAAGCGAGTCTTTTCGGTGCGCTCGATCTGGGTCACGCGACCATCGTGCACGACGAGTTGCACAACGCCGTAGCGCAGCCCCTCGACCTTTTCGCGCACGAGCGCGATCCAATCGGGAGCGGGCGCAGGAATGATATCACCGGACGTGGCAGTCATGGTTGGAAATGAAAGAAGGTTAGATGGTGTATTCGCCGAGCAGTTGATGGACGATGCCCTCGGTCTCGCTGAGGCGCGGCTTGCCGCCACCCGCAGCCATCCGCTGGGCGAACCGGGCGGGCACACGCGCAATGGGCGTCGCGTCGGCCTCGGGTGAGAAGGGGATCGGAAGATTGTCGCGGCGGAGCTTCCGCAGGGTGATCCCCACGACATCGGCCAGCGTATAGCGGTCGAGGATGCCGGCGATCGCGTTGCGCACATCCAGCATCAGCATGCGCAGCCCACAGTGGGCCTCGTCGGGGCAGGTGCACTTTTCGTAAGCGCTCTGGCTCACGCAACCGATCGGAGCCAGCGGCCCATCCACGAGGCGAACGACCGAACCGATCGTGATTTCCTTGGGCTCCCTGGCCAAACGATAGCCGCCAAACTTTCCGCGGACACTCGTGACCAGCCCACCCTCTTTCAGGGTCTGCATGATCTGCTCCAAAAACTTGATGGGAAGCTGCTCGTTTTCCGAAAGCTCAGAAACTTGAACGAGCGTCCGACCCACATCCTTGGCGATACCAAGGTTGATGAGGGTACGGAGGGCATACTCGCCTCGTTTTGAAAGCTTCATGATTAATGTAGACTGAATTGGTATGATTTAATCAAGGATTGTTTCTGGAAGTACCACAAATAGTCTCAACTTGTTGATGGATAATAAAAAGCCTTGGGCGTTTGCATGGAGAATAGCCATCGATCATCGCGCCCCAACTCATGGTCCAAGCCTAATGAACAGCGGGATATCGCGCACGAGCGGAACGCGATCACCCTCTGCGCGCCATCTATCGTATCGCCCGGCGCCATCCCGCCATCTCCCACCGCTTCGGGAAATGACCCGAGTCGGAGAGGGTCGCCATGAGCGGAAATCCCCTTTCCTTTTTTGTCCGGTTTGCGCGGCACCGTTCGTTGAAGAGGTGTTCGCACATCATCACCCTTCACCCTAATCTCAATCCACCATGGCTCGCGTCACGACCTATCTCAACTTCGCCGGCAACACCGAGGAAGCCTTCCTCTTCTACAAGACGGTTTTCAAATCCGAGTTCGCGTCCCCCATCATGCGCTTTGGAGATGGCCCACCCTGCCCTGGCCAGCCGCCGATGCCGGCCGATCAGGCCAAGATGGTGATGCATGTCGCGTTGCCGACCCTCGGAGGCCACGTGCTCATGGGCACCGATGCTCCGGAGTCGATGGGCTTCAAGCTGACGCAGGGTAACACCGTTTATATCAATCTGGAGCCCGACACGCGGGCCGAGACGGACCGCCTGTTTGCCGCGCTGGGTGAAGGCGGCGTCGTGGAGATGGCGCTGCAAGAAATGTTCTGGGGCGCGTATTGGGGCACCCTGACCGAT
>JAZKEV010000605.1:0-2524 GCA_040386765.1 Verrucomicrobiota bacterium | reverse complement strand
CGGAAGGAGCCCTCGAGCTGGCCGCCTGGGAGCGGACGCACGAGGACAATTATTACCTGCTCCTCCTCAAGGCGCAGCGCGCCGCGGAAGCCCAGAAGTGGGAAGAGGCCAAGGTGCCGCTCGCCCGGCTCGTGGAACTCTATCCCCAGCAAAAGGGCCCCAGCAGCGCCTATCGTTCGCTGGCTGCGGCGCACCGCGCGCTCGGCGATGCGGCAGCCGAACGGGCGACCCTGATTGCCTGGGCGGAGGTCGACGACGAGGCGACGGATGCCTACCTGCGCCTGATGGAGATCGGCACGGCCGAGAAGGATTGGAAGATGGTCGCGCGTAACGCCGATCGCTATCTCTCCGTCAACCCCCTGGTGCCGCCGCCGTACCGCCATCTTGCCGAGGCGAGCCTCGCGCTCGATGACCAACCCTCGGCGACCGTGGCGCTGCGGACCCTAATCCAACTGGACGTGCCGGAGCGGACGGATGCCCACTACCGGCTGGCGGAACTGCTCAACAAGCGCGGCGACCGCGACGAAGCCCGACGGCATGTGCTGATCGCGCTCGAAGAGACACCGCGCTACCGTGAGGCATTGCGGCTGCTGTTGGAGTTGAATCGCGGAAGGGCAGACACCAGCGTGATTTCGCCCGAGCCGATCGAGAAACTCGTACCTGAGGTTAAACGATGAAACGCCTCATCCCCACGCTTTCGCTCGTGATCGTGCTTGCCGGCATGGTCTTCGCGCAGCGTTCGGGTGGTTTCAGGGGTTGGGGCGGAGGAGGCGAGGGCGGCGGAGACTCGCGCTCGCGGACGGCACGCGAACACGATTCGCACAGCACGGGCACGCCCGTCTGGACGAATCCAAAGGGCTTTGAGAAGGATGCGTTTACCTTCACCCGCATCCGCTACGTGAGCGGCGGGGGCTACGGTGGCGGTTATCGCCGGCGCGGCGGCGGGAGCTGGGATACCGACCTGCCGGACAGCGACCTGAATCTCTCGTATCGAATGCAGCAGATGACCTCGATGAAGGTCGATCCGGATGGGCGGATCCTCGATATCACGGACCCCGACCTCGCGAACTACCCGTGGATCTACATCGTCGAGCCTGGCAGCCTCTTCTTCAACGAGCTCGAGGTGCAGGCGTTGAGGAAATACCTGCTCAACGGCGGCTTCCTGATGCTGGACGATTTCTGGGGCGACTCGGCGTGGATGAACGTGGAGCGGGAGTTGAAGAAAGTCTTCCCGGACCGTGCATTTTCGGAACTGCCACTCGACCATCCGCTCTACAGTTGTGTGTTTCAGATCAAGTCGAAGGGCCAGGTGCCGAACTACCGGCAGGGCGAGAACAGTAAGCACGACGGTGTTACTTGGGAAGAGCACCACGACGGCGATACCCGCACGGTCCACCACCGCGTCATCAGCGACGACAAAGGCCGCCTGATGGTCTTTGCCGCGCACAACACCGACAACGGCGATGGCTGGGAGCGCGAGGGCGAGTATCAATACTTCTTCGAACACTTTTCCGAGAAAATCGCGTATCCACTCGGCATTAATGTCGTTTTCTACGCGATGACCCACTGATGACCATCGGGCGAAAACATCTGATCGTTTGCGGACTCGCGCTGAGCGGCGCGCTGGTGATGTTCGCGCAGACTCCCAAGGGGTCAGAAAAGCAAAAAGACTCCAAAGAGAAAGAGGCTCGGGTCGCCCCCAAGCCGGGCCAGTCCATCTTCACGCCGTCTGGCAGGGGTAATGAACCGCCGTTTTCCTCGCCGCCCGGCGGCTGGGGCAACGAAGGCGATCTCGGCGGTTCGCTCGTGCGCACGGAAGGTAGCGGCGTCATCGACGAGGATGCGGTGCGCACTGCGCGCGAAGTCGTTTCGCACAGCACCGGCACGCCAACCTGGACGAACCCGAAGGGCTTCGAGAAGGACGTGTTCACTTTTGCCCGCGCGGTCTTCAAGGTGCGGCCGACGACCTCGCCGATCCCCCGCTTCCACTACGGCCGGAAGATCGGCTGGTGGGTGGATTTTCCGGACGCGGACCTCAATCTCTCGTACCGCTTGCAGCAGATGACCTCGATGAAGGTCGATCCCGATGGGCGCGTGCTGAAGCTCCACGACCCCGATCTGCACAACTACCCGTTTCTCTTCATGGAGCATCCGGGCTACATGATGCTGCGCGATAGCGAGGTGGCCGGCCCGCGCAAGTACCTGCTCGCGGGCGGGGTGCTCGCGATCATCGATTTCTGGAATTCGGTCGAGTGGGCGGGCTTCGCGGCGCAGATGAAGAAGGTCCTGCCCGAGCGCGAGTGGACGGAGCTCTCGATGGATCACCCGCTCTTCAGCTGCGTCTTCAAGCTCCCCGGGCCGATGCAGCGGCTGCAGGTGCCGACGATGCAGTTTTGGAATCGCGACCACAATCCCGCCGATCCCGGCGCGCCGCTCCAGATCGATCGCGGCGAGAACTCCGACAAGATGTCGGTGCGGGCCCTCCACGACGACAAGGGCCGGCTGATGGTGATCGCCTTTCACA
>JAZKEV010000604.1:0-2986 GCA_040386765.1 Verrucomicrobiota bacterium | reverse complement strand
GTTTACCTACATCCTGCCCCGCACCAGCGCCGACGTGTCGGCCGAGTATCGCTTCACCCGCAAGTTCGCGTTCTACATCTCGGGCCGCAACGTGAACCGGGAAGTCGATACCACGGTGCGCTACGGTCCGCGCACCGAGCGGGATCGCATCATCACGAACAACCTGCACTACGGCGCGACATGGTATGTTGGGCTGAAGGGTACATTCTAAAAGACAGGCCGTATCGCATGAATCGCCGGACCTTCGTCTCTCAGGCTACGACGGCTGCCACCGCTGCGGCGGTCGGCAGCGTGGCGCTCCCATCGGCCTTCGCGGCGAAGGCTAAAGCGAAGCCGTTAGAGTCGGCGTCGGCGAACGCGACAGGCACACCGGAGTTTTTTAGCCGGTTTCCGGCGTGCACCGACTTCGAGACGAAGGTGCCGGTGGTGCGCATCGCGAGCGGGCGGGTCATCCACCGGTTCTTCGATACCTCGCCAATCAGTCCCTCGGGGCGTTATGTGGGGCTGTTTCGCCTGCCTAATGAAGTGCGGCCGCCGCAGCCCGGCGAGGCAGGCGAGGTCGTGCTCGTCGATCTCCAGACCGGCAAGGAGCGCGTGGTCGCGGAGACGCGCGGGTGGGAGACGCAGATGGGCGCCAATGTGCAGTGGGGCAGGAGCGATGCGGAGTTGTATTTCAACGACGTCGATCCCGCGACGTGGACGCCGTTTGCCGTGCAGCTCGATCCGGCCACGGGCAAGCAGCGCAAGCTGGAAGGGACGGTCTTCACGGTTTCGCCGGACGGAAAATATCTTACCTCGTACAACCTGATCGCCTCGCGGCGCATTCAGGTGGGTTACGGCGTCGTGATTCCGGACAGCAAGACGCGGAAGAACATCGGGCCGGTGGCGGATGACGGGCTCTTCATCACCGAGGTCGCGACAGGGAAGACCCGGATGATCGCCTCGATCCGCGATATCTACGAGCGGGCCGTGCCGAGCATCGCGCTCGAGCACGCGGCGCGTTGCGAGTACTACTGCTTCCAGATACGATGGAATCGCCAGGGCACGCGCGTGATGGCTTTCCTGCGCTGGAACGATCCAAAGGCGGAGAAAGGTGGTCCGCGCCTGCTCACGCTCGTGACGATGAAGCCCGATGGCTCCGATATCCGCCTCGCGGTGACGCCGCAGCAATACGCGCGCGGCGGGCACCACCCGATGTGGGCGCCCGACGGCGAGAACATCACCATCAATCTCAACATTCGGGACGGCACCAAGGAACTCGACCTGGTGAGTGTGCGCTACGACGGCGCCAATCTCCGCTCGGTTCATCCGATTGGCTCGGGGCATCCCTCGATGCACCCGACTTTGCCCTTCATTATCACCGACGCGTATCCGCGCGAGCCGGTGACGCGCGGCGATGGCACGGCGCCGCTGCGGCTCATCGACCTGCGCACCAAAACCGAGGTGGCGCTCGCACACGTGCTGCTCACGCGCAGTGACTCGGCAAAGCTCACCTCCGAGCACCGCATCGACGCGCATCCGGTGTGGGATGCGACGGGCCGGTACATCGTCTTCAATGGCGTGCATAACGATACGCGCTCTGTCTACATCGCCGATGTCGGTGCGTGGCTGGAAAAAGCCATGGCGGCCAAGGTGTAAATCCGCTGCTCGCTTTATCGTTTTACCATCCTCTTCGTTCTTCCTTCATGAATCGTCGTCGCTTCCTTAAAAATTCCGCCACCGCCGCTGCGGGCGCTGCGTTGTTACCCTCCTTGTTTGGCGCAACCGCGAAGGCTGGCCGGACGCCGCGCATCCTGCTGCGCAGTTCGTGGCAGAGCGTGAATATCGGCGACATCGGACACACGCCGGGCGCGTTGAGCCTGATCGAGAAGCATTTTCCCGAGGCGGAGGTCACCCTCTGGCCGGGCAGTCTCGGCCACGGTTCGCGCGAACTCCTCACCAAGGGTTACCCGCGGCTGAAGATTGTCGAGGGCAGCCTGAAGGACGGCGTGCCGAACAACCCCGCGCTGGCGAAGGCGTGGGAGGAGACGGACCTCTACCTGAGCGGCTCGGGCTCGGGCTTCCCGGCAGCGGATCACGCCGTCGCGTTTCAAAAGGCCACCGGCAAGCCGGTGGGTGTCTTTGGCGTGAGCAACGACCCGGTCTCCGGCATCGGCGGAAATCGCGATCCGGAGGGCGGCACGTTGAAGAGCATTCGGGAGCGCGCGCTCAAGCTGCCGCCGACGCACCTGTCGGAAAATCTGCGCTACATCATGGATCGCGCGGCGTTCTTTTTCTGCCGCGACACGATCACGCGCGACTACCTGAAGGCGCAGGGCGTGAAGTCGCCCATCGTGGAATTTGGCCCCGATGCGCAGCTCGGCATGCACCTGCGCGACGACGCGAAGGGCTTTGCGTGGCTGAAGGCAAATGGGCTGGAGGATGGGAAATTCATCAGCGTGATCCCGCGCCTGCGCTACACGCCGTATTACCGGATCAAGAATATCAAGCGCGTGCCCTCTGACGACATCAAGGACGCGATCAACGACCGCACCACGGAGAAAGATCACGCGAAGCTCCGCGAGATGATCGTCTCCTACGTGAAGGGCACGGGCAACAAGGTGATGGTCTGCGCCGAGATGACCTACCAGGTGGAGATGGGCAAAGAGGTGCTCGTCGACCCGCTCCCCGCCGACATCAAGAAGAACGTCGTCTGGCGCGACAGCTACTGGCTGCCGGACGAGGCGGCGTCGATCTACTCCAAGGCGCAATGTGTCGTGAGCGTGGAGTGTCACTCGCCGCTCATCGCGCTGCACCAGGGCACGCCGACCTTCTACGTCCGCCAGCCGACGGATACCTGCAAGGGCCAGATGTACCGCGACTTTGGCTCGGGCGACTGGTTTTTCGAGATCGATGAGACCAACGGCCCCGAGCTGTGGTCGCGTCTCGAGGCGATCCATCGCGACCCGGCGAAAGCCAAGGCTCGCGTGAAGGCGATCATGGCCAC
>JAZKEV010000603.1:3737-9622 GCA_040386765.1 Verrucomicrobiota bacterium | reverse complement strand
TCTGGGATAATCCGGGGTTATCCGGGATCAGTTGGGATTGGCTGGAGAAAAATACGTGTGCGCCCTCGCCAAGGCTACGGGGACATTCAAGCGCCAGGGGCGGGGAAATTTGAAGGCATGTCTTAAAACTCCGCGCTACGGGGAGCGTGAAAAAATAATCGCTGCGGATTTGGAGGTTCACGCGACCTGAAACGTCATGATCCAAAATGACCCGCTGGCATTTCCTCGCCCTAGTCGCCCTGTGCCGCCTTGACGCGGGCGGTGCCATGGCGCTCGCGGCGGAGCCGGGCAAGGCGATGGCGGCAGCGGAGGCGCGGCGGACCTTTGACATCAAGGCCGATACCGCCGAGCGCTCGCTGCGCGCCTTCGCGACGCAAGCGGGCCAGCAGGTGCTTTTCTCGACGGAGATCGTCGGAGGCGTCGAAACCAGGGCCGTGCGCGGCTCGTTCTCACCCGCAGACGCCCTGCGCGCGTTGCTCGACGGCACCACGCTCGCGGCCGTCCAGGATGCGCAGTCCGCCGCCTGGCGCGTGCACCGCAAGACGGCGGCGAAGGATGCGCCGCCCACCTCCCGTTTTAACCCCAACCCCACCATGAAACCTGCTACTTTATTATCCACCGTCGGCGGCTGGCTGGCGCTCGCCGCTTCGCCCGCCGAGGCCCAACCTGCGCCTGCCGCCCGACCAGCTTCGCAAGAGACCGCGATCGAACTGAGTCCCTTCGAGATCAGCGCCTCGACCGATATCGGCTACCTGGCCACCAATTCCAGCTCGGCCACGCGTTTTGCCACGGCTTCCCGGGATCTGCCGCTGGCCTTGCAGACCATCACAAGCGAGATGCTGGCCGACCAGGCGCAGTTTGACTTGAACGACGCGCTCAGTGCGACGGTCGCGGGATTGCAGGCGGGAAATATCCCGCGCCAGTCGATCATCCGCGGCATGGCGTCGGACTATCCGCTCCGCAACGGCATCCCCACCTTTGGCATCCAGGACATCGCGCACATCGAGCGCATCGAGATCCTCAAGGGCGCCTCGGGCGTGCTCTACGGCGTGAGCCAGCCTGGCGGCGTGCGCAATCTGCTTTCGGTGCGTCCGCCCTCGCGGCCGATGTTCAGCATCACGCAGCGTTTCGATTCCGACGATCGCGCGCGCACGGAGGTGCGCTTCGGCGGGCCCATCGATCGCGCGGGCAAGCTGGCCTACCGCTTCATCGCCGTGTACGATGAGTACCAGAAGTACGCGGACTATCAGGTGCGTTACGACCGGCTGCTCTATCCCGCCGTGCAGTGGAAGCCCACGCCGACGACGACGGTGTTTTACGAGTACGACTACAAGCGCTTCAGCGCCATCGGTTCGGCGGGATTTCTCCAGGTGCGCGTGCCGGGCGAGACCTTCAACCGCTTCGCCACGCCGCAAAATTCGGGGCTCGATCTGCCCTACGCGTTCAACGTTTCCGGGCCCAACACGAACGTCTACCAGCGTGTGCGCGTGAGCAATCTCATCGTGGATCAAAAGATCTCCGACGTCTGGTCCTCGCGCGCCACCTACAGCTGGCAGCCCTACGAGGGCTACACGCCCCGCTATCTCCAGAACGGGCAGGGCGCGCCGGGGCGGCGGACCTTCAACAATCTCGCCAATCTCGGCGTGCAGCACTTCCGGCAGGAGATGGCGCGCCTCGATTTCCTCGCGACGGTGAAGCGCCCGAAGTACTCCAATCGCACGCTGATCGGCGCCGACTATCTCTGGCGCGTGAACAACACCCGGACGTTTCGCGCCGCCACCCGCAATGCCAACGGCGTCTACGCGACGACGCTTTTCTCGCTCAACGTCGACGACTACGCCCGGCCCTCGGTGGAGAATCGCTGGTTGTACGACTTCACCGGCTTCAGCGAGAAGAACCCCGTCTTCACCCACAATGCGATCTGGGATGAGACGGTGGGCGCGTATGTGGTGAATCAATTCTCCTTCAACCGGGAGCGCACCTTCATCCTCGGCGGCTTGCGCTACGACCGGATCAAGACGAGCACGAAGAATCTGGTGACGAACTTCCTGCCGGGCGCGAATTTCTCCAATCCGCTGGGCACGCGCGTGAGCCCGCAGCTGGGCATCGCGCATCGCCTCAGCGACGGCGTCTCGATCTACGCCAACTACTCCAGCTCGGTCTACGGCAACAGCCAGGTGAATCCGGACGGCAGCGGCTTCCCGCCCCAGTTTGGCGAGGGTTTCGACGGCGGCGTGAAAGTGGAGCTCTTCGAGAATCGCGTGTCGGGCACGGTGTCGCTCTTCCGGACCGACAACAAAAACCTCCCCGTCCCGGACCCGGCCGCCGACACAGATCCCGCGCGCGCAGGCTATTTCGTGCTGCGAGGCAAGACGCGCGCGGAGGGGGTCGATGCGTCCTTCACCCTGAGCCCGTGGAAGAGCGTGCAGAGCGTGCTCGGGTACACGTATTCGGACGCGTTCGATCAGATGACGGGCGAACAACTTCCCGGCACGTCGACGCACAGCATGAATCTCTGGACGCGCTGGGATGTCGGCGGCGCCTTCAAGGGCCTCGCGCTCGGCGGCGGGCCGCGCTGGCGGAACAAGCTCTACCGCGGCGTGGTGCAGGAGCCGTATCGAGGTGACCTCACGACGATCGACCTCTTTGCCTCCTACACCCGGAAGATCGGTGGTCATCGCTATCTTTTTCAGCTCAACGTCCGCAATCTCACGGACGAGGTTGAGATCAACGACTTCAATCATCCCTTCGGGACGGGTCGCACCTATCTTGGCACGGTGCGGTTTGAGTTCTGAGGAGTGCTGAGGTTCGGGCGGGGACCGCCGGCCCGCGGTGGCGGGCGGTCCTTGTTTAAGGCAGGATGGGTGAGATCTCTCTTTGTTGGTGTGAGCTCCTCTTTTCCGTTTAAGTTCAGATTCAAATTTAAATTCGATCGGCTGTTTCTTCGATTTTCTCATGATCCCACGACTGATCTTCTGTGCCGGTGCTGCGTCCGTTCTGGTGCGCCGTTCTCCTCTGCGCCCGCTGGCGTTGGCGCTGGCTTTGTTGGCGCTTCTTCTGCCGGTCGGCGGGCTGGCTGCCGAGGCGCGGCCTAATCTGGTGGTCTTCGTCGCGGACGACCTTGGCTGGGCGGACCTCAGCTGCTACGGCAGCACCTTTTATGAGACGCCCAATCTGGACCGTCTCGCCCGCGAGGGCGCGCGGTTGACCAATGCTTATGCGGCGTGCCCCGTGTGCTCGCCCACGCGCGCAAGCCTGGTGACGGGCCGCTGGCCGCAGCGCACAGGCGTCACCGAATTCATCGGCGCACCGCAGCCGGAAAAGTGGATCCGCAACACTCGCTTGATGCCGGCGGCGTATGCCGAGCGGCTCGAACTTTCCGAGACCACGTTTGCCGAGGTGCTCAAGGGCGGTGGCTACAAGACGTTCTTCGCGGGCAAGTGGCATCTCGGACCCGAGGGCTACTGGCCCGAGAACCAGGGCTTCGATTTTAATCACGGCGGG
The DNA here is from genome assembly GCA_040386765.1 of Verrucomicrobiota bacterium. Classification (GTDB taxonomy): domain Bacteria; phylum Verrucomicrobiota; class Verrucomicrobiia; order Opitutales; family Opitutaceae; genus ER46. Next base: position 6,118 of record JAZKEV010000603.1, on the reverse strand, counting down.
GTGGACTTCGGCGGACCGTATGGCGGGAAGAAATATTTTTCACCCTACGGCAATCCGCGTCTGACTGATGGGCCGCCGGGCGAGCACCTGCCGGACCGGCTGGCGAGCGAGGCGGCGAAGTTCATCGCGGCGCACAAGAAGGCGCCGTTTCTGATCTATCTGCCGTTCTACGATGTGCACACACCGCTGATGGCGCGCGAGGATCTCCGCTTGAAGTACGAAGCGAAGCGGGAGCGGCTGGGCCTCAAGGAAAATTTCGGCACGGAGACGGGGAGCGAGGTGAGGCTCAACCAGACGCATGTGATCTACGCCGCGATGGTGGAGGCGATGGATCAGGCGGTCGGCAAAATACTCGCCGCGCTCGACGAGCAGGGCGTGGCGAAGAACACACTGGTGATTTTCACGTCCGACAACGGCGGCCTCTCGACGAGCAGCGGCATGCCGACGTCCAATGTGCCGTTGCGCGCCGGGAAGGGCTGGCTCTACGAGGGTGGCATTCGCGAGCCGTTCCTCGCGCGGTGGCCGGAGAAGATCAAGGCCGGTGCGGTGATCGATACACCGGTCACGAGCCCCGACCTGATGCCGACCTTGCTGGCGGCGGCCCGCGTCGCTGCGCCTGCCGGACTCGATGGCCGGAGCATGATCCCACTGCTCGTCGAGGACAAAGCGCCGCCGGAGCGAGCGATCTTCTGGCACTACCCGCACTACGCCAATCAGGGCGGTGCGCCCGGCGCAGCCATCCGCCGCGGCGATTGGAAACTCATCGAGTGGTTCGAGGACGGAAAACTGGAGCTCTTCAACGTCGTCCGCGATCAGAGTGAAGCCAAGGACATGGCGGCGAGGGAGCCCGCGCGCGTGGCGGCGCTGAAGGCCGAGCTGCACGCCTGGCAGAAAGACGTGAACGCCCGGTTTCCCACCCCGAATCCGAAGTTCGATCCAGCCAAACCGGATGGGCGACGGCTCCCGCGGCGGCAGTAGGTCGTGGCTGCTCAGGCAGTTTCGATGGTTCGGCCTCGTAGATAAGCTGGCGTTACGCTCAGTCCCGTTGTGGAGCCGCAGAAAAACGTCCTCGATCAACGCGGGCTCATCGTGAACAACATCACCTCGGCGACTCTTCGCGTCGCTGATGTGCGGTTACCCTAACCCGCGTTGGTCTTTGCTCCTCCCCACTGTGGATTTCCGATGATCCGATTTACCCTCTCTCTGTTGTGTGCTCTCACGAGCGTCGTGTCAGCATTGGCGGCTGGCCGGCCTAATATTCTCTTCGTGATCGCCGACGATCAGTCGTATCCGCATGCGAGCGCTTACGGTACGACGTGGGTCAAGACGCCCGCTTTCGATCGAGTGGCGCGCGAGGGGTTGCTCTTTACCCGCGCGTACACGCCGAATGCGAAGTGCGCACCTTCGCGGGCCTGCATCCTCACGGGCCGCAATAGCTGGCAGCTCGAGGAGGCGGCCAATCACATCAATAATTTCCCGGCGAAGTTTCGCAGCTATGTCGAGGTGTTGGGCAAGAACGGCTACTTCACCGGCTACACCGGCAAGGGCTGGGGGCCGGGCAGCGCGCTCGAGCTCGATGGCAAACCGCGGCAGCTGACCGGCCAGGGATATCACGCGGTGAAGACCAAACCGCCGACGGCGACGATCGCGCTGGTGGACTACGCGGCGAATTTCTCGGCCTTTCTGGCGAAGCGGCCGCAGGATAAACCGTTCTGTTTCTGGCTCGGCTCCAATGAGCCGCACCGTCGCTATCAGCCCGGCTCGGGCATCCAGCTCGGGAAGAAGTCCACGCGGGACATCGATCGCGTGCCGGCCTTCTGGCCGGATAGCGAGGTGGTGCGGAGCGACATGCTCGATTACGCCTATGAGATCGAGTACTACGATTCGCATCTCGCCCGCGTGCTCGAGACGCTCGAGAAATCCGGGCAGCTCGAGAATACGCTGATCGTCGTCACCTCGGACAACGGCATGCCGTTTCCGCGGGCGAAGAGCACCACGTACGAGCTTTCCAATCACATGCCGCTCGCGATCCGCTGGGGCGAGGGGATCGCCCGGCCGGGTCGCAAGGTGGATGACTACGTGAGCTTCATCGATTTCGCGCCGACGTTTCTGGAAGTCGCGGGCATCAAGGAGAGCGAGAGTGGGATGGCGGCGATCACCGGACGCAGTCTCATGCCGATCTTGCGCGATGCGGCGCCGGTCGCGGGCCGTGTGCAGCCCGGGCGCGATTATCTGCTGATCGGGCAGGAACGGCACGATATCGGTCGAGCGGGCGATGTAGGTTATCCGGTCCGCGGAATGTACCGCGACGGCTTTTTGTACCTGCGCAATTTCGAGCCGGCACGCTGGCCGATGGCGGACCCGATCACGGGCTATCTCCA
>JAZKEV010000603.1:0-3727 GCA_040386765.1 Verrucomicrobiota bacterium | reverse complement strand
TCCACATCGATGGCAGCCCCACCAAGACGCTCATCCTCGCGCAGAATCGGCAGGGCGTGAACCACTGGTTGTGGGAGCTGAACTTCGGACGGCTTCCCGCGGAGGAACTCTACAATGTCGCGGTCGATCCGGACTGCATGACGAATCTCGCGCTCGATCCGACGTGGGCCTCGCGGCGCGAGGCGATGCAGCGGCAGTTATTCGCCGGCCTCGAAAAGCAACAGGATCCGCGGATGGCGGGGCAGGGGGCGGTCTTCGATGGCTATCCTCATCTCAATCAGCCGCGCTACTACGAGCGGTTCATGCAGGGCGATCTGCAGCCGACGCCGTGGGCTGACGCTACGGATTTCGAAAAGCCGGGCTTCGATCCCGAGCGGCCGCTGCAGCCGGCGGTTTCGAAGTAGGCGCGCGAATGCGGACGATGATGTCACGTGTTTCGATCATCGCCGCTTACGGCTGGCGGTGGCGGCGATAATCGGTAGGCGTGAGTGTACCCTTTCCCCTTATGAGTTCACATACCCCTACTGTCATCTCTCACTCGCGCGGGGCGCTCGCCGCGTTGCTTGCCGCATCACTGATGGCCGCGATCCCGGCAATGACCGGGCAGCCCGCCAAGAGTGAGACCGCTGCAGCCCCGGCGAAGAAGGCCCCGGTGCCCGCGCCCGGTTCGCAGACCTTCAATACCGTCATCACCAAGCTGAAGGCGGGCAAACAGGTGTTCAGTAATACGATCACCGAGCCCGATCTCGAGGCGGCGAAGAAGGCCTGCGAGGGGCAGGACTTCATCTGGATCGAGATGCAGCATGCCACGCTGACGTGGCGCGAGACGCAGCAATTGATCAAGGTGATCGCACAGGCGGGCTGCATCCCGTTTGTGCGCGTGCCCTCTGCCAATGTGGGCGATGTTCAGAAGGCCGTCGATGCCGGCGCGCTCGGCATCATCATACCGATGGTCGAGACGGTGCAGGAGGCGCGCAACGCCGTCATGTTCTCCAAGTTTCCGATCGGACTGCGCGAGAGTCCGAATACGAAGCCGTGGGGCCACCGCAGCTCCGGCGGCGGCCAGGCCTTCAGCCTCTGGGGCAGCGGCTACGCCACGAACGCGAACAATAATATCTTCATTCTGCTTCAGATCGAGAGCCCTGCGGGCGTGGGGATAATCGACAACATCCTCGATGAGGTGGAGGGTATCGATGCCGTCATGGTCGCGAGCAATGACTTCGGCATGCACGGCGGCGACCGCGATGGCTCTCCGAGCTACAACGCGCGCGAGAAGCTCGTCCGCGAATCCGTGCTCGCGCACGGCAAGATACTCGCCGGCCCCTCCAGTTGGCAAACGCGCCCCGGCTACATGATGTTCCAAGGGCGGAAGTCCGCGACCAATACTGGGTACGAGGCGCGCTAGGCTAGGCCGGGGCGTAGCAGAGCGTGTTTGAAAATCGGATACGTTTTTCGCTCTTGGCGGTGCTTCGCTGCGCTCCTGCGGAGGGGGTTATTGCCGAGCTGTTGAGGCGGTCTATGACCGCCCGGTGAGGGCGGGGCATCACGCCCATTCACGCTCATTCCGAAACAAACCCGAGGGGCATTCCATTAAACAAAAAACTCCGATGACGCGGTTAAAATAAACGCGTCATCGGAGTAATCGGCGGTGGAGTTCATCCATCGCCATCTATCGGCGCAGACTTACTTCTTCTTGGCCGCCGCGGCCTTTGCCTTGGTCGCCTGCTGCGAGGTGATGACGGCCTGCTTCTTCTGATTCGAGACGTTGGTCTTCGACTGCTTCTGCGAAGCTTGTTTCTGTACGGATTTCGGAGATCTATCGCCCATGGGGGTGTTCTTTCGTTGAGTTATCTCACCATCGGAATGTTCGTTTCTCCGAGGGCGTATGTCTTTGTCTCCATGATTACAGACTGTAGCAAGCCCACCTTTCGCATCTCTGGTTGCGAGCTTGATGTGAGGGCCTCGGAAGCAGCCCAGAGGCGAAGGGGCACCGGATAATTCGGCTCAGAGCGATCCGCGCAGGCCGAAGTCGAAGCGCCGGCTGGTGCGGCTTACCGTTTGCGGCTGGTTCGGACGCGCTTGGAATTGAATCGGCGTGTCCTCGAAGAGATTCGAGACGTTCACGAAGAGACTGAACCGCTTCGAGACGCGCAAACTCGACGTGATATCGACCGTCGTTTCCGCCTCGTTGTAGCGCCAGGCTTCCTTCGTCCGCTCGTCCCACGCGGAGAGGCGCTCGGCCTGATGCTGCACGAGGACGCGGCACGAAAGATTGCGGCCGGAATACGATAGGCCCGCGTTGATGAATTTCGGGACAAAGCCGGGGATGTCGCTCGTCACGGAGCCGTCGGGCGTGGAGTAATTTCCCTCCGTTTCGAGCAGCGTGAGATTCGCGAAGACGCCGAACCGATTCATCCAACCCGGCAGGAACGTGAGCTGCTGGCGAAAATCGAACTCGATGCCTCGTACCCAGGCCGAGGCTACGTTGCCGGTGGTGATGAGCATCCAGCCATCATAGGTGGTGGGAAAGCCGTCCTCCGGCTCGATCGGGCGGGTCACATTGAAGATAAGATCGTCGATCGTCTTGCGGAATACGTTCACGCCGATGATGCCACCTGACTTGAGGTAATACTCCACGCCGAGATCGATGTTCTTGGTGTATTGGGGGCGCAGGTTGGTATTGCTCATCGTGATCGTGCGCGTCGTCGGTTCGATGATCGCCTCGGGGAGGATGTTCTTCCACGGCGGGCGGCCAATGCCGGTGGTAAATGCACCGCGGAAAACGAGATTCTCCGTCGCCTCATACTTCGCGTGGAAGTGCGGGAAGAAGTTTTCGTACTGGCCCCAGCGCGTCTCCTTGCCTGCCCACTCAAGTGGAGTGCCGGAGACGCCGGCTGTGCGATTGCGCACCGTGGCGGTGCCTTTGGCCTGCGTCCACTCGTTGCGCACGCCGGGCATCAACGTGAACTGACCCACGCGCGCGGTCGCCATGAAATACGCCCCGGCGATGCTCTCGCTGGCGTGGCCGTTGTGCTCGTTCTGCTTCTGCGCGAAGAGCAACATGTCCTCGACCCAGAGATTCGGCTGCGTCTTCAGGCTCTCGCGGACGCGCTTGATGTCGGGGATGAGCGAGGTGGGATACCGGCCGAAGGGCTGGATCGAAGTCGTTCCGATGAGGTCCGCGTTTTTGCCGAGATAGGCGTATTGATGCTCGCCGCGGTCGATGTCGCGGACGACATCGCGGTAGCGAATGCCGGTTTTCAGCGTGACGGGGATACGGGTGCGGAGCGCGCGCTCTACATCGAGGTTCAACCCGAACTGCTCCTCGATCTGGCGGGCATCGAGTTGCTGCATATTGTTCACGGTGCCGACGGCGTCGACGTTGGTCGGCAACGTGCCGCCGGTGAAGGTCACCTCGGGGAAGAGAAAATCCTTGGTGCGATCGATGCGGACATTCGAGCCGGTCACATCGAAGAGATAGGTGCCGAGGCCGTCAGGCCACTCGCGGCGCTTCGCATTGCCCCACGAGTACGATGTGCCGAACTCAAAACGCGTGTCGGCGAGGCCGGTGTAGCGCCCGCCGAAGTTGGCCGAGTAGGTCTTGCGAATCTGATCCTGGCCGCGCGCGTTGTAGCGGAGCTGGCGCACGTGGTAGAAGTCGGTGATATTCTCGGTGAACGTGTTGAGCACGCCGCCTTCGCCGCGGCCATTGGGAAACGCGACGATG
>JAZKEV010000602.1:0-2811 GCA_040386765.1 Verrucomicrobiota bacterium | reverse complement strand
AAACCCACCGTCACAGTCCGAGTCATTCGCCTTGCGGGGCCGTCCGGCGGCGAGCATTAACGCACCTTCCGACTGATGAACATCCACCCGACCCGCGAAGTATTTGCGAGCCTCGCCGCGCAAGGCAATGTGATCCCCGTTTACACGGATCTCATGGCTGACTTCGAGACGCCGGTCTCGGCCTACGCCAAGCTCAACGCGGCAGGTCCTTCCTACCTATTCGAGTCGGTCGAGGGCGGCGAAAACCTCGCCCGCTACAGCTTTATCGGCTGCCGCCCGCGCAAGATCTTCGTCTGCGGCGCCGAGACCACCGAGATCCGCATTCCCGGCCAAGCCTCCGAGAAAATCCCGACACCCCAGGATCCTCTAACCCTGATCCAGGACGAGCTCCGCGGCTACAAACCCGTGGCGCTGCCCGGCCTCCCGCGGTTTACCGGCGGCGCGGTAGGCTTTATCGCCTACGAGTACGTGACGCGCATCGAGCCGAGCGTGCCCGCGGTCGCGAGAGACGAACTCGGGACCCCCCTCCTCTATTTCATGCTGTCGGATTCGCTGCTGATCTTCGATCGCGCGAAGCAGACGCTCCGGCTCTGCGTCAATGCCCACGTCCGCGATGATGCCGGCGCCGCCTACGATGCCGCCGTCGCCGAGCTGCGCGAACTCTACGCGCTCCTCCGCCAGCCCCGCGGGCTCGCGCCCGCCCCGCTCGTCGACACGAGCAAGATCACGGTGCCCCCTGGCAATTTCACCCAGCCCACGTTTGAGAAGGTCGTCGACGACGGCAAAGAGTTCATCCGGGCCGGCGATATCATCCAGTTCGTGCCCTCGCAGCGCTTCACGCGCCCTTTCGGCAAGACGCCGCTCGATCTCTACCGGGCTCTCCGGACGGTCAATCCCTCGCCCTACATGTTCATCCTGGAGGCGGGCGACTTCTCGATCGTCGGCGCCTCGCCCGAGGTTCACGTGCGGCTCACCGACGGCTTGGTTGAAATCCGCCCCATCGCCGGCACCCGCAAGCGCGGCGCCACCCCGGCCGAAGATCTCGCGCTCGAAAAGGATCTCCTCGCCGACGAGAAAGAGCGGGCCGAGCACCTGATGCTCGTAGATCTCGCGCGCAACGACATCGGTCGTGTCTGCCAGTACGGCAGCGTGAAGGTCCCCGAGATGATGGTCATCGAGCGCTACTCGCACGTGATGCACATCGTCTCGCAGGTCGAAGGGCAAATTGCACCGGACAAGAACGCCTATGACCTCATGCGCGCCACCTTCCCGGCCGGCACTGTGAGCGGCGCCCCGAAGATCCGCGCGATGCAGATCATCGCACAGTACGAGCCCTCCCAGCGCGGCTTCTACGCCGGCGCCCTCGGCTACGTAGGCTACGACGGCAATATGGATACGTGCATTATGCTACGCACCGCCCTCCTCAAGGACGGGCAGATCCATATTCAGGCCGGCGCCGGCGTGGTGGCTGACTCCGTCCCCGCCTCCGAGTATCAGGAGACCGTCAGCAAGGCATCCGCCCTTCTGAAGGCCGTGGCGATGGCCGAGCAGTTTTAAAAGGATGGCGGTGAGCAGGGCCGGGCTCTCGGGCCGGCCCTGGGGGGCTTCGGGGGGCATTACAAATACGGGTGCCATTTCCATTCCCGTCGAAGAGCGCCGCTTTTATAATTGGAGTTCGATGTTAAAGTAATGGCGGGAACGAGGCAGGGCTCCCGATAGATCTCCCCCTCTCACGAATGCCGTGAACCACCCGCACTGAGAGCGGTCGGTGGGCGTATCACAGGTGCGCCATCTGTGCCTACTTGGCAGGCTTTGATACAGCACAGTGTGCCAATAAGTCCGCATAACAGCATGGGAAACGTGCAACCTTCCCTGCTGGTGGCGCGTATATCGAGGTGGAACGAATTCCGCTCCAGCTCGGGAACAACCATTCGTCTCAATCCTCTAATTTTTAACGAGGTTCCCAACATGCCTTCCAAAGCCGCCAAGTCGCTCCGCTCGAATCATACCGCTGACGATCCCGTCGCCTCTGAGGCCCCGACCGCCACGCTTACGGCTGCGCCCATCGACGCACCCCCGTCCTTTCTCGAAAAGTCCGAACCTGCCCCCGCTGAGCCCATCGCTCACGGCGAGCGCAGCAACCTGCAGCTCTACCTTCAGGAAATCGGCAAGACCGCCCTCCTCACCATCGAAGAAGAAGTGACGCTCGCGCGTCGCATCCGCCGCGGCGACAAGGCCGCCCGCGATCACATGATCCAGGCGAATCTGCGCTTGGTCGTGAAAATCGCGATGGACTACAAGGACTTTGGCCTGCCGCTCCTCGACCTCATCAGCGAGGGCAACATCGGCTTGATCAAGGCCGTCGAGCGCTTTGACCCCCGCAAGGGCGGCAAGCTCTCCACGTACGCCGCCTGGTGGATCAAGCAGTCGATCAAGCGCGCCCTCGCCAATCAGTCCAAGACGATCCGGCTGCCCGTCCATCTCGTCGACAAGATCTCCAAGATGCGCCGCACCGCGATGCAGCTCACCGAGGCGCTCGGTCGCGAGCCCACGGACGAAGAGTTGGCCGTGGAGCTCCAGATCCCGACCTCCAAGGTCGCGCATCTGAAGTCCGTCAGCGTCCGTCCCGCCTCCCTCGATGCTCCCATCGGCGAAGAGGGCGACTCCGGCACCTTCGGCGAAATCGTGGGCGACGACAATGCCGTCAGCCCCTACGAAGGCCTCCGCGAAAAGAACCTGAACAACGACCTCTCCGAGATGGTCAACTCCCTCGACAAGCGCGAGGCCGAGATCATCAAGCTCCGCTTCGGC
>JAZKEV010000601.1:0-1711 GCA_040386765.1 Verrucomicrobiota bacterium | reverse complement strand
TGCCTTGGCTATAGGTGGTGCGGCCAAACTCACCGCCCCAGATTACGAGTGTATCATCGAGGAGACCGCGTTGTTTCAAATCGCGGATCAGCGCGGCGCAGGGCTGGTCGATATCGTGCGATTGCAGGCGCAGGTCGCTGGGGAGGTTGTAGTGCTGGTCCCAGCCTTTGTGGTAGAGCTGGATGAAGCGCACATCGCGCTCGGCGAGGCGGCGGGCGAGGATGCACTGCGCGGCAAAAGTGCCCGGCACGCGCGATTGCGGGCCATAGGCCTCGAATGTTGAGGCGGGTTCGCGGCTCAGGTCGGTGAGATCGGGCACCGAGGTCTGCATCCGATAGGCCATCTCGTATTGTGAGATGCGCGTCTCGATCTCGGGATCGATCTGGCGGCCGACCTGCGCGCGGTTGAGCTCGCCGATGGCGTCGAGCTGGTCGCGTCGTGCGGCGGCGTCGATGCCGCCGGGATTGGAGAGATACAGCACGGGATCGCCGCCGGTGCGGAAGCTCACGCCTTGGTGATTCGAGGGCAGGAAGCCTGGCCCCCAGAGGCGGGCGTAGAGTGGATCGGCGGCGCGCGCCGCGCTGCCGCGCGAGATGAGGACGACGAAGCCGGGCAGATCCTTGTTCTCGCTGCCGAGGCCGTAGCTCGTCCACGCGCCGAAGCTGGGACGTCCCGGCTGCTGGTGACCGGTCTGCAGGAAGGTTACCGCGGGGTCGTGATTGATCGCCTCCGTGTGCAGTGAGCGGATGATGCAGAGATCGTCGACGACGCCGGCGGTATGAGGAAGGAGCTCGCTCACCCACGCACCGCTCTTGCCGTGCTGGGCGAAATTGAAAACGGAGGAGGTGATCGGAAACGTCTTCTGCGCGGCGGTCATGCCCGTGAGCCGGTTGGTGCCGCGCACGGAGTCGGGGAGGTTCTGACCGTGGCGCGCACGGAGACCGGGCTTGTGGTCGAACATGTCGAGCTGCGAGGGCCCGCCGTGCATGAAGAGATAGATGACGCGCTTCGCCTTCGGCGCGAAGTGCGTGCGGCCCAGCGCGAGCGGTGCGCCGTCGCTCCCAAGCAAGCCGGGCCGCAGCAACGAGGCGAGCGCGGCGGCGCCGATGCCGCCCGCGGTGCGGCTGAAGAACTGCCGGCGCGTGAGCGCGAGGTCAGCCGGAGGTGGGTGATTGATATCGAAACGAGGCATGGTCAGCGGCGCATGATCACTTCATCTAGATTGAGGACGACCTGCGCAACCGCTGTCCACGTGGCGGCCTCCACCGGGTCAAGATTGCGGCCGAGCGAGGATTGGCCGATGGCGAGCAACTGCGCCGCGGCGGCGGGCTCCGCGGCGAAGCGGCGATGCTGGTTGTCGTGGAGTCTGGCGAGGGCGAGGACTTCCTTCGCATCGGGCGGGCGCGCGGTGGCGCGGCGGAAAAGCTCCACGATGCGCTGATCGCGCGAGGCATCGCGGTGGGCAAGGACGGTCGCGGCGAGTCCCCGGGCGGCTTCGACGAAGCCTTCGTCGTTCAAGAGCATGAGGGCTTGCAGCGGAGTATTGGTCCGCGGGCGGCGGACGACGCAGGTTTCGCGCGTGGGACCATCGAGCACCTGCACGCCGGGAGGCGGGCTGGTGCGTTTCCAATACGTGTAAACGCTGCGGCGCCACAGGCCTTCGCCACGGTCCGGCTCGTAGCTGAGTTCTCCGTTGTAGGAGACGGCTTCC
>JAZKEV010000600.1:0-5535 GCA_040386765.1 Verrucomicrobiota bacterium | reverse complement strand
GGTGGCGGGGCCCTTCACGCCACAGAGCGCGCCGAAGGTGGGGATCACGTCGAACAGGTAGCACATCGCCTCGGTCGTCTTGTTGGCCGGGATGCCGGGGCCGGTCATGATCAGCGGCACGCGCATCGAGTGCTCGTACATGTTCTGCTTGCCGATGAGGCCATGGCTGCCGCGGCCGACGCCGGAATCGGCGGCGAAAACGACGTAGGTGTTCTTGGCGTGGGGCGAGGCATCGAGCACATCGAGCACGCGGCCGATCTGCGCATCGAGGTAAGAGATGTAGCGGTAGTACTCGGCGAGCATGGTGCGGATCGCCTCGGGCGTGCGCGGCCAGGGCAGCAGCGTCTCGTCGCGGTTCTGCATGTGGCCGTTGTCCCAGACGTGCTGCGGCAGGAAATTGGGCGGGAGCGGGATCGAGGCCGGATCGTACTTGATCGGGAAGTCGTCGGGCACGATGTGCGGATCGTGCGGGCCATCGAAGGGGATGTAGCAGAAGAACGGCTGCGTCTGCTTCTCGCGGAGGAGCGCGATGGCCTCGTCGGCGAAGACGGAGCAGATATGCTCCTTGGAGAGCTTGGGCGGCGTGATCTTGCCGTTTTCCAGATGGCTGACCTCGGCATTCATCGGGTCCGCCATGCCGGCGACGAGCATGGAGCGGGCGCGCTGGAAACTCTTCGTGATCGAGGCCTCGCCATTGTGCCACTTGCCGCTGAGGAAGGTCGTGTAGCCGGCGCGACCAAAGGCCGCCGGCCACGTCTCATCGCGCATCAGCTTTTCGTCGATATGGAAGAGCGAGCGGCCGCTGAGCAGCATCGCGCGCGAGGGCACGCAGGTCGCGCCCTGCATCCCGCCCATCATGTACGCGCGGTTGAACGACACGCCGCGCTTGGTGAGCCGGTCGAGGTTGGGTGTCTTGATGTGGCCGTTGCCGAGCGCGGCGATGGTATCGGCGCGCTGGTCGTCGCAGAAAAAGAAAAGGACATTGGGCCGCGCCGCCGCGGCGGCGGAGGCCGACCGCACAGCGAACGTCGTGCCGAAGGCTATGAAAAGGAGACAGCGGAGCAGGAGATGCATGGCGTGAAAGGATGAGACGAGCGTGGGGCGAAGCGTGCGGGGTTGGGGCGGCGAAACGTGCCGGAAACCCAAACGACTCGCGCGCGCTTTGGGAAATAGAATCTCGGTGATAGATATTCAGCGCAGGGCAGGCGACGCGCGAGGCACGAGAAACACCGCGTGGCACGCACGAGCACGAACATCGGAACTGTAGGAGCGGGTTAACCCCGCGACCTCAGGAGGTCCGCATGCCAGGTAGGCCGCCTGCTCGCAGGCGCTCGTGCGGCTACTCACCGGTGCTCCCAAAGGCCTGTGTTCAAGATAGAGCGACTTCTCTCACCTCTGTCATTCTGAGCGCAGCGAAGAATCCACGCCTGCGCAGGCGGCCTGGTGTCCGTTCCGGTGCATGCTTCGCTGCATAGGATGACAACCCCTTTTGAAAGCTCGCTCCGCAGACTTTTTCCACGCGTGCCTCCGCCTTTTGTTTCGCGGGAAAAATCCGCCTGTGCTAGCACTCCTGCATGAATCCAATCCCCGGGATAAAAGTGGCGGCATTATTGGCCTTGTGGAGCGGCGCGGCCGCAGTCGCGTTCGCCGCGGCAGCGGTGCCGGTGTATTTCGGCACAGGCGGTCCAGGCGCAAAGGGCATCTATCGCGCGACCTTCGATAGCGAGAAAGGCAAGCTCACGCCGGCCGAGCTCGTCGCGGAGGTGGGCGCGCCCGGCTTCCTCGCGCTCCATCCCAGCGGCGACAAATTGTACGCGGCCGCCACGTTTGAAGGCGGGCCGGGCGCGGTCGGCTACCGGATCGCGGCGGGCGGCAAACTGGAAAAGATCAACGCGATGCCCTCGGGCGATGGGGCCAGCGCGCACATCGGCGTCCATCCCTCGGGAAAATTTTTGCTCACGGCGCAGTATCAAGGCGGCTCGACCGCGCTCTTTCCCCTCGATGCCGACGGAAAACTCGGCCCCGCCACTGTGACGAAGCACGAGGGCACGGGCTCACGCTTGAAGCCGCAGCAGAGCCAGCCCCGCGCGCACTGGGTGGGCTTCTCGCCGGACGGCAAATTCGCGCTCGTGCCCGATCTCGGCATGGACCGCATCGTGATCTACCGCGTCGATCTTGCCGGACCTTCGATCGAGCGCCACGGCTTCGCGCCCTCCATCGCCGGCGGCGGCCCGCGGCACATGCGTTTCTCGCCCGACGGCAAATTCATCTACCTGCTCAACGAACTCTCCCTCTCCGTGACGACGTACGCGTGGGATGCGGCGGCCGGCACCGCGAAGCAGCTCGCGAATGTCCCCAACCTGAGCGACGAAGCGAAGAGCAGGGAAGCGATGAACGCTGCCGCCGAGATCGTCGTGCACCCCAGCGGCCGCTTCGTCTACGCCTCAAATCGCGGCCACGATACCGTCACGGTCTTCCGTGCCGATCCCGCCACCTCCGCGCTGCAAGTCGCCCAAGTGCAGCCGGTGCGCGGCGCCTTTCCGCGCAATATCAACCTCTCCCCCGACGCCGGCTGGCTCCTCGCCGCGGGCGCGGACTCGAACACCGTCTCCGTTCACAAAGTAAACCCGACCACCGGCGAGCTCACCTATCAGACCAAAGGCGTGATCAACGTCCCCGCGCCCATCTGCATCCTCTTCGTAAAGTGATGGGTTTGAAAGGTAGGGCGAACCGTCTCCAGTGAGCCGTCGCGCCGCACACGTCCGAAGGCCCCACGATCCTCGACGCCGCAAGACGCGTCCTAAAAGCAGCCGTGGCGCAATGCCTTACTGTAGCGGCGGTCTATGACCGCCGATTGCGTACGAAGGCGCTATCCCGTTTGGCGGCGGTCATAGACCGCCGCTACAAAGCTTCCGTCTCCGCGAGCCCGCGTAGGGGAGCGGATGAACGGTATACGTTCGTGCGCGCAAAGCGCGACGGCTCACCGCGTACGCTTCGCCCTACCGCCCCGCCTTACTTGGTCACCTCGGCACCCCGCTTCGCCGCCGCCAAACTATTTAGCAGCCCCGCTCCGCCCATCCCACCGGGCCGCACCCCCGGAATATTATACGCCGGATCGGCCATCGCCTCGTCGAGCGAGACGAAAGTATACCCGCGATCGCGGATGCGCTGAAGCGTGGTGCGCAGCGTGAGTGCGTTCATCTCGTTGCAGTGAATCAGCAAAGTCTGTGGCAGCTCATAGCCCAGGATTTCGATCGAGCGTTTCTCGGCCCGCGCGAAGGCCGCCTCCAGCGCCTGCAGCATCGTGGCAAATTGCTCGCCGGCTTTCTCCTTGTCGCCCGCGCGCAGATGGCGGCTGTAGATCCCCGCATGCGTATAGTCGTGATAATCGACCGAGACCGGCGCGATCCGGTAGCCACGCTGCGCCAGAAAATCCTCCACGGCCCTGGCCGTCTCGGCATTGCCCGTCGCGAGAAACGGATAGCGAAACCACACGAGCTTCTTGCGCCGCGCTTCGAGCAGCGACCGGGAGATCGCCTCGCCTTTGACGATGTCGTCGAGATAGCGCGGGAGCGGCGTGTCGTTGAGATTGGGGTGTGAGTAGGTGTGGTTGCCGAGATCGAGACCGGCTTCGAGCCACCGTTGCAGCGCCGCGACGCGCGCATCGCGCTGCCCGTCGACCTGAAACTGCCGCTCGTTGACGAACATGATCGCCGGCACCTTCTCCGCGACGAAAGCCTCGCGCAGCCCATCCGCGATCCGCAAAAAAACCTCGAGGTCACGCGCCGCGCCGGTCGCCGGACCATCGTCGATCGTGACGGCGATCTTGCGCTTCGCGGTCGCGACGTTCGTACCCGAATCCGCGGCCGCAACCGCTACCGCAGTCTGAAAACGCGCGAGCGAAAGCGCGGCAAGCGCGCCCGCCGAGCGAGCCAGCAGGGTGCGCCGCGTAAGAAGAGGGTGTGCGGGAGCCGGCATGGCGTAACGATGGCGGTGCGAACGCTTTTCGCACGAGCCGAAAGTTACTTTTACGAGTAAGGGGAATCGGGCGTTGCCGAGCGCGCGAACCGGCACTTAGTGCCACCTCTCCGCATGAATCTCATGAACCACCGCCCTCTTTCCAACTCCGCTGCGCCCGCGCTCTCCGTGAATGTGAAGAGGGCCGCTGTCAGCGCTCTCCTTCTGGCCGCCACCGCGGCTTGGGGCGCGACCCCGCCGAAGCCTGCGGATAACGCCGAGGTCTATCACCTCTATGCTGGCAGCACGCATGCCCACACCCAGCTCACCTGGTCCCACGGCGAGCAGTGGGTGGCGGCGGCAAAGGGTGAGAAAAAATCCGCAGAGGGCGGCGAGAAGAAGGAAGGCGGGTTGAAAATTTCGGCGGAGGGCGTGCAAGGTCCGCCGGCGGGCAACACGCTGCGGCCCGACTGGCAGAAAGATAACCAGGGCATGCCGGCGGATCATTTCGCGCGCGCGAAGGCCAAGGGCTACGATTTCTACACGACGACCGATCACTCGCAGGAGGCGACCCTCCATCCGCCGAGCCCGAAGCACCCGAAGTGGGTCGAGACTCACCAGCAGGCCAAGGCCGCCACCGACAGCGCGTTTGTTGCCCTCGTGGGCTACGAGCACTCCGAGAACAACGGCCCCGGCGGCTCCGGTCACCTCAACGTCATCAACAGCGGCGAGTATATCAACGCGCTGGCCCCCGGCATGGATCTCCCGAAGTTGTACCAATGGTTGCAGACGGTGCCGAGCGCCGGCGATGGCCCGGTGGTCGCGGTCTTCAACCACCCGAGCCCGAAACAATATAACGAGTTTGCCTATCGCGACGCAGGCGTGACGGACGTCATCACGATGCTCGAGGTGATCAACTCCAACAAGAACATCCACTACGCCGGCTTCCTCGCCGCGCTGGACAAGGGTTGGAAAGTCTCGCCGGTCTGCGGCAACGACAACCATGGCTTTTACGGCATCGAGAAGCACACCTCGCGCACGTACGTCCTCGCCACCAGCAAGACCAAGGCCGCAATCCTCGACGCGATGAAGCACCGCCGCACCTACGCGACGCTGGAGCAGAATCTCCAATGCCGCTACACCGTGAATGGCGCCATCATGGGCTCGACGCTCGTGCAGCCGGACACACTGGAATTCGCCATCTCGCTCCGCGACCCCGACACGACCGAGGAGAAGGACAAGATCACCAAAATCGACATCGTCACCGAGACCGGCGAAGTCGTGGAGACCCACGAGCCAACGCCCGCGCATGAAATCACGTGGAAGCCGACCCTCCGCAACGCGACGAAGAAGTATTACTTCATCCGCGTCTGGAATGCCGGCGGCGGCGACCTCTCCACCGCCAAACCCGCCGACCCCGTGGCCTGGCTAGCGCCCATCTGGACGGGCCGGTAGGCGCTCTGAAGTAGGGCGGGTTCTCAGACCCGCCCTCTCGCATCCCGACCTCCGCGGAAGCCCGTTTCCGCCCTCAGCGCCCCTTCGGCAAATGTAGCGGCGGTCTATGACCGCCGATTGCGC
>JAZKEV010000599.1:0-4154 GCA_040386765.1 Verrucomicrobiota bacterium | reverse complement strand
CCACCGTGGTCTTGCCGGTGCCCATGAAACCGACGAGGTAGAGGTTGACGTCCGCTGCGTTCATTACGTGCGTTGTAGGGGTTGTGAGGGAAACCCGTACGACCCTGAGTTGCCAGACTCGAAATCACTATGACAGCTCCCGCGTCTCCAGTCCCCAACTACGCTTTCGCCAGCGATAACACCGCCGGCGTGTGCCCGGAGGCGATGGCGGCGCTGCAGGCGGCCAACGCGGGGCGCGTGCCGAGCTACGGTGACGATGCCCACACGGCGGAAGCGAAGGCACGTTTCGCGGAGCTCTTCGAACGCGAGTGCGAGGTGTTCTTCGTCTTCAATGGCACGGCGGCCAATGCGCTGGTGCTCGCGGCGCTGTGCCAGCGGCATCACGCGGTGCTGTGCCACGCGCTTTCGCACGTCGAGACGGATGAGTGCGGTGCGCCGGAATTTTTCACGGGCGGCAGCAAGCTGCTCCCCATCGCGGGCGAACAGGCGAAGCTGCGCGTGGCGGATCTGGAGCCGGCGATGCACCGCGGGCATGGCGTGCATTTCCCAAAAATCCGCGCGCTTTCGCTCACGCAGTCGACGGAACTCGGCACGGTCTACACGCCGGAGGAATTGCGGGCGCTGACGGAATTTGCGCACGCCCGCGGTCTCGCGGTGCATGTCGATGGCGCGCGGTTTGCGAATGCGGCGGCTGCGGCGCGCGAGCAGGGAATCTCGCCGGCGGATCTTACCTGGCGCGCGGGCGTGGATGTGCTGTGCTTTGGCGGCACGAAGAATGGATTGTTGGGGACGGAGGCGGTGGTGTTCTTCGACCGCGAGCTGGCGCGGGAATTCGATTACCGCGTGAAGCAAGCGGGGCAGCTGGCCTCGAAGATGCGTTTCGCGAGCGCGCAGTGGGCGGCGGTGCTGCGCGACGGCGCGTGGCTGCGGCATGGCGCGCACGCGAACCGGATGGCTCAGACGTTGTCGTGCGGGCTGTGCGAGCTGGGTTACGCGCTCGTGACGCCGACGGAGGCGAATGGGGTCTTTGCCGAGCTGCCGCTGGCGGTGTACGCGGCGCTGGAGGCGAGAGGGTGGCATTTCTACAAATTCGTGGGCGAACACGGTTATCGGCTGATGTGCTCGTGGGACACGCGCGAGAGCGAGATCGCGGCGTTTTTGAAAGATGCGCGGGAAATTGGGCGGGCGGTTCGGGGGTGATGCGAGCGCTTCTTTTTTGAGGCACAGAGAACACAGAGGTCCAAGCCGAGGGCACGGAGTAGACCGACGAAACTCAGCGGCCTATGTACCGCCGCTGTGCTCTCGGTGTCGCAACTTATGAAGCGGATACACTGACGTCGCTCGTGGTGCTGCACCTATGGAGCGGGCCGGGCCTCGGGCGACCGAACAATAGCCGCGGGCGATAAACCGTAGAGCCCTATTTCGTGCGCGGCGGCGGCGCGCCCCAAACCTCCCGCAGGAGGCGCTCGAAACGTCGGGCGGAGATGCGGAGGCGGAACTCGCGGCGAAGGAAGCGATGGTTGTCGGGATGGATGTAGAAATCGTCGAGGGCGAACAACGCGTCGCGGGGTTTGGCCGCCTGGGCTACGTCGGCGACGAGCGTGCGATCGGCCGCGAAGAGCCGGGGAAAGACGCGATTGAGCAGGAGGAAAACGACCCGGGCGTGCGGATACATCGTCCGCCGCAGCAGCGCGGACGAATAAGCATCGACCTGCACGCCGACGTGGGCGCAGAACGTCTCCCGGAAGCGGGCAGGGAACGGCGCGCCTGAGGAGACGGCGGGGGCGACGGTGGCGGCGGCGCGCGATATGGGGAAGACCGTGCTCATGCCGCGGTAACCGGAAGGTGAGGCATAAGCGCGGCCAAACCATAGCGGCTGACACCCACTGGCTCGCGCACGCCCGTGACGCTCAAAGCGAGCGTTTCGCGACCGCTGCGGCGGTGCGCTTCGACGCAGGTGAGATTGACTAGCGATTGACGGTGCACGCGGAAGAATTGTCCGGGCGGGAGAAGCTCTTCCCATGCCTTCATCGTACGACGCGTGAAATATTTTCGGTGGCAGCGCAGAATCACGTCGGAGTAATTGCCGTTTGAGAGGATGGCCGAGATTTCGGCGAGGGGAATGAAGCGGGGGCCGGCATCGGTCTGGACGAGGATGGTGTCGTAGCAGAAAAACGGATTGGCGGAATCGGGCCGGGAAGTTGCGGGAGTGGAGGGGAGCTGTCGCAAGGCGCTGGCGAAGTTCTCCGGAGAGATGGGCTTGATGAGGTACTCGAGGTCATTGATCTCCAGCGTCCGGAGCGCGCCTTGATCGAATCCCGTGACAAACAACACCCGCGCGGGCGCGCGCACATCGGGCATCAGGTCGAAGCCGGCACCGCCGCGGAGTTGGGGGGGCGAGCAGGACCAGATCGTAGTCGCGCGTCGCCAGGAGCGCGCGCGCCGGTTCGAAGGCACCGGTCTCGCCGACGAGGATGACGCCGCTCTGGCGTTCGATCGGGGTGCGGAGATGGCGGCGGGAGAGGGGCTCGTCGTCGATGATGAGCGTGCGAAGCATGGCGGGGCGCGTCGGGGACGTTCAGGTCGAAGTCGCAGGCAGCGGCGCTACGGCGGGCGGGAAGGGCGCCCGGCTCCGAGCGTCGGCGAAGTCGCGGACGCGCCGGTCGAAATAGATGGCGCTGCTCACGAGGCACACGAGACCGACGCCGCAAAGCAGCCACGTGAAGCCGGTGAAAAAGGTCAGGCGCGACATCGAGCCGGCCACCAGGTCCTTGAAGAGCAGGGAGCCGATCGAGCCGATGTAGCCGATGGTGTCGGCGACGTAGATCGCGAAGACCGCCGTGCCGCTGACGCGGGTCGAGGCGATCAGGCGGTCGAAAAGCACGGAGCCGTAGGGGACGTAGCAGAGGTACGAGCCGAGGCCCGTGCAGGTCATCCACCAGAAGCCGCTCATGACGCCGGTATGTAGTAGAATCGTGGATACGCCGAGCAGCAGCACGCCGCTGGTCATGATGCCGAAGGTGCAGCGCAGGCCGCGGCGGTTATCCCGCACGAAATAGAGCAGGGCGAGGATCGCCATGACGCCGAGGGTCACGATCGTCTCGGCGCGCGAGATGATGGTCTTGTTGTCCGCGTAGCGGTAGCCGAGCGCATCGAAGAGCTCGACCTGGTAGTTATCGCGGAAGTCGCGGTACGCGGTGAGGAAGAAGTACGCGACACAGAGGAGGGCGAGGCCGAAGGCGAACTGGCGGAGGAAGGCGAGGCGATCGGCGCCGGGCATCGGCCTGCGGGCGGCGCGGAGCTCGATGTCGGCGGCCGAGGGGCGGGGGAGCTGGTTGAGGAGCCAGACGGCGAGGAGGAAGACCGGCAGGAAATGGAAGCCGGCAACGGCGGGCATCCAGCTTTCGTTCACGCGGCCGAGCGCAGCGCCGATGGGAGCGCCGATGAGCGGGAGCTGCCGCCAGGTTTCCGCGATGCCGCCATTCATCAACGCGCGACCGAAGTCCTTTACCGCGCCGCTCGAGACGATGAATGAAAGGCTGAGGCCCATGAGCAACAGCTCGGAGGTGCGGCGACCCTCGAGGTACCAGACGACGAGGCCCCACACCATGCCGAGGGGAAGACCGTTGAGAAAGATCGCCACGATCTTCCAGCCGCCGGGCAGCAGCGCGTAGAGCACCAGCGCGGCCTGCGCGATACCGATGAGGAGAAGGAGCAGCCCGGCGCGGCGCGCGGGCGTGACCTCGGAGCAGACCTTGATGCCGATGAGCTTGGAGAGCGCGTACCCGACGACCTGGCTGATGACGATGGCCGACTTCAGTGTGATCTCGGTGCCGAAAAAAAACTGACCTTCGAACGAGGCGGCGGCGAAGGGCTTCCGAAACGCATACATCGCGAAATACGTCGCGAAGGCGGCGGCGATGGCGAAGCCGACGAAGACCGGCGCGGGTGCGCGCTCAAGCCACGCGGAGAACCGCGAAACGCGGAGGGAGGTCGGGGAGGCCATGCGAAGCGGAAAAGTGGCGAGTCGAACGTGGATGGCGACCGAGAACCGCGCGGTCCTTGGATAGATAGGGCGAAGACGCCGGGGGATGACGAGAGTGCGGTGACGAACGGAGAAAGTTTGTGACGGACGGGGCTGAAATGGGGGCGAA
>JAZKEV010000598.1:0-4758 GCA_040386765.1 Verrucomicrobiota bacterium | reverse complement strand
CCAGTTCTTCGGCGGGCGGCTCGTCACCACCTTCGGGGTGCGCGACGACAAAGTCTACGCCAAGCAGGGCCTCACGCCGCAGCTCCTGCAGAACAACAACACGGAGCACAACTTCAACCAGATCGACCACTGGGAAACCGGCGACTACCGGGTGAGTAAAGGCAAGACGAAGACCGCGCAGTTCGTCGTTCGCCCTTTCCGCGATCTCCCCTTCCTCAATCGCTGGGCCGAACAGGGCTCGGGCCCGACGAGTTTCATCGGAGATCTGCTGCGCAATGCCGCCTTCTCCTACAACAAGTCCGACAACTTCATCCCCTCTCCGCCAGCCGTCGATCTCCTCCTCAACACGCTCGCGAACCAAACCGGCAAGGGCAAGGACATGGGCGTCTGGTTCAACCTCTTTAACAACAAGGTGGTCGTCCGCGTAAACCGCTACGAAAACTCGCAGCTCAACGCGCGCGACGGCGACGCCAATACGATCGCCCAGCGCACGCTGCGGCTCGATCTCGACGTCACCACCGACCGCCACCGCCTCTACAACCGCGCCACGGACTGGTTCCAGTTGACCAACCCGGGCTGGTCGGCCCAGCAGGTCGAGACCGCCGTCTTCAATCAGATGGGCATGAACCGCGAGACCTACAACGCGCTCTCCGAGCACTTCCGCGCCGGCACCATCGCCGCGACCAACGACATCGTCGCCAAGGGCACGGAGGTCGAGATCAGCGTCAATCCCACCCGCTACTGGACCATCTCGGCCAACATGGAGAAAAAGGAATCCATGAACGCCAACGTCTCCTCGACGGTGCAGCAATGGATCGACCAGCGCATGGCGGTTTGGACCAAAGTCGTCGACCAGAACTACGACCCCGCGCTCACCGCCGGCCCCGCCGAGAGCACCGGCTGGGTGGCCACGCCCGATAATCCGAATCACCTCTGGTGGATTCACAATTACGGCGGCTCGCAGACGCCCGCGCAAAACTACGCGTCCAATGTCGAGTCGCCCTGGTCGATCATCCGCGAGACCGAGGGCAAGCCGCGGCCGCAGATCCGTCGCTACGCGGCGCGCTTCAGCACCAATTTCCAGCTCGCCGCGCTCACCGAGCACCGCCTGCTGCGCAATGTCGGTATAGGTGGTGCCGTCCGCTGGGAAGACAAGGGCTCGATCGGCTTCTACGGCGTGGAGACGTATCCCGCCGTGATCACCCGGCTCAATCCCAACCGGCCGATCTACGACAAGGCGCACACTTACGTCGATGCTTTCGTCTCTTACAAAACGAAGCTCTTCGCCGACAAAGTCTCCGCCACCTTCCGACTGAATGTACGCAATCTTCAGGAAAGCGGACGATTGCAGCCCGTCGGCGCATTCCCCAATGGCGAGATCCACTCGTACCGCATTGTCGACCCGCGACAGTTCATCCTCTCCGCGTCGTTTGATTTATAGCGATAGCATGTCGGGAGGTCGCGGCGGGATGGTATTCTCCAGCCCACCCGCTATGACCGCGTGGTGAAGATCGACTGCGAGACCGTGAAGCATTCGCCACCGTCAGGCACCCGCCTGCCGACGCTGGCGCTGTGGGCGCTCGTCTTCGCGGTCACGCTCGCGGCGTATTGGCCAGCCTTGGACGCAGGTTTCATTTGGGATGACAGCGGCCACGTGACGCGCCCGGAGTTGCGCTCGGCCTCCGGCTTGGCGCGGATCTGGTTCGAGCCCGGCGCGACGCAGCAATATTATCCGCTGCTTCATTCCGCCTTCTGGCTCGAACATCAGCTCTGGGGCGATCGCGCCGCGGGCTATCATCTGCTGAATGTGCTGCTGCACGCGCTGGGCGCCTGCCTGCTGGGCACGGTGCTGCGGCGTTTGCAGATGCCGGGAGCGTGGCTCGCCGCCGCGCTCTTTGCCGTGCATCCCGTGTGCGTGGAGTCGGTGGCGTGGATCTCCGAGCAGAAGAATACGCTCTTCACCGTGCTCTACCTCGGCGCCGCCCTCGCCTACCTCCGCTTCGATGCGGAATGCCGACGCAAGGCCTACGTGTGGGCCACTTGTTTGTTCGTCGCCGCAGTGCTGACCAAGACCGTCGCCGCCACCCTGCCCGCCGCACTGCTCGTCGTCTTTTGGTGGCGTCGCGGCCAGCTCACTTGGCGCGCGGACGTGGTGCCGCTGTTGCCATGGTTCGCTTTCGGCCTGCTCGCCGGAGTCATGACCGCGTGGGTCGAGCACACGTGGATTGGTGCGCAGGGTGCCGACTTCGCGCTCGGCTGGCCCGAGCGGCTGCTCGTCGCGGGTCGGGCCCCGTGGTTTTACCTGAGCAAGCTCCTCTGGCCCGCGCCGTTGATCTTCACCTACCCGCGCTGGGAGATCGACGCAGGCGTAGCATGGCAGTATCTATTTCCCGCGGCCACGCTCGGTGCGCTCGTGCTATTCTGGTCGTGGCGGCATCGGCAACGAGGCCCGCTGGCCGCGGCGCTGTTCTTTGGTGGCTCACTTTTCCCGGCGCTGGGTTTCATCAATGTCTATCCCTTCATCTACTCCTACGTCGCGGATCATTTCCAGTATCTCGCCATGATCGGCATCCTCGCGCTCATCGCCGCCAGCCTGATCCGGCTGCCGACGACATGGCGCAACGGCATCGCCGCCTCTGCACTCGTCGCGCTGACCGTGCTCACCTGGCGGCAGTGCGGCACGTACCGCGACGCCGAGACACTCTACAAAGAAACGCTGCGCCAAAATCCGGCCAGCTGGATGGCCCACAACAATCTCGCCATCCTCCTCGTCGATACCGGCCGTGCCGCCGAGGCAATCCCCCATTACGAGCAGGCGCTTCAGCTGCGGAAAGATTACGTCGAAGCGGAGAAGAACATTGGCTTCGCCCTCGTCACCGTCGGCCGACCCGCCGAGGCGCTGCCGCATCTCGAGCGTGCCGTGCGGCTGCGGCCCACCTACGCCGAGGCACAAAACAATCTCGGCATCGCCCTCATGGCGCTCGGCCGCACCGCGGAAGGGATGGCGGCCTTTCGCTCCGCGCTGCAACTGAAGCCCGGCTACGCCGTCGCGCATGTAAATCTCGGGCTGGCTCTCGCCCGCGCGGGCGACACGGCGCAGGCGCTCGCCTGCTTCGAACGCGCCGCGCGCCTCGACCCTGCCTACGCCGATGCCGAGCTAAACTGGGGCGTCGCCCTGCGCGCGCTCGGTCGCACACCTGAGGCTCTGCCCCACCTCACCCGCGCAGTGCAGCTCGCGCCCAATCTCGGTCCCGCCCACTTCCATCTCGCGCTCGCCTTCAAGCAACTCGGCCGCGAAACCGAAGCCGCCTCGCACTTCCAAACCGCTTCAGACCTCGGCTTCCGTCCTCCCATGATGAGATAGCCGCGTGTCCGCGCAGCTCTCATCAATACTTCCCCGGTTTCGAGCGCCATGCTCCGCGCTCCCTCGCGCCGCACTGCGGTCCCGCCTCAGCCCTTCTTCACAAAGCACGCCTTCAACGCCATCGCCACGCCGTCGATCTTGCAGTCGATCTCGTGATCGCCCTCGACCAGCCGGATGTTCCGGGCCTTCGTGCCGCCCTTGAGAACACCAGACCCGCCGCGCAGTTTCAGATCCTTGATCAGCGTGACGGTATCGCCGTCGGCCAGCGTGTTTCCGTGCGCATCCTTCACCACCCGCGCCGCCTCCGGCGCGGCGTCCTTCGGCCATTCATGCCCGCACGTCGCACACTCCCAGTGGTCGGGATGGCTGAGGACGTCTTCGAGGGTGCAGGCAGGACAAGTCGGTTTGGTCATGGTACGGGATGCAAACGACAGAGAGAACCGGTCCCGGTATTGAACCTCAAGGCTCGATCCGCCCCCTCCGTCCGCGCGCGCCAGCTCATCGGCGCAGCTCCGCGCCACCCCGGAATTTCGCTCTCGCTCCAGCCCGCGATCGCCCCACGCCTGTTTTTCGTCGCGAGAGTCTTCACGCCTTCGCAGCCCGGCTTCGCCTAGTCCTTTTCCAACCGCTTGCCGAGGCTCACCACCTCGTCGTTCGCAAATCCCAGGCGCGCGTAGAAGGCGAGCACCGCGGCATTGGTCGCGCGCACCTGCAGGTTGATCTTCGGGCAGCCCGCCGCGCGCAGGATCCGCTCCGCCTCGTCCATCATCGCGCGTCCGAGCCCGCCGCGCTGCCGCGCCGGCGTGACCGCGAGGTAGTTGATCCAGCCCCGGTGGCCATCGTAGCCCACCATCACGGAGGCCACGATCTCGCCTGCGCTCTCGGCTACGAGAAACCACTCCGGCTCACCCTCAGCTTCCGCGCAATATCCTTCCGCGGATCGTTCCACGGCCGCAGCAGCTCACACGCGGCCCACAGCGCAAGCACCTGCTCTTCGTCCGCTAAACGAAAAGATCGAATCGTGATCGGCAGGAAGGTCGACATCCGGGAAATGCGCGGAGAGAGCCGGGAACCCGCCCAAATTACGACCACATTTCCCACCGCCGTCATCCTTCCCCTCCGCGGCGAGACCGCTTTGGACTCAACTTTCCTGCCTCTTTCCTCTCTCCAAAAATCACCGCCAACGCGCGTTCGGTATTTGTCAGCTGCCCCATCGTAGTGAAATTAGAGTCATGGCCTTTCTCTCGCTGAACCCCGCCACCGGCCGCCGCATCGCTCTTCACCGCGGGCACTCGCGCGCCGATATCGAGCGCGCCCTCGCGCTCGCGACCCGCGCGCAACTCGCTTGGCGCACCGTTTCCGTGGCCCGGCGCGCCCGTGCGCTTCGCACGCTC
>JAZKEV010000597.1:0-6179 GCA_040386765.1 Verrucomicrobiota bacterium | reverse complement strand
GTACCTGAAAGAGAAAGATCGCGTCGTGACGATCGTGACCCCGAAGAAGGACGCGCCGACGCCGGGCAAGGTCGTCAGCATCACGGGAGGCTCGAAGTGAAGAAGCTCGGTCTCCACGCCACCGTGCTCCTGGCCGCGCCCAACGAGGCGCGGGCGCAGGCGGCGAGCGGATCGTTCCAGGGAAATGGGACGTTCGCTTCGGGCAGCGGCATCATCACCGTCGGCACCGGAACCACGGACATCGACCTCGCCGGGCCGCCGGCCTTCCCCACCGGGGAGCCGAGCGGGCGCAACAGCCGCGCGTGGATCACCATCGCGCCCGACTGGATCGGCCGCGATCTCTTCGGCGCTGACGATGCGGTGCAGGGGACGCTGAAGCCGGTCGGCCAGATCGACGACGCCGCAGTGACGGAAGTGATCTCCGGCCGCACGCAGACGGCCCGGGCTAATGTGGAGTTGCACGGCTACTTCTGCGGCGATGTCCGCGACTGGGCGGCCGGAAAACCCATCTTCCAGAAAATCTTCGAGCCTGTGGGCAAGGTCCGCGCGCATGCCGACGCTGCCTTGCGTAAGATCATGGGCGGATCACGTACGCTCGTCGCGCTGCACCTGCGCCGTGGCGACTATGGCCAGGGACAGTTCTGGGTCGCGCCCTCGGCGTGGTATCTTACCTGGCTCGCCGACGTGTGGCCGCAACTCGACCAACCCGTGCTTTATCTCGCGACCGACGACGCGGCGACCGTGGCGGATTTTGCGGCCTATAGTCCCCTGACCGCAGCGGCGCTGGGCGAGCCGCTGCCGGGCTGCGAGTTTTTCACCGATCACTGGATCATGCGGCATGCCGCTTTGCTCGCGACCTCCAACAGCACTTTCTCGAGTACCGCTGCGCTGCTCAATCGCAGGGAAGGCGCGCGCTTCGTGCGGCCCGACCGTGCGATCGAAGGGCTGCGCGCGTACGAACCGTGGGCGGAGAAGATTCTCCTCGCGTGAGGCAATTTTTGCCGTCGTCCCCATGTCGCAAAGCATCTCGCGATTGCGAGATTCACCGCGTGCCTAACTAGATTTTTAACTCACGTATTAAAAGAGACTAACACCTGAGGCGAAGCGCTTGGACTGGGCTTTGCTAAATCATCGTACCCATCATGCGTCTTCTCATTTCCACGGTCTCTCCCGCTCGTTACATGGCTCCGCCGCGGCTGGCGGATGAGCAGGTCATGTGCGGTCCCGACTGGCCGGATGCGTGCGCGCCCGATGGGCGATGGATCTCGCTGCAGACTCCCGTCGGCGAGTACGAACTCGCGAGCGTGCTGGAGCGACTGCCGGCCGACCAGCAGCCCGATGCGGTTGTGTGCCTCGTGGATGCCTCGTGGCGCAACCAGCCGCGTAATGTGGGTGTCTTTGCGGGGCCGAAGGCACTGCTGATCGCCGATACGCATCACTTGCAGTCGCCGCTGATCGCGATGTTCCAATACGTGGCGGCGGAGACTTTTGACCGGATCGTCTTCCTCTACGACCGGCATCATGCGGATTTCTTCCGGTCCGTGGGATTGGAGAACGTGTTCTGGTTTCCTGGGCTCACGTTTCCGCACGACGACGCGACGGTTCGCGCCGCCCGCCGGGCCCGCCGGCAGCCGCACGTGGCCTTTGTGGGGCAGGTGGGCAAACATCACCCGCGCCGCGCGCACCTGATCGAGGCGATGAAGCTCTGCCGCGTGCCGCTCGACGTTAAGGCCCTTTCGCAGAAGGATAGTCTGGCGCACTACGGCGGCGCGCTGCTCGGTTTCAACGCCAGCCTCAATGCCGACCTGAATCTCCGCGTCTTTGAAATCCTCTCCTCGGGCGCCGCGCTGCTCACCGACCGGCTCGCGCCGCAATCGGGCCTCGCCCAGCTCTGGACCGAGGGGCGGGAGTTGCTGACCTATTCGTGCGCCGACGATTTGGTGGAGCGCATCGAGCACGCGCTCGCGCATCCGGCCGAGACGGCGGCGATCGGCGCGGCCGGCGCGCGCTGGTTCGACACGCATTTCAACGCTGCCCGCCGCCGCGCCGAGTTTACGAGTTTGCTCTTCGACGGTGTCGCGCCCGAACAATTTGCGCTGCCGCCGCGCGAGACGACTCGGGTCTTCTTTGGCGGAGACACCGATCGGCTGCTGCAAACCCTGATGGTTTACGAGGGCGTGCAGGAGCTGCATCGCAAGCAGGAGAGCGTGCGGCTGGCGTTCGGCCCCACGGTGCCGGCGGATGTCGGTGAGATTTTCTCCACACTGCCGCGCGTCATTGTGAACGAGGACACCTCCACGGCGACGCCGGACCTTGCGATCTTCGGGCGCGACGAGGCCAGCCTGGCAATCGCCAGCGGCGCCGCGCGGGCCTGGTGCTGGGATGCGCAGCCGCAGGATTTCAGCGTGCTTGCGGACCAGCTGGCCGGAGCGCGCTACGATCTCGTGAGCGAAGACGTCGCTGTTTTCTGTCAGGCGGCACCGGAGGTCGGCACGAACGTTGAGGCCCCCGCGACCGTTGCCACGACCGCCGCTGCACCGGACATCCTGCTCTACACTGAGGATCCCGTCGTCTGAGCCAGCCTACGATGCGACGCGTCCGTATCTGCTATTACAATACGTGGGCCGATGGGCTGGAGGACGCTTCAGCCTATCTGGGGCGGGTGGCGGCCATGGATCTGCGGTCTCGCACGACGAATCCGAAGGATGCCGAGCTGCAGCGGAAAGCGCGGCTCGACTGCGACTGGTATGCGGAAAATCTCCGTTGCTTCGCGACGATGGCACACGCGGGAGCTGAGTTTTTACCGGCCTGGGTGACCGGCAAGGGCGGGCTCGTAGACGTCGCGCGCCGCCCGCGCGAGGCAGGCGAGGAGCGCTGGCTGATCACGATGGCGCATCAGCCGCAATCGCTTGGGCCGGTGGCGGGCAAGACCTTCGAGCTGCTGCGACGCGTGGGCGTGCGGCAGCTTTTCTATGCGTTCGACGAGGCGAGCCGTTTCATGCCGTGCTTCCGCGAGATCGCGCCGCATCTCGATGTATTGATCCACGACGAGGGCCCGCTGGACGACGCGGCCCAGCGGGTATTGCGCGCGGGCTGTCGCACGCTGCACCGGAGCTGGGTCGCCAACCTCGTGCCGGGCGCCGCGGATTTCGTCGAGACGCCGGAGGAGAAGATCTACTTTCTCGGTTCGCAACTCGGCCTCACGCCGCATCGGTGCCGCCAGATCGAGTTTCTCAAGACGCGCTTCAAGGATCGCTTCGTGGTCAGCTGCGATCACTCGACGCCGGTGGCGGCGCGGGGTGGCCTCGGCGTCTACAAGGTCGGCTTTTGTCCCGAGGGACGGAAGTTCACGACGCCGGCGATGAGCGCGACGCACACGGATCGGCCGTTTTGGTCAGGCTGCGCGGGCATGGTGCCGGTGAGCGAGGATTCGAGTGCGGGGGGACGGCTCGAGGAGCTGCACCAAGCCGGCTTGATCGTGCGCTATCCCCACGGAGACCTAGAGGCGCTGGCGGGCGCATGCGAGCAGGCGCTGGCGATGCCGGCGGAAGGCCGCAGGCGGATCTACGAGCATTTCAACCGGCACGAGACGGTCGGCGCAGTGGCGGCCGAGGCGATAGGGGCGGCGGCTTAAAGACCCAGGTTTGCTTTCAATGGGGGCGGCTGTCTCTCCTCTGTCATTCTGAGCGGAGCGAAGAATCCACGGGAACGAATACTCTGCGGTCTTCGAACGCGTGGATTCTTCGCTCCGCTCAGAATGACAGGGTTATTTTTGTAGCCCGCAGCGTGAACGGTGCGCCTTACGCCGCCAGCGACCACTTCTCCGTAGCAGTCGGGGTCTTGAGCGAGATTTCTCCGGTGCCGATGTTGAGATGAACGGTGCGGTTGATCGTGCCGCCGACCTCGGAGTGGCTCACGCGGATGCCGAGCCCGCCGAGATAGGCGAGCGTGGCGCGAATATTGCGCTCGCCGATCTTGAACATGTCGCTGCCGCTGAGCACCGAGGCGCCACCGGCGAGGAAAATGTGCATCCTGCGGCGGTCGACCTTCATGCCGGTCAGCGTGCGCAGCAGCACATTCAGGCCGGTGTCGACAAACATCGCGGGTTGCGCGCCGGCCTTCTCCGGGGAGAGCGAAGACGTTGGCAGCATCGCGTGGAGCAATCCGCCGGCGCGCACCGTCGCATCGTACGCGACGACGGCGATGCACGAGCCGAGGGCGTAGGTGCTGAGCGTGATCGCAGGATTATTGGATACGCTGAGGTCGCCCACGCCGATTACGACTCGCTGGCCGAAGAGGGCCGCGATGGACGGCGAACTCATCGAGCGGCAGCCACGACGGACTGCGGCTCAGCGATGGAGAAAAGGTTTCGGAAAATCACAGTTAGTTTTCCGCCCGGTAGGGCGGAGCGATGGCAAATGAACGGCGCGAGTGGCGCGTTCTTAAGCCGAAACCCGTGGCGGAAACCCCTCAGATGTGGACGAGCAGCCGCTGGCTGATCGGCGTCACCTGGTTGTGACTGCGGATCTTGGCGATCGTGCCCGGGCTGAGCGACTGGCCTTCGCCGATGAGCAGGAGTCCGTGCGGGCTGTAAATGCCGTTGGCAAGGACCATGCCGGGCTCGAGCTCGTGCAGCATGATCTCGCGGACCTGCTTGGGCAGTTGCACGAGATTGCTGACCTTGAGGAAGAGTCGCACCGCCTCGGGATCGTAGTCACTGCCTGACCGGGCGAGGATGGCGTCGATCGCGGCGGACTTGGAGAGACCCGACTCGATGAAGCCCACGGCTACGGCGAGGCAGCGCGCGGTCCACGGGATGGCTTCGCCGGCGAGGCCATCCGGGTAGCCGCGACCGTCGTAGC
The DNA here is from genome assembly GCA_040386765.1 of Verrucomicrobiota bacterium. GTDB lineage: Bacteria > Verrucomicrobiota > Verrucomicrobiia > Opitutales > Opitutaceae > ER46. Next base: position 1,317 of record JAZKEV010000597.1, on the reverse strand, counting down.
GCTCGTGGTGCGCGCGGATCGTCTCGCCGACGTCGGCGCGGCTATCGACGAGCGCGGCGAGCGTCTGGCCGTAGATCGGATGGTTGTGCACCATGCCGCGCTCCCGCTCGGTGAGCTGGTCGGGCTTGGTGCGAAAGGCGCGCATGACCTCACGCGGCATGCCGATGAGGCCGAGATCGCAGAGCCAGGCGGAAGTGCGCAACGCGTGGCGCTCCGGCTCTTTGAACTGGTCGGTGGCAGCCATCTGCGTGGCAAAGTCGACGAGCGCCTTGGCCTGACCACCGAGCACGGGATCGTACGTCGTGAGGATGCGGCGACAGAGCTCGAGCGAGTTTTCGTAGCTCGCGGCGAGATCGCGGTTGGCGGTGTCGAGGCTGTGCTTCTGCTGCTCGAGGTCGCGGACCTTGGTTTCGAGGGCGGCGTTGGCGTCGCGAAGCTGGGCGTTAAGGAGCTGCGTTTCCTTTTGCAGCGCCTCGTTATCCGTCACGAGCTCGTGGCGCTGGACGGCGTTGCGCACCGTGGCGACGAGTTCCTCGCGGAGCCAGGGCTTGGCGACGAAGCGGAAGATTTCGCCCTTGTTGATCGCGTCGACGATCGTCGGCAGGGCGAGGACGGCGGTGATGAGGATGCGCGAGCACTGCGGGCGAAGGCGGCGGCTCTCGATGAGGAAATCGAGGCCCATCATCTCGGGCATGCGCTGGTCGGAGATGATGACGGAGAAGTCGCGGTCGGCGAGGATCGCGAGGGCCTTGAGCGGACTGGTGCACGCGACGACATGGAAGCCCTCGCGCTCCAGCGTGAACTTGAGCGCGGTGAGCACGACGGGTTCGTCATCGACGATGAGGATCGTCGGTGCATCGGGGTTAAGGGGCGTCGAGGAAAAGGGCGGCTCCGAAAAGGAGAAAGGGGAGTTCGAGACGGTCATGGATGGACGGTCGCGAACGGCGCGGAATGCGGAGTCGCGGAGAGCTGGCAGTGACGTTGGATGAAATCGGCGGCGTGTTCGAGCCGGAGTTGGCGCTGGGCGGCGCCATTTTCCCACGCGGCGCGCGGCATGCCGTACACGACGCTGGTCGCCTCGTCCTGGGCAAAGGTCGTCGCGCCCCGCTCGCGGAGGCGCAGCAGGCCATCGGCGCCATCGCGGCCCATGCCGGTGAAGATGCCGGCGAGGGTATGCGGCGCGGCGCCGCACTCGGCGGCGGATTTGAAAAGAAGATCGACGGCGGGGCGCTGGTGCCAGACCGCAGGGCCGCTGACGACGCGCGCGCGGTAGTGATCGCGCTGCCACTGCACGAGCAGGTGGAAATTGCCAGGCGC
>JAZKEV010000596.1:0-20883 GCA_040386765.1 Verrucomicrobiota bacterium | reverse complement strand
TTCACCCTCGTTGCGGTCGCCATGCTCGCCCTCGGCATCGGCGCCAACACCGCGATTTTTTCGTTCATCAACGCCTTCTTCCTCCGCGGCCTGCCCTTCCAGCACCCCGAGGAGCTCGTCGCTCTCTATACCCTCGACGAGCGCAACGCCGGCACGATGCCGCTGTCGCACCCCAACTACCTCGACTATCGCGACAACAACACCGTCTTCTCCGGCCTCGCCGCCCATTGGTTCCACGGCCTCCGCTACACCGAAAACGACGTCACCACCCCGCTGACCGGCGAATTCGTCTCCGGTAATTTCTTCGATGTCCTAGGTGTATCCGCCGCGCTTGGACGCACCTTCATTCCTGAGGAGTACGCCACCGAGGGCACCCACCCCGTCGTCGTCGTGAGCCACAACTTCTGGTTCAACAACCTCGGCGGACGCCCCGACGCCATCGGTCGCACGCTTATCTTCAACAACGTGCCTTTCACCGTGGTCGGCGTGGCTCCCGCCGGCTTCCGCGGCGTCAGCATCATCAATTCCCCCAGCTACTGGGTGACGACCGCCATGCACCGTACCCTCCTCGTCGGCCTGCAGAGCGAGTTTTTCCACAGCCGCCGCGCCGTGAGCACGGCTGTCGTCGCCCGCCTCAAGCCCGGCGTCACCCTCGCGCAAGCCGATGCCGCCATGGCTCCGCTCGCACAGGAGCTCGCCCGCCGCTACCCCGAGGACAACGGCGGCCGCTCCCTCCGCATCCTCTCCATCGAGCAGGCCGGCCTCAATCCCAATGCCCGCGCCGACATCGTCCGCGCCGGCACGCTCCTCCTCTCCCTCGCCGGCATCGTCCTCCTCATCGCCTGCGCCAATCTCGCCAATCTCCTCCTCGCCCGCGCCGCCGCGCGCCAGCGGGAGATCACGCTCCGCATTGCACTCGGCGCCTCGCGCAGCCGCGTCGTTCGCGAGCTGCTCCTCGAGAGCACGCTCCTCACCACGTTCGGCGCCATCGCCGGTCTCGTCCTCGCGTTCTGGTTGAAGGACCTCCTGTGGGGCCTGCGTCCTCCCGGCTTCCCCGCCGACTTTGCCGTCTCGCTCGATGCGCGCGTCCTCGGCTTCACCCTCGTCGTCTCTATTTTCACCGGCCTGCTCTTCGGCCTCGCGCCCGCCTGGACTTCCTCCCGCGTCGACCTGATCGGCGTCCTCAAGCGCGAGAGTGCCGGCGCCTCCGGTCGCTTCCCGCTCTTCGGCTTCCGCAATCTCCTCGTCACCGCGCAGGTCGCCCTCTCCGTCGTCGCCCTCGTCATCGCCGGCCTCTTCATCCGCAGCCTGCAAAACGCCCAGGCCGTCGATCCCGGCTGGAATCACAAGAACCTCGCCGTCGTCGCCTCCGATCTCACGAGCAACGGCTACGACGAGGTCCGCGCCAACGAGTTCCACGCCCGTGCCGTCGCGCTCCTCCGCACGATCCCCGGCGTCGTCGATGCCTCCGTCGCCAGCAAGCACTTCTTCACCGGTGTCAATCCCCAGCGCACCATCCGCCCCCAAGGCTCGCCCGACGAAGCCCTGCGCACCCGCGGCCGGCTCATGAGCTACGCCAGCGTCATGCCCGGTCACTTCCGCTTTCTCGGCGTCCCCCTCGTCGCCGGCCGGGATTTCGCCCCGACCGACGACCAGACCCGGCCCCTCGTCATCGTCATCAACGAAACCCTCGCCCAGCGGGCCTGGCCCGGCGAAAATCCCCTCGGCAAGCACGTGAAGCTCTTCAATAGCGACACGCTCTTCGAAGTCGTCGGCGTCGTCCGCGACACGCTCTACCACGACCTCGCGGGCGAGCGCACGCCCTTCGCGTTTTTCCCCTACAAGCAGATCTACCACCAGAGCGCCGTCTTCCACATCCGCACCGCCGGCGATCCCGCCGCCATCCTCAACACCGTCCAGAAGGAGCTCCGCACGCTCGATCCCGCGCTCACCTTCTTCGGTGGCCGCACCATGGACGACGCGCTCAACTTCCTCCTCTGGGGCCCGCGCACCGGCGCGCGTCTCATGTCCGTCTTCGGCGCGCTCGGCCTGCTGCTCGCCGCTCTCGGTGTCTACGCGATCATGGCGCACTCCGTCAGTCAGCGCACCCGCGAGATCGGCATCCGTCTCGCCATCGGCGCGCAAGCCCGCGACGTCCTCGACCTCGTCCTCCAGCGGGGCCTGGTCGTCTCCGTGCTCGGCCTCTCCGTCGGCCTCGTACTCGCCTTCCTCATCACGCGCTACTTCCAGAAATTCTTCCTCCACGTCGATCACGCCGACCCACTCACCTTCGTCCTCGTCGCCGCCACCCTCCTCCTCACCGCCCTCGCCGCCTGCCTCGTGCCCGCCCTCCGCGCCACCCGCGTCGATCCACTGAAGGCGCTGCGCTCGGAATGAAGTGCGAATCCTAATGCCGAAGTCCGAAATCGTTTTCCTATGAGCCATGAGCGCTGAACTTAAACCACGCACCAAGACCTTCGCGCTTCGTAGTCTCCGGCTCATCGCTGCCATGCCCCGCAGCACCACTCCCTGCACCGAGTACTCGTCCTCCTGACTTCGAACTTCGGCCTTCTCACTTCGGACTTCCATGCACGCTTTACGCCAACTCGCTAAAACCCCCGGCTTCACCGTCGTAGCGCTGCTGACCCTCGCGCTCGGCGTCGGCGTCAACACCACCGTCTACAGCATCGCCCGCGATTTGTTCCTTCGCCCGCTGCTGCGCGACCGCGAAGCCCGCCTCGCCTCCCTCTTCATCTGCCCCGAGGCCTCGCCCACCGGTTACCGCCCGTTTTCCACGTCCGAGTTTACCGCGCTCCGCGCCGACCGCGCAGTGTTCGCGGATGTCGCGGCCTTTCGCTTTAGCGAGGTCGTCCTTGGCGTGCCGGGCGATGTCCGCAGCCGCCTCATCGCACTCGCTTCCGAAAACTACTTCTCCGTCCTCGGCGTCTCCCCCGCTCGTGGCCGCTTCTTTACCGCGGAGGAAGCCCGCCCCGGCGCTGCTCCCGTGCTCGTCGCCAGCCATGCCCTCTGGCAGCGCCTCGGTAGTCGCGCCGATTTTCTTGGCTCCCAAGTCCTGATCAACCAGTGTGCGCATACCGTCATCGGCATCGCCCCCGCTGGCTTCGGCGGCCTCCACTCCGCCATCGGCCCCGATCTCTGGCTGCCGCTCGGGGCTTTCGATCCCGCCGGAGCCGGCAGTGCGCCCGTTGACTCCCCGCGCTTCCACCTCGTCGCCAATCTCGCCCCCGGCCTTACCCTCGAGCGCGCCCACGGCCTCCTCCCCGCGCTCGCCGCCACGCTCAATGCCCCGCCGCTCGGCGATCCCGCGCGCCCGAGCCAGCTCGCGCTCATGCCACCGTCGCGTTTCTCCCTCAGCGCTCACGCCCCGCAGGACGAGTCCTTCATCGGCCAGTACGCCACCCTCTCCTTCTGCCTCTCGCTCGCCGTTCTCCTCGTCGCCTGCCTTAACCTCGCCAACATGCTCCTCGCCCGCGGTGCCTCGCGGCGCAAGGAGATCGCGCTGCGCTTCGCGCTCGGCGCCTCGCGCTGGCAGGTCATGCGCCCGCTTCTTGCCGAGGGCCTCATTCTCGGTCTCGCGGGTGGCGGCCTCGGCCTCATGCTCAGCCTGTGGCCCGGCGAGTTCATGCAGCTCTTCAATGTCGAGCTCTCTGCCTCCGGCTCCTTCGCCTTCACCGAGTACGCGATGCTCGACCGCTCCATCGTCTTCCTCGCCTTCGCTCTCGGTGCCCTCGCCATGCTCGCCTTCAGCGTCGTCCCCGCGCTCCGCGCCACGCGTATCAACCTCGTCGATGACCTCAAGCTCCAGCCCGGCGCCTTCGCGGAGTCCGGCCGCTGGAATCGCTTCTTCTCCTTCCGCCATTGCCTCGTCATGGCGCAGATCGCCGTCTCGCTGCTGATCCTTTTCAGTGCCGGCCTCTTCCTCCGCAGCGCCCATGCCGCGACGCAACAGGACCCCGGCTTCAATCCCGCCGGCCAGCTCGTCGCCCGGCTCGATTTCCGCTTCCTCAAGCTCTCGCCCACCGAACAAACCGCCCGCCAGCTCGCCGTCCTCGACCGCTTCGCCTCCGTCCCCGGCGTCGCCCACGCCGCCTTCGCCTCCACCATCCCCTTCAACTTCGAGGCCAATACCCGCCGTATCCAGCTTCCCGGTACGCCAGCCGGCTCCACCCCCTCCGATCCCACCGCCTATCTCACGGCCGTCACCTCCGGCTACTTCCGCCAGCTCGGCATTCCCCTCCGTGGCCGTGACTTCACCCCTGCCGAAGCCGCCCAACCCTCCAGCCCGCCCGTCGCCATCATCGACGAGTCGTTAGCGCGTCTCCTTTTTGCCGACGCCGACCCGCTCGGCCGTCGCATCGTCGATCCCGGCACGCGGACTGAAATGGAGATCGTCGGCCTCGTCCGCAGTCCGCGGGAGGATGTCTTCCATGCCGAGCCCCCGCGCCGCTTCTACCGCCCGCTTGCCCAGGAGTATCACTCCGGCCTCTATCTCCACCTTGCGGCAGCCGATCCCTCCGCCACCGCCGCGCTCCTCGATAGCGTCCGCCGCGAGCTGCGCCAGCTCGATCCTGCCATCCCCGTGCTCCGGCTCGCCCCGCTCGCCGATATCGTCGGCCGCAATCTCAACCTGTGGACCCTCCGCCTCGCCGCGTACATTTTCCTCACCTTCGGTCTCATCGCGCTGCTCCTCGCGCTCGTCGGCATTTACGCCGTGAAGTCCTACGTCGTCGCGCGTCGTACCCGTGAAATCGGCATCCGCCTCGCCCTCGGCGCCCAACGCGCCGACGTCGTCACGCTGATCCTCCGCCAGGGCGCGCTCCAGGCCGCGTTCGCCATCGCCGTTGGCACCCTCCTCTCCCTTCTCGCCGGCCAGATGCTCGCCAAGCTCCTCTTCCACGTCGCGCCCTTCGAATTTCTCATCCTCGCCGCCTGCGCCACCGTCGTCGCGCTCGCCGCCCTCCTCGCCGCCTGGCTCCCCGCCCGCCGCGCCACGCGCGTATCGCCCCTCGAAGCCCTCCGCACCGAGTAACGGCCGTTCCGCTCCTATCCCAATCGGCCATTCCATCCTCCCCAATCGTCCGACTCCCCCACTTCGGACTTCGCTCCTCCCACCTCGCACTTCCTCCCGCCATGCGCCACGCCCTCCGTTCCCTCCTCCGCACTCCCGGGTTCACCCTCACCGCCGTCCTTACCCTCGCGCTCGGCATTGGCGCCACCACCACCGTCTTCAGCTGGGTCGACCGCGTCCTGCTCCATCCCCTCCCCGGCGTCGCCGATCCTGGCCGCATGCTGGCCCTCGAGACGCGCACGCCTTCGGGTGAGTTCATCGACACCTCGTATCCAGATTTCCGTGACTACCAGGCTCAGGCGAAAAGCTTCTCCCACCTCCTCGTCCACAAGGAACGGCCGCTCAACCTCGGTGCGGGCGCCGACGCCGAGCGGGTCTGGGCGGAAATGGTTTCAGGCAACTTCTTCGACGCTCTCGGCGTACGCCCGCGTCTTGGCCGCTTCTTCCTCGCGAGTGATCGTGCCGACGATCCCGCCGCTGCGCCCGTCGTCGTCCTCAGTGAAGCTCTCTGGCGCCGCCGCTTCCACGCCGATCCCGGCATCCTCGGCCGCACCGTGAAGCTCAACCAGCACGACTTCACCGTTATCGGCATCGCCCCCGCGTCGTTCCTCGGTGTCTTCAATGGCCTCGCCTTCGATGTCTGGGTGCCGCTGGCCACCCACGCGCGTCTCCTCGGTCCTTCGCGCTGGCTCGAAACGCGTGGCTGGAGTTCGCTTCACACGCTCGGCCGGCTCGCACCCGGCGCCACGCTGGAAACGGCCCGCGCCGAGCTCGCCACCATCGCCGCCCGGATCGGCGCCGCCCACCCCGAGCGCCCCGCCGGTCTCGGTCTCATCCCCATGCCCGTCACCGACTCGCCGCACGGCGCGCACAAGGAGCTCGCCCGGCCCCTGCTGCTCCTCCTCGGCGTCGCCGGCCTGCTGCTGCTCATCGTCTGCGCCAATCTCTCCAATCTCCTGCTCGTCCGCGCCAGCGCCCGTCAGCGTGAGATGTGTATCCGTCAAGCCCTCGGTGCCGGCGCGTGGCGGCTGCTTCGCCAGCTGCTCGCCGAGAGCTTTCTGCTCTCCGCCGCCGGTACACTCGTCGGCCTGCTCATCACGTGGTGGATGTCCGACCTGCTGCGCGGCTTCCTCCCGGATGCCACCCTGCCCATCTCGCTCGCCTCGGGCCTGAGTCTCCGCGTCCTGCTGCTCGCCGTCGCGCTCTCCACCCTCACCGCACTCCTCGCGGGGATCGCCCCCGCCCTTTGGGCTCTCCGGCCCAACCTCATCGACGTTCTCCGCGCCAGCGGTCGCGCCGCCGCCACGCTGCCACGCGCCGAGTTTTTCCGCCGCACGCTTATCGTCGCCCAGGTCGCTCTCGCGCTCGTCACGCTCGCCTGCGCCAGCCTGGCCGCGAAAAGCTTCTTCGCCGTCAAGCACGCCGATCCCGGCTTCGACGCCTCGGGCGTTCTCCTCGCCGCACTCAAGCTCGACACCAGTGGCTACACCCGCGCCGAAGCCGCCGCGTTCCTCGACCGGCTCCAGCCCCGCCTCGCCGCGCTTCCCGGCATCGCCTCCGCCGCGTTCGCCGAAGACGTCCCCCTCGGTTTCAGCCGCGGTTCCTGGGAGGAGATCGCCGTGCCCGGTTACGTGCCCGCGAAAGGCGAGGACCTCCGTCTTTACCGCAATCTCATCTCGCCCGGCTACTTTTCTCTCATGCGGATTCCGCTGCTGGGCGGCCGCGATTTCAACGACGCCGATAAAGCCGGCGCCCCCTTCGTCGCAATGATCAACGAGACATTCGCCCGCCGCTATTTCGGCTCCGCCGAGGCCGTTGGCCGCACCTTCACGATCTGGGGCGACCGCGTGCTCACCGTCGTCGGTGTCGTTCGCGACATTAAGACCACCTCCATCGGCGAGAACGCGCGCCCCTATTTCTACGTCCCGCTCCGACAGTTCTACTCCCTCGGCACCGGCATCGCCATTCATCTCCGTGACGCCGCCGTCCAAGGCGATCCCCTGCTCCATCTCCCCGCGCTGCGCGCCGCCGTCCGCGAGCTCGATCCCCCCGTCCCGATCTTCGAAGCCGTCACGCTCGAGGACTACGTGAGCGCCGCCCGCTACGCCCAAAAATCCGCCGCCTCGCTCCTCGGCGTGCTCTCCGTCATCGCGCTCGCCCTCACCTCGCTCGGGCTCTACGGCGTCCTCGCCTTCGCCGTCGCGCAACGCACGCCCGAGTTCGGCGTCCGCCTGGCGCTCGGCGCGCAATCCTCCGATATCGCGCGCCTCGTCCTCACCCGCGGCTTCGCCTTGGTGGGGCTCGGCCTCCTCCTTGGGCTGCTCGGCGCCGCGGGTGTCGCGCGAGGGCTCGCCGCACTTTTCTACGGCATCAGCCCCTTCGAGCCCACACTTCTCGCCCTCGCCGTCATCCCCGTTCTCCTCGCCGCCTTTGTCGCGTGCTACCTCCCCGCCCGCCACGCCACCCAAATCGACCCGATGACCGCCCTCCGCACAGAGTAAACTGCGAAGTCCGAACGCCAAAGTCCGAAGTTCTTCGAACTTCTACAACATGCGCCACGCCCTCCGCTCCCTCGCCCGCTCTCCCTGTTTCACCGCCGTGGCCCTGCTTACCTTGGCGCTCTCGATCGGCGCGTGCACCGCCATCTTCTCCATCGTTAATTCCATCCTCCTCCGTCCCTCGGCCTACCCCGGGTCGGAACGCCTCGTCGTCCTGCAGGAATCCAAGCCGCCCGAGTACCCCATCTTCGCCATCGCCCCCGCTAACTACCTCGATTGGGCCGCACAGACGACCGACATCTTCGAGGGTAGCTATGCGTGGCATAGCGAGAACTTCACGTTCACCGCGGACGGCGCCGAGCCCGCCCATGTCGAAGGCTTTCGCACCACGGGCCAGTTCTTCCAAGTCCTCGGTGCCACACCGCTGCTCGGCCAGGTCTTCGGACCCGAGCACGACGTTCCCGCCCGCAGCCGCGTCGTCGTCCTCGGCCACGCATTCTGGCAAAAACACCTCGGAGCCCGCCGTGATATCGTCGGCGAGACCATTCGTATCAACGGCTGGTCGCTCACCGTCCTCGGTGTCATGCCCGAGACTTTTCAGCGCGAGCGCCCCGGACGCTACGCCTTCTACACCCCGCTCGCGCTTGAGGCCGGCGGCTCCGACTCGCGCGGCGATCACTACCTCGCCTCTGTCGCCCGGCTGAAGCCCGGCATCGACCTCGCACAGGCCCGCGCCCGCCTTGCGGTCGTCGCCTCGCGCCTCGCCGTACAATACCCCGATACCAACAAAGGCTGGACGATCGTCGCGACGTCCCTCCTCGAGCACGAGACCGCCAGCTCCCGCACCACACTCTACACCCTGCTCGGTGCCGTCGCCACGCTGCTGCTCATCGCCTGCGCCAATCTCGCCAATCTCCTCCTCGCCCGCGCCACCGCCCGTCATCGCGAGCTTTCAGTCCGCGCCGCCCTCGGTGCGAGCCGCAGCCGCCTGGTGCGCGCGCTCCTCGCCGAGAGTTTGATCCTCGCCGTCGCGGGCGGAGCGCTCGGCATCCTCATCGGCGGCTGGGCGCTCGATGCACTGCTCGCCATCGCTCCGCCCGATCTCCCACGCGCCGCCGAGATTGCCCTCGATGGTCGCGCGATCGCCGTCACGATCGGCCTTACATTCCTGACCGTCCTTTTGTTCGGTCTCGCTCCGGCCCTGCACGCCTCGCGCGTCGATCTCGTGTCGGCGTTGCAGGATGGCTCCCGCACCAGCAGCGACGGACGCCAGCGCCGCTTCCTGCGTCAAACGCTCGTCGTCGTTGAGATCGCGCTCGCCCTCGCGCTGCTCGCTGGCGCCGGCCTGCTGATGCGCAGCTTCACCCGGCTGCTCGCCTTCGATCCCGGCTTCGTTGCGCAGGGTGGCGCGATGGCCCAAGTCACCGTCCCCTTCCGCAAGTACAACACCCCCGCGAAACAGGAGGCCTTCGCCGCTCGCGTCGGCGAGCACATCCGCGCGCTCCCCGGCGTCACGCAGGCGGCCGTCACCAGCACCCTGCCGATGGCCGACAACGGCCACGTCAGCGTGGTTGAGCGACCGGCCCAGGAACTCCGCCCGAACGAGCTGCCGGTCGCCGGTATCTATGCGGTCTCTCCCGATTACCTCGGCGCCACCGGCATTCGCCTCCTCCGCGGTCGGGCGTTCACCGCCCACGACAAGGCAGATGCGCCACTCGTCGCCCTCATCAGTCAGTCCGCCGCCGAAAAACTCTTCCCCGGCCTCGATCCCCTCGGCCAGCGCGTGCAACCAGGCATCGGACGCCCACCACGCTGGTGCGAGATCGTCGGCATCGTCTCCGACGTGAAGCATCATGGCATCGTCGCCGACACGCCTCCGCAGCTCTACACGCCCTTCGCTCAGTCGCCCTGGCAGATGATGACGTTTGTGGTTCGCACCTCCGGCGATGTCGCCGCGCTGCTTCCCGCGCTCCGTCGTGCCGTGCTCGCCGTCGATCCGGAGCAACCCATCGGCCGCCTCGAACCGCTTCCGCAACTGCTCTCGGACTCGATCGCCCGCCAGCGTTTCGCGCTCATCCTTTTCGGCGTCTTTTCCGGGGCCGCGCTCCTCCTCGCTGCCCTCGGAATTTACGGCGTCATGGCGTACTCGGTCGCCCGTCGTACAGGTGAGTTCGGCATCCGGATTGCCCTCGGCGCCCAACACTCCGACCTCGCACGCCTCGTCCTCGCGCAAGCTCTGCGCCTCATCGGCCTCGGCATCGCCTGCGGCACGCTCCTCGCGCTCTTCGCCACCCACGCGATCGCCTCTCTCCTCTACCACACTCCCGCCACCGATCCCCTCGTCTTCGGAACCGTCGCCCTTCTCCTCGCCCTCGTCGCCACGCTCGCCTGCTACCTCCCTGCCCGCCGCGCCGCACGCACCGACCCCATGACCGCACTCCGGACGGAGTGAAGTAGGAAGTCCGAACGCCAAAGTCAGAAGTAAGAAATTTCCCAGCCCAGCACATTTTCCGCACTGCCGCCCAAACACCCAACTTTGGCCTTCCCACTTCCCACTTCACACTTCTTCACCCTTCGCACTTCTTCCCCATGCGCCACGCCTTCCGCTCCCTCCTCCGCGCTCCCGGTTTCACGCTCACCGCCGTCCTCACTCTCGCCCTCGGCCTCGGCGCGATCACCGCGATCTTCAGCGCCGTCCATGCGATCCTGCTCAAGCCTCTCCCATTCCCGGACGGCGACCGCATCGTCAGCCTCCGCACCATGGTGAAGCGCGACACCTGGGAGCGCCGCAGTTTCTCGCAGCCCGATTTCCGCGACTACCGCGAGCAGAGCATGCGCAGCTTCTCCGCCTTCGCCTGCTCCGACGGCGCCAACTTCAATCTCACCGGCGACAGCGAGGCCGCCCGCGTCCGCGCGGAGCGCGTCTCGCACGACTACTTCGCTGTCCTCGGCACCGCCCCCGCCCTCGGCCGCACTTTCACCGCCGAGGAGGATGCCGCGCCCAACACCGGCCGTCTCGTCGTCCTCGGCCACGACTTCTGGCGCACGCGCTTCGCCGCCTCGCCCGATGTGCTCGGTCGCCCGCTCACGCTCACCGATATCGACTACACCATCGTCGGCGTCATGCCGCCCGGCTTCCACGGCCTCGACGACTCGACCCAGCTCTGGGTGCCCATGTCGACCCTCGACGCCAGCACGTGGACCAACCGCGGCAATCGCGGCCGTGAAGCCATCGCCCGCCTCAATCCCGGCGTATCCATCGAGCAAGCACGTGCCGAGCTTTCCGCCATCGGCCTCCGCCTCGCCAGCCAGTTTCCAGCCACCAACACCAACTACAGCGCCGACCTCGCCCCGCTCCGCGAGGAGCTCTTCGGCTCCCTCCGCGCGCCCCTGCTCGTGCTCCTCGGCGCCGTCGCGCTCGTGCTGCTCATCACCTGCGTCAACGTCGCCAACCTCCTCCTCGTCCGCCTCTCCCATCGCCGCCGCGAGATCGCCATCCGCGTCTCGCTTGGTGCCAGCCGCGGCGCCCTTGCCCGCCTCTTCCTCGGCGAGTCGCTCGCGCTCAGCCTCCTCGGCGGTGCGGTCGGCGTACTCTTCGCCGTCTGGTTTGCCTCCGCGCTCCACCATTTCACGCCCATCTCGCTCCCCGCGTTCGTCAGTCTCGAACTGCACTGGCCCGCCTTCCTCTTCGCCGCCGCCGTCGCGCTGCTCTGCGCCCTCGCCATCGGCGCGCTGCCCGCCCTCCTCGCCGGCCGCTTCGATCTCAACGCCTCGCTCAAGGACGCGGGCCGCTCCACCGCCGGCGGCCCCGCCGCCACTCGCCTCCGCTCCACGCTCGTCGTCACCGAGCTCGCGCTCTCCCTCGCCCTCCTCGTTGCCTCCGCCTTCTTCGTCCGCAGCTTCATCAACCTCGTCACGCAGTCTCCCGGCTACCGTACGGAAAACCTCATCACGCAGCGCCTGCTCCTCCCGCCGGCACGCTACAAGCCCGAGGCCTCCGCGCAATTCACCCGCACGCTCCTCGAGCGCGCCTCCGCGCTGCCCGGCGTGCAGTCGGCCGCGCTCGCGAGTGATACCCCGCTCGATGGCAACAGCGCCGCTACCTCCTTCGTCATCGAAGGCGGCTCACCGGTCCCAGCCGAAAACGAAGGCCGCACCTACACCCACATGGTTACCCCCGGTTTCTTCCAGACCGCCGGCATCGCCCTCCTGCAGGGCGAGACCTTTGCCTCCTCCTATGCCCCCGACAGCGAGCTCGTCGCCATCGTGAGCGAAAGTCTCGCACGCCGCTTCTGGCCGCCCGGCGAGGCCATCGGCAAACGCCTCCGCCCCGGCCGCTCTCCTGGCAATGGCCCGTGGGTTCGCATCATCGGCGTCGCAGGTGAGGCCAAGTACCGCGGCCTCGTCGCCAATCCCACGCGCGATCCCGACGTCTACCTCGCCTATGCTCAGCGCCCCACCTCCGGCTTCGCCCTGGTTGTTCACAGCGTCGGTCCCAGCCACGCGCTCGCCCAATCGTTGCGCACGCTGGTCGCCAGCCTCGACGCGCAGGTCCCCGTCTTTGCCCAAACCACCATCGAGCAGCGCATTGCCACCGCGAGCGCCAACCAGCGCTTCAGCGCGCAGCTCATGGCGGCCTTTGCCCTCGCCGCGCTTCTCCTCGCCGCCCTCGGCCTCTACGGCGTCGTCAGCTTCGGCGTCAGCCAGCGCACGCAGGAAATCGGCGTCCGCATGGCCCTCGGCGCCAAACCCGCCGACATCCTCCGCCTGATCCTCGGAGGCACCGCCCGCCTCCTCACCCTCGGCCTCCTGCTCGGCACCGCCCTCGCCGTCGTCCTCGCCCACGCCCTCGCCCCGCTCTTCTTCAACGTCAACCCCCGCTCCCCTCTCATCTACCTCGCCGTCGCCCTCACCCTCACCGTCGTCGCCCTCCTCGCCTCCCTCCTCCCCGCCCGCCGCGCCGCCCGGGTGGACCCGATGCGAGCACTGCGAGCCGAATGAAGTTCAAAGTGCGAAGGCCGAAGTCCGAGTTTCCTAAAAATGAGCGCCGAACTTAAACAACGCACCAAGGCTTTCGCGCTTCGTATTCTTCGTCTCGTAGACGCCATGCCGCGCAGCCAGAAAGGCCGCATCCTCGCCGGTCAGATCGGTCGCTCCGGCACCTCCGTCGCCGCCAATTATCGTTCTGCCTGCCGCGCCCGCTCCCGCGCCGGGTTCGCCGCCAAACTCGGCGTCGCCGAAGAGGAAGCCGATGAGACTACGCTCTGGCTCGAACTGATCGCCGAAAGTGAACCCCTCCCAGCCGCCAAGGCCTCGGCCCTCCATCGCGAGTCGGAGGAACTCACCGCCATCGTCGCCAGCTCCCGCCTCACGACAATCCGCACCAAGCGCCCCTCCGCCTAATTTCGGACTTCGGCCTTCGCACTTCCCACTTCCCACTTCCCCATGCGTTCCCTCCTCCGCTCCCCCACGCTCTCCGTCGCCATCGTCGCAACGCTCGGGACCAGCCTGGCCGCCGCCGTCCTCGTTTTCACGTTCCTCAATTCCTTCCTGCTCCGGCCGCTGCCCTACGGCGATACGACCCGCGTGGCGGTCGTGTACGAGTACTCGAGCGCCGGCGGCCGCGCCAATTTCTCCCGTGTCACGTACGGCAACTTCGTCGCGATCCGGGAGCGGGCCACCTCCTTTTCCCGGCTCGGTCTCTATCGCAACGAGTCCGCCACCTTCCATGGCGGCGACACCACCGAAACGGCCTTCCTCCAGCGTGTCACCGCGGAGGTCTTTCCACTGATGGGCGCCCGCGCCGCCCTCGGCTCCGTCATCACGCCCGCCAATCAGGAAGTCTCCGGCGTCCGCTCTATCGTCCTCTCCGATGCGCTCTGGCGCCGCCGCTTCGGCGCCGATCCCTCCATCGTCGGTCGCACCATCCGCCTTGACGCGACTTCGTTCCAAGTCGTCGGCGTGATGCCCTCCAATTTCGTCGTTCCCACCTTCGACGACAACCCGCAGGCTTGGGCCGCGCTTCTCCCCACCGACATCGTCCGCACCGAGCGTACGCAGCGCCGCCATCACCTCTGGGTCGAGCTCGCCCCCGGCAAGACTCTCGCTGCCGCCGAGTCCGAGCTCAACGCCATCGCCGCCACGCTGCGCCAGGAATTCCCCAAAGAAAACAGCGACCGCGCCTTCCTCGCGCTTCCCCTCCGCGACGATCTCCTCGGCGGCTTCGGCCGCCAGCTCTTCCTCCTGCAAGGCGCCGTTCTCCTCGTGCTCGTCGTCGCCTGCTTCAATTGCCTCTGCCTCCTCATCGCCCGCGCCATCCAGCGCCGTCGTGAATTTGCCCTCCGGCTCGCGCTCGGCGCCTCACGCCGCCACCTGCTCGTCCAGCTCTTTGGCGAGTCGCTCTGGCTCGCACTTCCCGCCGCCGCGCTCGCGCTGGTTCTCGCCGCCATCGCCCTTCCTCACGGTGCCGCACTCCTCCCCACCACGGCCCAGGTCACGCTGCAATCCCTCCCCGCGCCGCGCCTCGATCTCGTCGTCGGGCTCGTCGTCGTCGTGTCCGCGCTCGTCATCGCCGTCGCCTTCAGCGCCGTACCGCTGCTTCAGACGCGTAAGCTCAACCTCGAAACCACCCTCCGCGAGGGCGGCCGCTCCGCCGGCTCGCCGGGCGGCGCCCGCGCCGCGCGCCTCCTCGCCACCGCGCAGATCGCCGTCGCCCTCGCGCTCCTCATCTGCGCCGCACTTCTCGTCCGCAGCCAGCAGGCGCTCCAGCGCATCGATGTCGGCCTGCCCCTCGCCGAGTTCGACCAGTTCCGCGTCGGCCTCCGCGGCAACGAATACCTCAACGATCCCGCCCGCCGTGCCCGCTTCTTCGAGCGCCTCCGCGAAAATCTCCTCACCCTTCCGGGCGTCCGCGCTGTCGGCGTCGCCAGTTTCCTCTTCGGCCAGCCGCCCGGCGGCTACCAGGGCTTCGTGCAGGAGGGCGATGGTGTCCAGCTTTCGGATACGACCAAGCGCGCCCTGCCCTGCTTCGTTTTTCCGAGCACGTTCGACGCCCTCGGCCTCCGCCTCATCGAGGGCCGCCTCCTCGCCGATACCGACGTCCCGGGCCGCCCCAACGCCGTCGTCATCAATGCGTCCCTTGCCGCGAAATACTGGCCCGGCCAGTCTCCCCTTGGCCGCCGCGTGCAGCTCGAGCAGGGGCGCGGCGAATGGTTTGAGGTCGTGGGCGTCGTTGCGGATGTCCTCGGCTCCGGCAATCAGCCCCGCGTCGTCGATACGTTCTACCTCACGCTGACGCAGGGCCAGCCGCCCGGCCTCGGCATGGGCTTCATCGTCCGCCACTCCGGCGTCGCGCCCGATCGCCGCGCCTACGAGCGCGCGCTCGCCCAACTCGATCCCAACCTCCAGCTCTTCGCCCACCTCTCGCCCAGCCGCATCTACACCGACAGCGCGTGGCAGTCTCGCTTCGTCACGCAGCTCGTCGTGGCCTTCGCCCTCCTCGCCGTCGCACTCTCCCTCGCCGGCATCTACGCCGTGAACTCCTTCTTCGTCGCCCGCCGCACCAACGAATTCGGCATCCGCGCCGCCCTCGGCGCCACGCGCCGCGATCTCCTCTCGCTCGTCCTCCGCGGCAGCCTCCGCCTCACCTTCGCCGGCCTCGCCGCCGGGGTGATCCTCGCCTGGTTCGCCGCCAGCGCCCTCTCGCGCCTCCTCTATCGGGTCCCCCCGCTCGACCTCGCCGTCTACGCCACCGCCGCGCTCACCATGACCCTCGCCTGCGTCGCCGCCACCCTCCTCCCCGCCCGCCGCGCCGCCAAGGTGGACCCCATCGTCGCGCTACGAACCGAATAGAAGTCCGAAGTTTGAAATCCGAAGTCCGATACCGCCTCAAACCATCCTCCGGTTTCCAAAGCGCTTCCATACTCGGATCTCCTCACTTCGGACTTCGCCCTTCGCGCTTCCCCACTCCCCATGCCCTCTCTCCGCCGCCTCCTCGCCACGCCTGGTTTCACCTTCACCGCCCTCCTCACCCTCGCGCTCGGCATCGGCCTGAACACCTCGATGTTCAGCGTCCTGAACGAGCTGATGCTCCGCTCGCTCGCCTACCCGGAGAGCGAGCGCCTCGTGCGCGTGTACCGCACCGCTCCGCAATCCCAATCGTGGCCTCACGCGCCCGCCAACGTCCTCGATTACCAGGCCGAGAACAAAGTCTTCAGCCACCTCGCCGCCCTGCGCTGGACCAACTACTCGCTCTCGGCCCCGGGCCAGCCCGCCGAGCGCTTTCGCGCGATGGAAGTGTCGGCCAATTTCTTCCCGACTCTCGGCGTCGCCCCGCTGCTCGGCCGCGTCTTCACCGCCGAGGAGGATCGTCCCGGAAACGACCGCGTCGTCGTGCTCACACATGCCTCGTGGCTCGCGCGCTTTGGCGGCGATCCCGACATCGTCGGACGGGACATCCGGCTCAACAGCGAGCCCGTCACCGTCATCGGCATCATGCCACCTGGCTATGAGGATCGCCTGATCTGGAGCCGTATCGAAGCCTGGCGTCCCATCGCCTTTACCGACGAGCAACGCGCCACCCGTACCACCAACTACATTCACCTGGTCGGCCGCCTGAGCGCTGGCGTATCCATAAACCAAGCACAAGCCTCCCTCGACGTCCTCGCCCTGCAGCTCGCCACGCATCATTCGCACATGACGGGCGAGCGCCTGATGTCGCTCGCCCGCTCCAGCCAGAACGACACCGGCCAGCGCATGACCTGGTTCATCGTCGGCCTCGCGGGCTTCGTGCTCCTCATCGCCTGCGCCAATCTCGCAAGCCTCCAGTTTGCGCGCACCGCCGCCCGCACCCGCGAGTTTGCCATCCGCAGCGCCCTCGGTGCCTCGCGTCTGCGCCTCATGCGCGACCTCCTCAGCGAGACGCTCCTGCTCGGCCTCGGCGGCGGCGCGCTCGGCCTTCTCGTCGCCACCTGGGGTAACGACTTCCTCTCCCGCCGCCTGCTGATCGGCACCACGCCCGGCCTCGCGTTGCCCATCGATTTCAAGCTCCTCGGCTTTGCCCTCGCCGTCTCTCTCCTCGTTGGCCTCGCCTTCGGCGTCCTGCCCGCGTGGCTCGCCTCGCGCCCCGATGTCAACGAGACCCTCAAGCAAAACACCCGCGGCGGCACCGCGAGCCGCGCGCAGCATCGCCTCCGCCAGGCGCTCATCGTCAGCGAGATTGCGCTCGCCCTCGTGCTGCTTGCCGGCGCCGGATTTTTCGTGCGCGGCATCCAGCGCTTCGCCGACCGTGAGGTCGGTTGGCGGCCCGATGGTCTGCTCACCGGCTACATCGCGCTGTCGTCCACCAAGTATCCCGACGACGCCCGCCGCCGCGCCTTCCACGAGCAGCTCCAGGAGAAACTCGCCGCCCTCCCCGGCGTGGAACGCGTCGCACTCGCGAACACACTCCCCACTTGGGGCTTCTCCGGCTCCGCCAACATCGTCGTGGAGGGTCGCCCTGCGCCCGCTCCCGGCCAGGCCAGCCTTGCGTACAGCACGCCCATCTCCGGCTCGTTCTTCGAAACTCTCGGCATCCCGCTAGTCGCCGGCCGCACGTTCGGCGCCGCCGATCGCGCCGACTCGCCGCGGGTCATCGTCATCAACGAAACCATGGCGCGCACGCTCTGGCCCGGCGAGAGCGCCCTCGGCAAACGCATCGGCTCGCCCGGCGACGAACCCGAGTGGCGCGAGATCGTCGGCGTGGTCCGCGATATCCGCGTCGCTGGCCACATCGGCACGCCAGAGACCTCGTTCCAGATGTATCGGTCGCTCACCCAAACCCCGGTCAGCTATGTGACGCTCGCTCTCCGCACCCACGCCCCGCCGGAGACACTCGCCGCCGCCGTCCGCCAGATCGTCGCCAGCATCGATCCCGACCAGCCCATCCACGATATCGCGACCGTCCGGCTGGAGATCGATCGCAGCCTCGCCAACCTCGCGCTCACGGGCTGGCTCCTCACCGCCTTTGCTCTCCTCGGTGTCGGTCTCGCCGCCCTCGGCATCTACGGCCTGATCTCCGGCTCCGTCATCCAGCGTACGCATGAGATCGGCATCCGCCTCGCGCTCGGCGCTCAACTCCGCGACATCCTCGCCCTCTTTGTCGGGCAGGGCCTTCGCCTCACCCTCGCCGGCACCCTCCTCGGCCTCGCCGGCGCCTTCGCCATCGCGCGCCTGCTGCAAGCGATCATCCCCGAGATTCCCCCCGCCGAGTCCCTCACCTTCGCCACGATCACTGTCCTTCTCGTCGCCACCGCCCTGCTCGCTTCCTACTTGCCCGCCCGCCGCGCCGCCAAGGTCAGTCCTCTCACCGCGCTCCGCGCCGAGTAGACGCGGGTGCACTCGAACGCGGATGAGGCTTCGCCTTGCCTCATCCGCGCCCTCCGCGGTCATCGTCTTCACCTAGCGCCCATTTACACGCGCCGCCGAAATTTCCACGCCTGACCAGTACGCCGTGACAACGCCCTCCGCCCCGCTATCCGGTCCTGTTGTCATGAAACTCATCGCCCCACCGCCTCTCGATAAACGCGCCCTCGGCAAAGCCGTCGGCGACGAGCTCCTCAAGCGCCACGGCAAACAGCGCCACTATTCCTTCCAACGCATCGCCGACGTTGTCGACCTCCTCGGCTTCGGCGCCGATGCCCTCAGTTGGGCGCTCGCACTCTTCGCCTCGCCGGAGGATTTCGAGGCGTACCACGCCACCATCGGCCAGCCCCGCGACTACGGATCGATGAAGTCCGAGATCTTCGACGCCATGACCGAGGGAGCCTCTCTCGACTGGTTCGATATCGACATGTCCTGGCTGGAGTGGCCCGACTTCGACTTCGGCTCGCTCTTCGACTTCTTCGATATCGGCTAAAAATTCGTCCGAGGAATCGCCCTCGCCACGCAGGCCCCATCCCGGGGTCGGTCTTACTTCCTCTTCGGCCGTAACCCACGCGTCACCGCCCATCGCGCCTCCCGCGTTGAATCTCCGGCCAATCTCTGTTCGCTTGGCCGATTCCCATGTCTTCGTCGCCTTCCGCTCCCTCCTTCTTCGCCCGTCTCGGCCTCGCCTTCCGCGTGCTCGGCAACGCCTCGCTCGCCGCCAAAGTCGTTGCCCTTGAGGCGCCTGCCCTCGTCGAGAAACCCACCGCGCCCACGCCCGAGAAGACCCACGCCGCCGGCCTCGCCCTCCTCGGCCTCCTCCAGCGCGAAGGCCGCTTGATCGATTTCCTCCAGGAAGACGTCTCCGCGTTCTCCGATTCCGATATCGGCGCCGCCGCGCGCGTCGTCCACGCCGGCAGCCGCAAGGTCCTTCAACAGTATCTCACCCTCGAGCCCGCCCTCGCCGCCGCCGAAGGCGATTCCGTCACCGTCCCCACCGGCTTTAACCCCGAGCGCATCCGCCTCACCGGCAATGTCGCCGGCCAGCCCCCGTACCGCGGCGCTCTCAAGCACCACGGCTGGGTCGCCACCGCCATCAAGCTCCCTGCCGTCTCGCCCACCCTCGACGCCCGCGTCCTCGCCCCGGCCGAAGTCGAACTCTAAGCGGCCCGCTCTCTCACTCACTTCGCGCCTCAACCGTCCTCTGCTTCCCTGCGCGTCTCTCTTTTGTGTAGTTCGTGTTTTTCGTGGTTTAAATCTTCATGTCTTCGTCCGCCACCTATTCCATCGGCATCGACCTCGGCACGACCAACAGCGCCGTCTCCTACTTCGAGCTGAAGCGCACCTCCGCCCGCGGTCGCGAGCAATCCACCCTCGCCATCCCGCAGGTCACCGCCGTCGGCACCGTCGAAAACAAAAATCTCCTCCCCTCGTTTCTCTACCTGCCCAACGCGCAGGAGTTCCCCGCCGACGCCCTGACGCTCCCGTGGCACGCGAAGGCCAAAAAGAAACCCGCCCCCACCGATGCCCTCGTCGGCGAGTTCGCCCGCGCGCACGGCGCCAAGGTCCCCGCCCGCCTCGTCTCCTCCGCCAAAAGCTGGCTCTCCCATTCCGGCGTCGATCGCCAGGCCGCCATCCTGCCCTGGCAGGCACCCGCCGATGTCACGCGCATCTCGCCCGTCGAGGCCTCGCGCGCCTACCTCGCGCACCTTCGCGCCGCGTGGGATAACCAGTTTCCGGATACGCCCTTTTCCGCGCAAGACATCGTTCTCACCGTCCCCGCCTCCTTCGATGCCGCCGCCCGCGATCTCACGCTCGCCGCCGCGCAGCAGGCCGGCCTCCAGAATGTCACGCTCCTAGAAGAACCTCAGGCTGCCTTCTACGCGTGGACCGAGCAGGCCGGCGAGGGCTTCCGCAAGCACGTCCGTCCCGGCGACGTGATTCTCGTCGTCGATGTCGGCGGCGGCACCAGCGACTTCTCCCTCATCGCCGTCACCGACCGCGCCGGCGAAGTCGAGCTCACCCGCATCGCCGTTGGCGACCACATCCTCCTCGGCGGCGACAACATGGACCTCGCGCTCGCCTACACTGTGAACCAGCGGCTCACGACCGAAGGCAAGAAGCTCGACTCCTGGCAATTCACCGCCCTCACCCACGCCTGCCGCGCGGCCAAGGAGGCGATGCTCGCCGACACCAAGCTCGCCCGCGCTCCTCTCGTCATCCCCGGCCGCGGCTCCTCGCTGATCGGCGGCACCATCAAGGCCGAGCTCGCCCGCGATGAGCTCACGCGCGTCCTCACCGACGGTTTCTTCCCCGAGGTCGCCGTCACCGATCTCCCCAAAACCGCCCGCTCCACCGGCCTCGCCCAGATCGCGCTCCCCTACGCGCAGGATGCCGCTGTTACCCGCCACCTCGCCGCCTTCCTCATCCGCCAGGCCAAATCCCTCGCCGCCTCGCACACGCCCGAGCTCGCGGCCCTCGGCTCCAAGCTCTCGGCGTCGTCAACCTTCATCCACCCGACCGCCATCCTCTTCAACGGTGGCGTATTCAAATCTCAAGTACTCCGTCAGCGCGTCCTCGATGTCCTCAACAGCTGGCTCAAATCCGACGGCGGGCAGTCCGCCGCCGATCTCTCCGGCGCCGAGCTCGATCTCGCTGTCGCCCGGGGCGCCGCCTACTACGGCTGGGCCCGCCACGGCCACGGCCTCCGCATCCGCGGCGGCACCGCCCGCGCCTACTACGTCGGCATCGAGTCCGCGATGCCCGCCGTGCCCGGCATGGAGCCGCCCGTCCGCGCCCTCTGCGTCGCGCCCTTCGGCATGGAGGAGGGCACCACCGCCGATGTCCCGCCGCAGGAGTTCGGTCTCGTCGTCGGCGAGCCCACCCGCTTCCGCT
>JAZKEV010000595.1:422-2899 GCA_040386765.1 Verrucomicrobiota bacterium | reverse complement strand
CGAGACGACGATAACGGCGCTGAACCAGAGTAGATGCGTGCGCGCGGGAAAATAAGTCCACAACCCGGCGATCAATACTGCGGCCAGCACGAAATTCGAAAACAGGCCAAAGCCCGCCGAACGGTAGAGTAACCGAGTCAACTCAGCCTCGACCTTGCTCTTAATCACCATGTCGGTGCGATCGACCGGGCCCGGCGAAGTTTGAGGAACAGGCTCCACGCGGGATAATTCTGCGTTCAGAAGGCCGTGTCCGGCGTGGGGCGCGCTCAGAGCGCCGCCAGAGCGGTGGCTTGCGTGGTGGCGAGGGTCGCGGCGCTGGTAACGTCGGGGTGCAGATCGCGGATAAGTCCGTCTTTCAGACCGTAAATCCAGCCGTGTATGGTCAGGTCTTGGCCCCGGGCCCACGCATCTTGGATGATCGTGGTCTGGCAGACGTTGGCGACTTGTTCGATGACGTTGAGTTCGCAGAGCCGGTCATGCTTCGCGGTCTCGTTGTCGAGCGCATGCAGGCGGCAGTCGTGTTTTTCGCGCACGTCCTGCACATGGCGCAGCCAGTTGTCGGCGAGACCGACGCGCTCGCAGCGCAGCACAGAACGCACGCCGCCGCAGCCGTAATGGCCCACGACCATGATGTGCTTCACCTTGAGCACATCCACGGCGAACTGGATTACCGAGAGACAATTCAGATCGGTGTGAACGACGACGTTGGCGATGTTGCGGTGCACGAAAACTTCGCCGGGGAGAAGGCCGATGATTTCGTTGGCCGGCACGCGACTGTCGGAGCACCCGATCCAAAGGTATTCGGGACTTTGTTGGCGCGAGAGTTTTTTGAAAAACTCCGGATCGCGCTGCTTGATGGCTTCAGCCCAGGTTTTGTTCTGCTCGAAGAGATGTGTAAGATTAGCCATGGAATCAGGGGATTGCTGGGTTAAACGACGCGCGCCCAGAACACTTTCAGGTAGCGACTATCAAGACAGTTGGAGTAAACGGGGTGATCAACGCCGGCTCCGGTGCGGTCGAAGAACTGCAGGCGGCGCTGCTGACGATGCGCGGCTTTGATGACGTGCGCCTCGAAATCCTCCACGGATAGCAGGCCGGAGCAGGAGCAGGTAACGAAAATCCCGCCCGGCTTAACGAGTGAGATGGCGAGGAGGTTGAGGTCTTCGTATTTTTGGCGGCCTTCCCAATTGCCCGCGGCGTCGCGGGTGAAGATGAACTTCGGCGGATCGAGGACGACGACATCCCATTTTTCACCGTTTTGCTGCATCTGGCGGGCGTAGGCGAAGGCGTCGGCGTGGACAAACTTGAGGCGCGCCTGGTTGAGGTTGGCGTTGCGCTTGGCCTGTGCGAGCGCGGCCTCGTCGAGATCGACGCAGGTAACGTCCTCGGCGCCACCGGTGATCTTGGCGTTGAGCGAAAAGCCACCGGTGTAACAGCAGAGATCGAGGACGCGCGCGCCCTTGGTGAAACGGGCAACGGCGCGGCGATTATCGCGCTGATCGCAGAAAAAGCCGGTTTTGTGACCCTCGGCGAAATCGACTTCGTAGCGAATGCCGTGCTCGCGGATTTTTACTTTGGTCGGCGCCGCGGCGTTGGTCTCGTTGAACCAAGAAGGCTTGATGCCTTCGAGTGAGCCGAGGTCGTGATCGACGTGGACGCGGGCAAACTTGGTGCCGGCGAGCTCGTGGATGAGCGGAAGCCAACCGAGCAGGCGTTCGGCGATGCCCAGAGAGTAAACTTCGCAGAGGAGCGTGTCGCCGTAACGGTCGATCATGAGGCCACTGAGGCCGTCGCCATCGGAGCCGATCAGGCGATAGGCGTCGGTTGTCTCGTCGAGCTTGAACAGATCGCGACGGAGGGCGACAGCACGGCGAATGGCGGTCTCGAAGTAGGATTCGTCGATGGGCGTGGTCGAGTGGCAGACGACGCGGAGGGGAATCTTGGCGCGGGGGTTGAAGAGGCCGCCGCCAGTGAGATTTCCGTTCTTGTCGTAAACGTTGACGAAGTCGCCGGGCCGAGCGTCGGGCGAGACGTGGCCGAGGAGGCGAGGGAAGATCGCGGGCTGGAACGTGAAATATTTGAGCTGGGCCCAAGGTTTGGCCCACGTGGAGCGATCGATAGGCGCGCGCGGAGCGGGCGGTTCGGGCAAAGACGAAGGTTCGAACTCAGGATCGAGCTCGGCGGGTGGTTTCTTGGCGGAAAAGGCGGGACCTGACATGGCGCCGAATTTACGGCGCAGGGGA
This sequence comes from Verrucomicrobiota bacterium, assembly GCA_040386765.1. Lineage (GTDB taxonomy): Bacteria > Verrucomicrobiota > Verrucomicrobiia > Opitutales > Opitutaceae > ER46. Next base: position 656 of record JAZKEV010000595.1, on the reverse strand, counting down.
CGCACTGCCATCAGAATCGCCGGACGGTAAAAACGGATTTTGCCGGCTTAGGGACGTTCCAGATCGACGAAGAATTTGGACACGGGCTCGGCGGTTTTGAAGAGGCCGATGTTCACGCAGGTTTCTTGGAGGCGCGTGAGTTTGGCGGCGTCGAGTGGGGCTAACGGACGCTGGTGGTCGGGCGCAACGTAGTCGCGCAGGGCGATCAGACAGTTGCGCTGGAACGCTTCGTCA
>JAZKEV010000595.1:0-412 GCA_040386765.1 Verrucomicrobiota bacterium | reverse complement strand
CCAGTCCCACCCGTCCTGGTGGGACGGATCGCGCCGCACGCGCCGGCCGCCGATCTCGAGGGTGATCGCATCCGGGTCGACGGGGCTCGACGGGGTCAGGTAGGTGCACGAGGCCGCCGCGTCGCGAATGGTGGCGAGGGCGGTCTCGGGCTCGGCCAAAGCAGTCGTCCAACCCAGGCGCGTGGCGGCGAGGAACCGGCGGAGGGTTTCGTGGTGTCGGGCGAGTTGCGGAGCCGTCGTATAGATGAGCTGAGAGTAGGAATCGAAGCCGAGTTCGGCGAAGGAGAGGAAGCGGGCTTCGTCGCCGACAAGCTGACGGAGTTTGACGAATTCCTCGGTGGCGAAGCCCTGCATCGCGCCGAGGTCGCCGCGCGTGAGCTGCGTGAGGTCGTCGCCGACAAAGAGCATTTTG
>JAZKEV010000594.1:0-11041 GCA_040386765.1 Verrucomicrobiota bacterium | reverse complement strand
TCCACGGGGAGAAACGCCAGGATGCAGATCATGAAGAAGAGCTCGATGGCGACGAGCAGGAGGCCGACGCTCATGCCGGACTTGAGCGGGATGAGGAGCGTGGCGAGGGCATTGCCGCGGAGGGCGGAGAACGCCGCGCGGGAATTGGCTACGGTGTTGATCCGGATCCCGAACCACGCGACACCGTAGCTACCGAGGATGCCGAGGATCGAGGCGAGGAGCACGACCACCACGTGTCCGACCCCCATGTGCGAGAGCACGCCGAAGTAGTAGCCCATGCATACGGCGATGAGGATCCAGAGCATCGCGAGGAACTTGCCCTGCTGGAAGAGGTAGGTCTTGCAGGTTTCCCAGATGATCTGGGAGACGGCGGCCATCGAACTGTGGACAGGCAGATTGCGCGTCTGCAGGTACTGCATCCAGCCGTAGATCGTGCCGAGGGCGCAGACGACGAGGCCGATCATGAGGATATTCATCCCCGAGAGAGAGCCGTTAAAGAAGACGACTCGGGTGAGATCCGGAATCCGGATATCGGCTTCGCTCGCGCGAAGCGTTGCAGGTGCAATGGTCGCCAACGCAGCGGCGCCCCATTTAAGGGTGTTGTGGAGCTTCATAGGGGTGGGAAGCAGGAAGGCCGGCCTGAAGGTGAGCGGGGTCGACTCGCCTGCTGGGGTGGGTTTTGGGTATCGCCTTGTGATGTGACTGGCGCCCGGTCGCGAGTTTATAGTGCGCGGGGCCAAAGCCCTGCAGTGAACCTAATCACCGGCACCACTGCCTCGAAATGTTCTAATTACGCGTTGGGAGGCGGGTACCCTTGGAGGCGGAAGGAAAAGTGAGAGGAGAACCGCAGCAGACGATTGGCGCTTACCTACAATCGTTACAGAGAATGCCCGAAGAAACGGCGGTGGGTTTTCCAGTCGGTCATGCATTGACCGCGGGGGATGTTAGTCGCTATCGCTTGCGGCATTATGGAATGGATAAGCGATCCGCAGATTTGGATTTCCCTCCTGACCCTCACCGGGTTGGAGATCGTGCTCGGCATCGATAACGTGATTTTCATCTCGATCCTCGCCGGCAAGCTGCCAGCCCATCAGCAGGAGAAGGCCCGCAAACTGGGCCTCGCGCTGGCGCTCGTCACGCGCATCCTGCTGCTCCTGAGTCTCACCTGGATCATGGGGCTAAACGCGACGCTCTTTACGCTGCCGATGCTGCCGACGCCGAAGGGAGACATTTCCGGTCGAGACCTCGTGCTGCTCCTCGGCGGCCTCTTCCTGATCTGGAAGAGCGTGAAGGAAGTGCACGAGAAGCTGGAGGATGACGACGGGCACGCGAATCCCTCGCGGTCGGGCATCACCTTCACCGGCGTGATCATCCAGATCCTGCTGCTCGATATCGTCTTCTCGCTTGATTCCGTCATCACGGCGGTGGGCATGGCGGACAAGATCGGGGTGATGATCGCTGCGGTGATCATTGCGCTCGGCGTGATGCTGGTGTTTGCGGGGCGCATCTCCAACTTCGTGAACGGGCACCCGACCCTTAAGATGCTCGCGCTGAGCTTCCTGATCCTGATCGGCGTGACGCTGGTGGGCGAGGGCCTGGACCAGCACATCCCGAAGGGCTACATCTACTTCTCGATGGCCTTCGCGTTTGGCGTCGAGATGCTGAACTTGAAGCTGCGCACGAAGACGAAGACGCAGAAGCCGGTCGAGCTGCACCAGCCGTATCGGTGAGAGAGGGCCTTGGGGGCGGGGGAGGTTTAAGCTATTCGCCCGCCGCTCACGCGGCGGGCTACCCATCCAGGGACGGGTTAAAAACCCGTCCTACTTCAATCAGAGGCTGCGGTCGAAGACTGCGATGTTCTTCAGCTCGCCGTCGAGCTGCGAGAGCAGCGGGGAGGCGGCGAGGTCCTTGGCGGCGGTGGTGCCGTTGATGTTGATGAGGAGGATGCGGCCACGGCCGCGACCGTAGAGGTCGGCGAAGTCGTAGACGCAGCCGGCGATGGCGAGCTTGCCGGACTTCACGTCGTCGCCGTAGCGGCGGAGGGCGAGGTCGACCTGGTAGTCGACGTTGTTCTCGACGGCCCGGAGCCACGCTTGCTCGGGGTCGGCGGCGGTGCTGGAGCCGACGCTCTTCAACAGCGGGAGGTGGAGGCCGTTGAGCTCGCGGATGATTTCCCACGAGAGGCTGCGGTAGTCGCTCATCGCGGCCTTGATCGCGCCACAGCGCGTGTGGCCGAGCACGAGGAGGAGGGGTGTCTTGAGGTGGTGAACGCCGTAGTCGACGGAGCCGCAGGCGGGCTGGAGCTGGTTGCCGATGTTCTGGATGACGAAGGTCCGGTCGATGGGGTCGAAGTTAAATACGAGCTGGTGGAGGCGTGCATCGCAGCACGTGAGCATCGTGACGGACGGGTGCTGGGACTTCTCGTAAGCCTCGAAGTGGCGGGGATCGCGGGCCTGGACGAAAAGATCGTTGCCATAGACGATCTCGAGAAGCGCGGCGTCGGGGGTGGTGGCGGAGGTATCGTTGGACATGAAAAGGTGGAGGATGATTTTAAGTTTCGGTTGAGCTCGTGAGCGAGCGGCTGAAGTGATGCAGGCCCCAGACGACGCGCTCGTACTGGGAGGTGAGAGCGAGCACGCCGAGGCGGGTGGCATGGTCGAGGTCGCGCTCGGCGCCGAGGTAGGTGCGGCGGACGCGCTCGACGGATTCGGCGGAGCTGCGCGTGATGCGACTGAGCAGGGCAAGGTCTTCGTCGGTGCGGCTCGTGGCGGCGTCGATCACGGTGCGAAGCTGGGCGTCGAGCGAGTCGACGACGGCGAGCACGAGTTGCTTCGTCGCGGGATTTACCGTGAGCGGGTCGAGGCAGCGGGCCAGCTCGTGGACTCCGTCCTCGATGCCCATCACGAGGTCGACGCGGCGCTTGGCTTGGAGGATGGCGACGGAGGTAGCGTGGGTCTTGTTGCGCTTGTCGGAGAGGGCGGCGAGAAAGGAGTCGAGCTCGCGGAGCACGGCGAGCGTGGCGTTGTGCAGCATGGTGACGTGGCCCGGGGCGTGATGCGGGGCGCCCGGATCGGTCGATGGCAGATAATCGGGGAGCCGGTCGAGCAAGCCGGCGAGTTCGCGCTCGGCGAGGCTGAGGCCGGTCTCGATATCCTGCGCCGCTTCGTCGTGGATGAAGCGGGGGCGAGACAGGTCTTGTTCGCGCGTGGTCGGGGCGAGCCGCTCGAGGAAGATGGGAGCGCGAGGCAGGAGAGCGTAGGCGACACCGACGCAAAGGAGCTGCTGGACAAGGAAGACGTAGGCGAAACGCATGCCGAAGTCGTCGGCGAGACTTGCGGCGGCGTGCTGCAGCAGCGGCCAGCCGACGACGTGCTCGAGATAGTACACGACGAGGAGCACGAGACCGCCCACGCCGTTGATGATCGCCTCGAAGAGCGTGATCTGGCGCATCACGCCCTTGAGGTGCGAGGTGAGGGTAAAGGTAGCCAGGCCCGTGCCGAGGGCGGTGCCATAGAGGACGAGCAGGGCCTGGCTTTCGCTGAAGATGCCGGCCTCGTGCAGGATCACGCCGAGGAGGGCGACGGCGGAGGTGGATTGGATGGGGATACGCAGCAGTGCACCGAGCAGGAAGGGCAGCAGGTGGAACCCGTGCGTCGCCGCGATAAACGACTCGAAACCGGGGGCGACGGCGAGCTTCGCGAAGCTCTCCTTCAGCAATCGCAGGCCGAAGAGCAGCATGCCCAGCGAGAAGAGCGGGCCCATGAAGCCGCGGAAGCGACCGCCGAAATTATAGTTGAGGCAGATGCCGCAGATGCCGATCAGCGCCATCGCAAACAAGTGCACCGGCAGGCTGCTGAGAAACACCAGGGCGACGAGGCCGACATTGGACCAGGCGACGACGGGCAGCGCCTGCGAGAGCGTGACGACACCGCGCGCGACGAGACCGGCGAGGATGACGGAGACGCCGATGGAGGTTTGCGTGACGGCGCCGGTGCAGTAGCCGGTGAAGGCCGCGCGCAGCGGATGCCGCGTCGCGCCGCCGATCAGCTCGCGGAAGCGCCGCCCGGGAATCTGCTGCAGGCTTGTGCGAATGCCGCCTACTCCGATGAAGTAAAAGCCAAGCCCGGCGAGAATGAGCGCGAAAATCTCCACGAAGCTTCAAGCAAGGAGGGCTTGGAGTCGGGATCAATCCGGTTCTGGCAAAAGGTTTTCGTGGTTGGGCTTGTCTGGCGCCAGATCACCCGCACGTTCCTGCATTCGCGTTGTGCCCAGTGGCCGGCGTTTCCAAACCCTCCTATTTCGTCATGCAAATTGCATCCCACTCCCACGGCGACACGCTCATCCTCGAAATTGGCGCGCCTCGTCTTGACGCGCTCAATGCCGTGGCCGCGCAAGCCGCGCTGGCGCAGCAGCTGGTTCCCGGTGCAAAACGGGTCGTGCTCGATCTCGGCGCGGTGAACTACGTGAGTTCAGCGGGGCTACGCACGATCGTGCAGGTGGCGAAGCAGGTGGCCGCGGCGGGTGGGCGCACCGCGCTCTGCAGCGTGCAACAGCCGGTGCGGGAGATCGTCTCGATCGCGGGCTTCGACACGATGCTCCCGATGGTGGCGGGGCGGGCGGAAGCGTTGGGAGCTTGGTAGGCGATTGAGGGTGGGGAGGCTTATTTTTAAGCCGCCGCCTCAAGCGGGTGCGAATGTCCTGAGCGGTGCGTCAGGGATAATGCGCCCTACCTTTAGCGCTTCTTGTTCAGCGCGGCGTTGAACCAGTCGTTGGTGAGCGTTTGCGGCGGGCGGGGAGCGGACGGGGCGCCGCCGCCGGGGCGGAGCCCTGAGCCGCCCGGACGCGGGGCTCCGGGGCTGGTGCGCGGGGCGTTGCCGCCGGGGTTTTTGGGGCCGATCTCGGGCTTGCTGCGCATCGAGAGGGCGATGCGCTGGCGGGGGAGGTCGATTTCGGTGACCGTGACCATGACCTTCTGCTGCGGGCGGACGACGCTCGCGGGCTCTTTCACGAAGGTATCGGCGAGCTGGCTCACGTGCACGAGGCCATCCTGGTGGACGCCGATATCGACGAAGGCGCCGAAGGCGGTGACGTTGGTGACGATGCCCGGGAGCTTCATGCCCGGCTTCAGATCCTCGGGCTTGTTGATGCCTTCGGTGAAGCTGAAGGCTTCGAACTTCTGGCGCGGGTCGCGGCCGGGCTTCGCGAGCTCGGACATGATGTCGGTGAGGGTGGGGAGACCGACGTCGGCGGTGACGTAGCTCTCGAGCTTGATCTTGGCGCGGAGCTTTCCATCGCGGATGAGCTCGGGGACGGTCGTGCCGATATCGGCGGCCATCTTCTCGACGAGCGCGTAACGCTCGGGGTGCACGGCGCTGGCATCGAGCGGGTGCGCGCTGTCGCGGATGCGGAGGAAGCCGGCGGCCTGCTCGAAGGCCTTCGGGCCGAGGCGCGGAACGTCCTTCAGGTCGGCGCGGGTCTTAAAGGGGCCCTTCTCATTGCGGCGCGCGACGATGGCGGCGGCGGTGGCGGCGTTGAGGCCGGAGACGTAGCTGAGGAGTTGCTTCGAGGCGGTGTTGAGCTCGACGCCGACGCCGTTGACGGTGCTCACCACCGTGTCGTCGAGCGAGCGCTTGAGGGCGGTCTGGTCGACGTCGTGCTGATACTGGCCGACGCCGATGGACTTGGGGTCGAGCTTCACGAGCTCGGCGAGCGGATCCATGAGGCGGCGGCCGATGGAGACGGCGCCGCGGACGGTGAGATCGTGATCGGGAAACTCTTCGCGGGCGACTTCGCTGGCGGAGTAGATGGAGGCGCCGGACTCATTTACCATCACGATGGGAATCGTGGCAGGGAAACCGAGGGCGCGAATGAAGGACTCGGTCTCGCGGCCGGCGGTGCCATTGCCGATGGCGATGGCCTCGACGTTGAAGAACTTGATGAAGCCGGTGAGCTTTTCCTTGGCCTCCTCGGCGTGGCGATCGGGGAAGATGACGTCGTTGTGGAGGAGCTTGCCTTGGCGATCGAGGAGGACGGTCTTGCAGCCGGTGCGGAAGCCGGGGTCGATGGCCATCACGGCCTTCTGGCCGAGCGGAGCGGTGAGGAGGAGGTCGCGGGCATTGTCGGAGAAGACCTTGATCGCGGCTTCGTCGGCGCGCTTCTTGGACTCGAGGCGCATCTCGGTCTCCATCGCGGGGGCGAGGAGGCGCTTGCAGGCATCCTGCACGGCGAGCACGACCTGATCGGCGGCGGGACTCTTGCCCTTGATGAAGAGGGACTGGACGGTGGCGAAGGCGGCGCTCTCATCGGGGAGCGTGACGCGCATCATGAGGAAGAGCTCTTTCTCGCCGCGGCGCATCGCGAGGATGCGGTGGGAGGGGGCCTTGGAGAGTGGCTCATTCCACTCGAAGTAGTCCTTGAACTTGGCGGCCTCGGCATCGTTTTCCTTGCCGTACATCACCTTGGAGGTGACGACGCTATCCTTCTGGAAAACGGCGCGGAGGCGGGCGCGGGCATCCTTGTCGTCGCTCACGCGCTCGGCGATGATATCGCGGGCGCCGGCGAGGGCCTCCTCGGAGGTGGCAATCTGGGACTTCACGTTCTTGCCGTCGTCGGCGACGTATTCCTTGCCCACGTATCCCTGCGCGGTGGCGGCGACATCGGTGGCGGGGTCCTGCGCGAAGAGGAGATCGGCGAGGGGCTCGAGGCCCTTTTCCTTGGCGATGGTGGCGCGGGTGCGCTTCTTGGGGCGGAAGGGGAGGTAGATATCCTCGAGAACGGTGATCGAGTCGGCGGCGTTAATCGCCTTCTCGAGGGCGGGCGTAAGGAGGTTGCGCTCCTTCAGCGAGGCGAGGATGGAGGCGCGGCGCTCGTCCATGGCCTTCATCTGCTCGAGGCGATCGCGGATGGCGGTGATCTGCACCTCGTCGAGCTCGCCGGTGACCTCCTTGCGGTAGCGGGCCATGAAGGGGACGGTGGCGCCTTCCGAAATCAGCTGCGCGGTGGCGGCGACTTGGAAGACCTTGACGTTCAATTCCGCGGCGATGCGGAGAACGTGGTCCGGATTCGGTTGCGTGGTGGGGACCGGCGTGGCGACAGCGGACATGTAAAAGGGCCGAAGAACATCGCGCGGGGGCGTGCGCGCAAGGTAGAAAATTGGCGAGCGGGCGCGCGGGTGTGCGATTGCAAGCGGAAGTCGCTGGGGTTAGCGTGCGGCGATGAAATTGTCGGTTTTTCGACTCGCGATCGTAACGGGGGTACTGGCCATGGCGATGGCGCCAGTCGTGACTCGTGCGGCGGAGGCGATGCGGTTGCCGATCGAGGAGGAGGTCGCCAAGGCGATCGCGTCGGACAAGCCGACGGTCGTACACTTCTGGGCGCCGTGGTGCTCCAATTGCTACAGCGAGATTTCGAAGCCGGAGGGCTGGGCGAAATTCATCAACGATCACAAAGATGTAAATGTGATCTTCATCACGTCGTGGAACGGCGGCCAGGGCGATGGGAAGGCCCTGCTGGCGAAGCATGGCATCGGGGCGCAGAAAAATTTCCAATTGCTCCTGCACCCCAACGGCGAGCGTGCGGATGAGACGCGGATGCGGACGTTTTTGAAGTATGAGGTGAACTGGTTGCCGGCGACGTGGGTCTTTCGCGCGGGGAAGCGGCGGTATGCGCTGGATTATGGCGAGGTGCGGTTCTCGATTTTGCAGCAGTTGGTGAAGGATGCGCGGGAGTTGTGGGAGTGAGGATTGGGGAGGGCGGTGGCTGCCGGGTGTGGGGCGGCGATGATAATTGGCAATATCGTCGGACGGTGTGACGGAACGGAGCCTTGTCAGCGGCGGGGGAATGTGAGCCACTGAAATTCCCCTTTAGTCTTAGTTTCAGTTTCTCATGTCCGCCATCAATCGCTTCCTGCTCGAGAACAACCTGCGTATCGCGACGAACCCGTGCGTGAGTCCGGATTTCTGTCTGGATTGGGAGGGGCTGTCGCGAAAGGTGCTCGGCGCGGAACTAAGCGACATTCATTTTTACCACAAAAGCCACTTCGAGACTAAACAGGGGAGCTGGACGTTGTTCGAAGATCGGGAGACGGGCGATTGTGGTTGGCGCGCAGACGGAGCCGGCGTGACCGTTGATCTGCTTGATAGTGGAGTTGTAGCTATTTCTCATAAGACTAGGGCAGTTTTTCCCGCGACCTTTGCCAATCTCCTCCGGCTCAAGAATCTCGTGCAGGAGCACAACCCGAAGAGCACGATCTTTGCGTCGGCGACCGAAAAACTTGGACAGAGCACGTTGGGCATCGGCGCGCGCTTCACGACGCTGCATTGGCCGGCGGTCGACTGGGCGATGAGCGCGCTGAGCATCGGCGTGACGGCGAACCAGAACTCGATCCCGCGCGAGCTGGTCTACGATGTCGACGTGATGCTGGCGGGGAAACTGGACACGGTGCCGTTTCCCTTCATTGGCACCAATGTTCCCGAAGGCCATCAGGGCCAGAGCGTGGAGGGCATGAGCCACGGCTGCGTGATGGCGAAGCTGAAGACGGGCTTTCACCGCCGCGGGATCGCGTGGAGCTTCAATGCCGACCACCAGCCGATCGGTGGCAAGTTCGACAACCGCGAGGATGCGCTTGTGACCGGCTGCGTGCTGGCGAGCTACATCACTTTCGATCTTTCGCCGGAATTGGCGCAAACCAAGGTCGCGGACGATGCGGCGGGTTGGGTGAAGGCCAATGTGCCTGCGGAGCTGGTCGCGACCGTGAAGGCGCGGGTCGCGAGTGTCGGACTCACGCTGAACGAGGCGGACTTTGCCAAGCTGCTGGCCTACGTGTGGCCTTCGCTGCAGAAGATGAAGCGCCGCGATGAGAAGTACGCGGCGGCGCGCGCCAAGCTCTTCACGACGGAGGTCGGTCGCGGGTATTTGCGCGAGCTTTCCATCGACGAGCTGCCGGGGCTGACGACGCCCGAGACGACGGCGATCATGCTGGCGCTGTGCGATGCGCTGGGAATGAAGATCCACTTCGTGGCGCCGGCCTTCGGCTTCCAGAAGAACATGCCGTATCCGGACAACGCCGCGTTGCGCACGTTGATCGAGAAGCAGTGGGGCGTGTGCCGGCAATTTGGCGCGAGCATCGGTTTCCACTCGGGCTCGGGCAAATCGGCGGAAAACTACCGCGTGATGGGCGAGGTCACGGGCGGCCGGCTCGAAATCAAGACGAGCGGGCGCTACACCTACGAGATGGGCCGCGCGCTCTTCGCCTCGAAAAACGAGGCGGACCAGGCGCTCTGGCGCGATTGGTATAAATTTACAATCGAGCTGGCGGTGGCGGGGGCCTTCAGCGCCGACGCGACCGAGCAGAAGATGGCGCGAGTCTTCGTGACGGACGCGCTGGCGAAGGCCGGACGCGGGACGGATGTTTTTGCGAATCCGACGGCGGCGCGCGCGGCGCTGGAATCGCTGCCGCCGAGTCCGGAGCACATGTTCTGGTTCGTGTATAATTTCCTCCATGTGCTCGCGGGCGGCGGTCGGGCGGAGATAGCGGCGCTGGGCGATCACACGCCGGCGGGCTACCGGCAGCGCGCGCGCTTCTACAGCGTGAGCGACGAGGGCCGGCTTAACTTCGCGAAAAATATCGCGAGCTACATCGTGTTTCTCGCCGAGAATACCGGACTCGCCTCCGCGGCGACGTGCGGCGCGGCGCGCACGCTGCTCGGGCGTTATACGACGCTTGAGGAGATGCTGAACGATATTTCCAAATAACCCCTCGTATCGCCGATGAATGCTGGTGTTTGTAGTTCCGCCTCGAGGCCGTCCCGATTCCGCCTGAAGGCGGAACTACAAACGCCGATCAACCGCCGCTAATCGATTTTCCCAACCATGGCTTCACGTCCCTTCATCCACGAAGACTTCCTTCTCGGCACCAAGCAGGCGCGCGAGCTGTATCAGCGGTACGCGAAGAGCGAGCCGATCTACGACTACCACTGCCATCTGCCGCCGGACCTGATCGCGAAGAACCACCAGTTTGCCGACCTCTCCGAGCTCTGGCTGGGCGGCGACCACTACAAGTGGCGGGCGCTGCGCGCGAATGGCGTGAACGAGAAATTCGTCACGGGCGACGGCTCGCCGCGCGAGAAGTTCCAGGCGTGGGCCGAGACCGTGCCGCACACGCTGCGCAATCCGCTGCACCATTGGAGCGCGCTCGAGCTGAAGCGGTATTTTGGCGTGGATGAACTGCTCGACGGCAAGTCGGCGGAGCGGATCTGGAAGAAGGCGGATGCGAAGCTGCCGAAGCTCCGCGTGCACGACCTCATCAACATGTCGAATGTCGCCGTCGTCTGCACGACGGACGATCCGGCGGACTCGCTGGAGCATCACGAGGCGATCCGGCGCAGCCCGGGCAAGCTGAAGGCGCGCGTCTACCCGGCCTTTCGCCCGGACAAGGCGCTGGCGGTCGGCAACCCGAAGGCGTTTGCCGCGTGGCTCGAGAAGCTCGCGGGCGTGGCCGGCTACTCGGCGGCGGGCATCAAGACTTTTGACGACCTGCTCGGCGCGCTGAAGAAGCGGCACGACGATTTCCACGCGGCGGGCGCGCGCGTTTCGGACCACGGTCTCGAGAGCGCGCTCGCAGAGCCCTGCACGCATGCACAGGCCAAGATGATCTTTGACGCGGTGCGCGGCGGCCGGGCGGCGACGCCCGAAGAACTGGCGCGCTATGGCTCGTACCTCATGCTGGAGTTTGGCCGCTGGGATGCCGCGCGCGGCTGGACGAAGCAGCTCCACCTCGGCGCGCTGCGAAACAACAATAACCGGCTGCTCTCGAAGCTCGGCCCCGACACGGGCTTCGACTCGATCGGCGACTTCCCGCAGGCCGTCTCGCTTTCGCGTTATCTCAACGCGCTCGATTCCACGGACCAGCTGCCGCGCACGATCGTCTACAATAACAATCCGAACGACAACTACGTGCTCGGGGCGATGATCGGCAATTTCCAGGATGGCTCGATCCCCGGCAAGGTGCAGTTTGGCAGCGGCTGGTGGTTCCTCGACCAGA
>JAZKEV010000593.1:0-4366 GCA_040386765.1 Verrucomicrobiota bacterium | reverse complement strand
GGCCTTCATGGACGACATCGGCGCGACGACCGCGAACGACCTGCTCGTCTACGCCACCGGCGCGGAGGTCGGAGGGATCAATGGCAACTTCTCCGCAGCCGATGTCGATACGAGTTTCGCCAGCGCAGAGGGCGCGCGCTCGTCGCCGCAGACCGCCACGCGTGTGCGCGGCCTCACCAGCGCCAGCACCACGCGCGGCTATTTTCTTACCGACATCCCGTTCGACGGACATAACACCGGCCAGGTTACCGTGAATCGCGGTCCCAATGCCGTGCTCTTCGGCCTCGGCAGCCCCGCCGGTGTGATCGACCACAGCCTCGACCAAGCCTCGTTCAAGAACCTGAGCCGCGCCACTTTTCGCTTCGGCAAAGAAAACAGCTCGCGCAGCACGCTCGACGTGAATCGCGAGCTCATCCGCGGCAAGCTGGCGATCCGCGCGATCGGTCTCTATCAAGACAATCGCTTCCAGCAGCGCCCCGCGTTCGAGCAGGACCGGCGCACGTACGGCGCGCTGTTGTTCCGACCGTTCAAGGACACCACTCTCCGCGTCAACACCGAGGCAGGCCGCATTCACGCGAGCCGGCCCAATCCGTTCCTGCCGCTCGACAACATCACGCCTTGGATGGAGGCGGGGCGGCCAATCTACGACTTTGCCGCACTCGATCGCGATACGCGCCTCACCGCCGGCAGTAGCGCGACCCTTCCCTTCGTCACCCGCGGCCCCAGCATATCGCCGCAGGATTCGATCTACTCCTACTACAGCGACGCCAATGCCGCCGTACCCAGCTACTCCGGCCGCACCCAGGTCGGCTCCACCCAGCAGCGCGGCGTCTCGGCGATCAATGTCGATGGCCAAGCCGAGACCTACACGTTCCTCGGCACGAAGAACGCCTTCGACATCGATTCCTCGCAGCGTTTCCAGAGCTTCAACCCCGCCAATGCGAGCATCTTCGACTGGCGCCACCGCCTCATTGAAGGCACAACCGCCTACCACAACAGCGGATTTCACACCGCCAACATCGCTTTTTCACAGAGTGCGTGGCGGGACCGCATCGGCTTCGAGTTGGTCGCGGACCGGCAGAAGTACGTCCGCATCAACTACCAGCCCTATGCCAATCGTGTCGGGTCCAACGTCTTCGTCGACGTTAACACCACGCTCGCGAACGGCCAGTCCAACCTCAACGTGGGTCGCCCGTTCATCTACACCGGCGCGGTGAACCAGACACGCCTGCGCCGCGTCCGGGAGGACTTCCGTGCGACGGGCTTCGCCAAGTTAGACGTCAGCGATCTGAACAAAAGCCTCGGCCGCTGGCTGGGCCATCACACGCTCACCGGCCTTGGCGAGCGCCAGCGTATCGAGACTATGAATACGAGCGAGAAGCTCGCGCTCAACGGGCCCGGACAGGATGCCCTCTTCGGCGTTCCGATCCGCCCGCAGAGCCGCCAGATCAACCGCATCGTCTACATCGGGCCCTCGCTGATCGGCAGCCACGTGAGTTCCACCGCCGATGCCCGGCTCCAATCGATCAACGTCCCCATCTGGACGCCTGGCCTCCAGATTCCCGTGGAGTATTTCGACCCCGCGACGCAGACGCTCCGTACCGAGACGCAGACCGTAGAGGCCATCCTCAATGCCGGCAGCACCTCGCGGGAAAAAATCTCCTCCTCGGCCGCCATCTTCCAGAGCTACTGGTTGAGCAATCACATCGTGACCATCGCCGGCTGGCGCGAAGACAAGTCGCGGCTCTACACCAACAGCAGCCCGCCGCAAATCCCCGGCGACCCGGCCCTGCGCTTCACTTACGACGGCTTCGAGCCCCCTTCCGTGCCGACCAATATCTCACAGGGGCGGCTCAAGAGCTACAGCATAGTCGCCAAGGCACCCAAGCCCCTCCTCCGCCGCTTCGGTGGCGCTCCCGAGGCCAGCATCTTCTATAATGATTCGCAAAACTTCTCCACCTCCGGTGGCCGCGTCGACTACCTCGGCAAGGCCCTTCCCCCTCCGGAGGGAAAAACCCGCGAATATGGCATCAACCTCACGCTGCTAAACCAGCGTTTCATCCTCCGGTGGAATCGCTTCGAGACTCGCGCCGCCAACGCCTCCTATTCCAACCTCATCGGCATCGCGACCGGCACCCTGTTGTTCACCGTAGCCGAGGCTTGGGAGGCCGACCGCAACAACGGCATCGACCGCAGTGCCGAGATCGCCCGGCTCTTCCAAGGCGTGCCTGCGGAGATGAAGGAGATCTTCAACCATGTCGTGACCACCGACGCCAATGGCCGCGTCTCCGCGACTCACCGCAATCCCACCGGCCTCACCGACACCGCCGACTCGGTCGCCAAGGGCCACGAGATCGAGCTCGTATTCAATGTCACGCGCAGCTGGCGCACCGCCCTCAACATCGCCCGGCAAAACACCGTGCTCTCCAACATCAGCCCTGTCACCGAGCGCTGGCTGAAAATCTTCGGGCCCAACCTCGAGGCGCTGAAGGACTCGCCCTTCGGCTCCGCGCTGAATGTCGATCGCAGCAATCCCTCGAGCTATCTGACACTGGGCGAGCGCATGTATTCCCAGTTTACCGCGCCCTACAAGACCTTGAACGCGCAGGAGGGCACGCAGGCGCTCGAGCAGCGCAAATGGCGCGTGAATTTTGTGACCAACTACACCTTCCGCGAGGCGTGGCTGAAAGGCTGGAGCGTGGGCACGGGGGTCCGCTGGCAGGACAAGGCCGGCATCGGCTACATCATCCTCCCGCAGCCCGACGGTTCGTCATCGATCGACGTGAACAATCCTGTGATGAAGCCTGACCAATGGAACCTAGACGCCTGGCTCGGCTACGAGCGCCCGCTCCGCCGCGGCATCACCTGGCGGGTGCAGCTCAATGTGAAGAACATCGTCGCCGACACCTCGTTCCAACCGCTCGTGATCCACCCCAAGGACGGCACCGTCGCCCAATACGGCCTGCCCAACGCACGCGACTGGTACATCACCAACACCTTCTCGTTCTGAGATGTCGCCTCGCACTCCACTTTACCGGCTTGCCCTCGCCGCCGCCCTTGGCCTCATTGCGTGCGGCCTCGCTACCATCGCCGCCGCCGGCACGTTCGATGTGCGGATGCACGGCGCGATGGGCCGTGGTGAAACTTTGGATACGGCGGCCATCCAGCGCGCGATTGACGCGGCCCACGCGGCGGGCGGCGGCACCGTAGTCTTTCGTCCCGGCACGTATCTCACCGCCGATTTCGCGCTGCGAAGCCGTGTGACCATCCACCTCGAGGCCGGTGCCATCCTGCGTGCGAGCACGCGCGTCGCGGACTATGGCAGGAAATCGCTCATTCTCGCCGATGGCCTCGAGTACGCCGGCATCGAAGGCCGCGGGATCATCGACGGACAGGGCGACACCTATCACGACGGCAGCACCGGCAGCGAAGAGTGGCGCGCTAGGCCGGAGATCGTCCCCTTCGGCCGGATGATCCTCATCCAGGAGTCGTCCAATATCCGTATCGAAGGCATCACGATCCTGCGCTCTCCGCACTGGACCCTCCACCTCAAGCACAGCCGCAACGTCTCGATCCGCGGTGTCACGATTCGCAATAACACCCGTGTCGCGTTCAACGACGGCATCGACATCGACGGTTGCCAGTCAGTGCGCATCTCCGATTGCCACATCGAAACCGGCGACGATGGCATCGTATTGAAGACGAAGCGCGACCGGCCCGACAGCCCGATCCGCCATTGCGAGGACATCGTCGTCACCGGTTGCGTCCTGCGCTGCTCACCCGCGGCGCTCAAGCTCGGCACCGAGAGTCACGGCGATTTTCGCAATATCCTCTTCTCCGACTGCGCCCTCGAAACCCGCAACGGCCTGACGATCGTCGTCCGCGACGGCGGCACCGTCGAGAATGTGCGCTTCAACAATATCGTGATCCGCCCCATCCCCGCCGACGACGTAGTCCCCAAGTGGCGCTCCGACGTGCGATTGCCAATCAAGATTCTCCTGGAGAAGCGCACCGCCAGCTCGCGCCTCGGGCGCATTCGCGATGTCAGCTTCAGCAACCTCTCGATCCAGAGTCCGGGTCGCGTGCTCGTCGAGGGGCTGCCCGGTCATCCCATCGACTTCGTGCGCTTCAGCGATGTGCTGCTGCGTGTCACCGACTACGAAAACCTGCGCGACGCCCCGAAGAAATACAACGGTGTCTCCAAGTATCGCTCGACCCCTGCCGCCATGATCTTCGCCCACGTGAAGACCGCGGAACTTAACGATGTGCGCCTTTTCTGGCCGGAGAACCGACCCAACCCACCGGACCGCGACGCGCTCTTCACTGACCACGTCGCCACGCTTGATCTCTCCAATGTCCGCGCACC
>JAZKEV010000592.1:31797-37639 GCA_040386765.1 Verrucomicrobiota bacterium | reverse complement strand
AGTTCCAGGTGTGCGGCGCGACGGCTCACCGGGACGGTTCGCCCTACCTCAAGCCCACCTGCGGCCGCTCCACCCATCTCCTCCCCTCCACTCAATACCCGCCATTAAGCTTATCAATTAACGCCCGCTGCCGCGCTTCGAGTATCCTCAGCGCGCCATGAAAATCATCCCCGCCTCACTCCTCGCTGCCTCCCTCCTCGCCGTGGCCGCTGTGCCACTCTCCGCTCAGTCCACCGGCATCTCAGGCAATCTTTCCAACGCCGTCGGCCATAGTGGCAACGCGTCCGTGCAGGCCGTGAGCGCGAGCGGCGAGGTCATCACCGCCGGAGCGCGCGCGACCTCGGGCGTCGCGGCCCTCGCCTTCTGGACCGGCGGCAGCGCGGTCGCCGGAGTCGGCACCGTGGTGAGCGCCATCGGCGAAGCCACGACGCAAGCCGGCAATGCGACCACGCGTGGTGGGGACAAGCTCTGGGATTTCGCCTCCGGCGAACCTGCCAAGCGCCCGGCGCTGAATCGCGAGCGCTCCGTCCCGCCAACGCTGCCGCCGCCGGCACCCAAGCAGAGCGTCGCGCGCGATCCCTCGCCGGCTGAGATGTTTCGCACCGCGAGCCGGTGAATAAGGTGGGGCGGGTTTTTAACCCGCTCCGGATTGGAAATAGATCAAAGGTGAAAGAGCGCCGAATCGGAATTCGCACCTTCCACGCCTTTCGTACGTGCGAAAGGGCGGGTTAAAACCCGCCCTACTCCTTCGCTGTCCCGCAGCTCTTGCCATATTCTCCCGTGCAGTTCTTCGCTTTCCTTCGACGCACGCCCTTCGTTCGCGTACTCGCGCTAGCGTTCGCCTGCGCGGGCGCGTTTGTCACGCCCGTCCATGCCGGCAGCGAAGCGGCCAAGGTCGGCGTCGACAAGTACGGCGACAGCGCCATCCGCGACTTCGCCCTGCGGGTCAACGACCAGCTCGATGCGCGCAAAGCCCATGTCGCCATCCTCGCCCGATGCGGTCGACCGCGCTCGGAAATGCCGCACGGCATCTCTTATACGCACGTTGCCTTCGCGGTTTTTGAAGCCGTGCGTGGCGACGACGGCGCGATTTTTCATACCTACACTGTCTACAATCTTTACCAGGACTCCGCGCAGGAAGATCGCAGCTACCTGAAGCAGGATCTCATCTACAATTTTGTCGCGGGTATCGACGAAACCGACGTCGCGGTGTGCGTGCCGATCGAGCCGTTGCAGAAGCGCCTCCTCGCGATGATCCGCTCGCCCGCCTATCGCGCCCTCTACATCCCCGAGTACAACCTCATGGCCAACCCGTGGGTCGACCGCTACGACAACTGCGTCACCCACACGCTGAAGGTCTGCGTCGCCGCGATCTACGACACCACCGACCGCGCCCGCATCAATGCCAACATCCGCACGTATTTCACGCCCACGCCCGTCCGGCTCGGCGCGCTCCGGTCCTTCGGTGCTCTCTTCAAGACCGCGGTCAAGCACGACGACGCTGCGCCCTCCGGCTTTCAGACCGCCACCTACGATTCGCTCAAGGTTTTCCTCGAGACAAACCAGCTCGTGCGCGAAGCGTTCACCGTGACTCTGAAGTAGGGAGGGCTCGGAGCTGTGCTCTTCGCAGGTCCGATCGCGTCGGGAGCCTCCCTCCCCCAAGCCGGGCGACCGGCCCCCCCCAGCTCCATTCAGGGACCTTTCCTCATTTTACTGAAACTTTCCGCTCTTCGCGCGTGTTCTCCGCACGGCCCCTGCCTGGCCGCGCATGCTTTCCGACCTCCGCTTCGCCCTCCGGCTCATCGCCACCCATCGCTGGTTCTCCGTCGTCGTGGTGCTCACGCTCGCGCTGGGCATCGGCATCAACACCACCGTCTTCACGCTGGTTAACGCCGTGCTCTTCAAGCCGGTGCCGGTGCCGCGCGGCGAGCGGCTCGTCACCGTTGCGGGCCAGGACCTCACCCGCCCCGACAGCCGCCGGTCTCTCTCGTACCCTGACTACCTCGAATTTAAAACCAACACCCGCTCCTTTGACGGCCTCGAGGCCGCGCAGGGCCAGGGCGCCGTCATCAGCGAGTCTGGCAACCCGCCCGACCGCTACGTCGGCCAACGCGTCACCCCGGGCCTCTTCGCCCTGTTGCAGATTCCGCCCGTAGCCGGCCGCGGCTTCTCCGCCGAAGACGGCAAGCCCGGCGCTCCCGAGGTGCTGCTCATCGGCTACACCGTTTGGAAAAATCGTTACGGCCTCGACCCCAACATCGCCGGCCGCGCCGTGCGCTACAATGGCGCCTCCGCCACCATCATCGGCGTCATGCCCGAGGGCTGCCGCTTCCCCAATCGCGACGATGTCTGGTCCGTCCTCAAGCCCACCGAGGACCTGGAAAAGCGCACCAGCCGCCAGCTGCAGGTCTTCGGTATCCTGAAATCCGATACCGATATCCCTGCCGCCAGCGCCGACCTCAACGTCATCGCGCAGCGTCTCGCGAAGGAATTCCCCGACACCAACAAGGATACCGGCGCGCTTCTCCGCACGTTTCACGATACCTACAACGGCGCCGGCATCCGCCGGGTGTTTATCACGATGCTCGGCGCCGTCGGCCTCGTGCTGCTCATCGCTTGCGCCAACGTCGCCAACCTCATGCTCAGCCGCGCCATCGGCCGGCAGCGCGAGATCGCCGTCCGCGCCTCGCTCGGCGCCACGCGCTGGCAGATCATCCGCCAGCTCCTCGTCGAAAGCGTGCTCCTCAGTTTGCTCGGCGGCGCGCTGGGCCTCGCCATCGCCGCCGGCGGCGTACACCTCTTCGACCTCGCGACGCAGGACGTCGGCAAGCCCTACTGGATTCAGTTCAGCATGGATTTCCGAGTCTTTGGCTACATCGCCGCAGTCTCCATCGTCTGCGGCCTCGTCTTCGGCCTCGCGCCCGCCCTGCGCGCCTCGCGCGTCGACCTCGCCCACGCGCTCAAGGATGGCACGCTCGGCAGCGGCAGCGCCAGCGGCGGCAAGCTCACCGCCGTGCTCGTCGTCTTTCAATTCGCGCTCACCGTCATCCTGCTCACGGCCGCCGGCCTGGTGATCCGCAGCTTCATCGCGTCGCACAATGTGAACGATTTCGTGCCGCGTGAGCGCATCTTCACCGCGCGCATGTCGCTGCCCGGTGGCAAGGGCGAGCGCTACGCCGAGCGCGGTGAGCGTATCCGTTTTTACGAGACACTGGTCGAGCGCCTCGCCGGCGCGCCGGGCGTCACGCACGTCGCCATGACCTCCCACCTGCCCGGCCTCGGCAACGCCGGTGGCGACGTAGAGATCGAGGGCCAGCCGCTCGCCAAGGACGACAAGCCGCACCGCACCGCGCTCAACGTCCTCACGCCCACCTACCTCTCCTCCATCGGGCTGCCGATCGTGCAGGGCCGCGGCTTCAACGCCATCGACGGCGAGGCCGGCAAGGAGGTCGCCATCGTCACCGCCGCGTTTGCCGCGAAGCACTGGCCGCAACAGCCCGCGGTCGGCCAGCGTTTCCGCTTCCTCGAGGGACAGGAGCGCAAACCCAAGGAGTGGCTCACGGTGATCGGCGTCTGCGCCAACATCGTGCAGAGCCCGCAGGATGTCGACGCCCCGCCGCTCGTTTATCTGCCGCACCGACAGGAGGGCTGGGGCGGCATGACGATGCTCGTCCGCACCGGCGCCGATCCCGCCGGGCTCGCGCCGCAGATCCGCGCCATCGTGCAGCAGCTCGATCAGGATCTGCCGCTCTTCGAAGTCCGGACGCTCACCGGCGCGCTAGAGCGCAACCGCTGGTTCCTCGTCGTCTTCGGCACGCTGTTTCTCACCTTCGCCGCGCTCGCATTGCTCATGGCCACGATCGGCCTTTACGCTGTCGTCGCCCACGCCACCACCCGCCGCACCCGCGAGATCGGCATCCGCATGGCGCTCGGCGCCACTGCGCAAAACATAATCCGGCTCGTGCTCTCGCGCGGCCTGATCCAGCTCGGTATCGGTCTCGTGCTCGGCCTCGCCGGCGCGTACGCGTCGATGTTCCTCCTCGGCCGGATGAACATGCTCGTCGGCACCTCGCCCAAAGATCCCCTCGTCTTCTCCGCCGTCGCCGCCCTCCTCGTCCTCGTCGGCATCGCCGCCTGCTGGGTACCTGCGCGGCGCGCGGCACGCATTGCGCCGACGGTGGCGCTGCGGGTGGAGTGAGCGGGACGGGCGAAATATCTACCGGCCCGCAGATGACGGCGAAGGAACGGCACCTTGCGAAGAGAGTGTCGCCCCTTCAGGGCTCTTTCTTTTTCCATCTTGAGACCCAGGGCGTTGCCCTGGGCTATCGACTGGCCGCCCCGTTGGGGCTCCTCGGATTTGGTGGCTTAATACGGTGGGGCGAATCGTCCCGGTGAGCCGTCGCGCTTTGCGCGTGCGACATCTTGCCGACTGCGCACGTATGCATCGCGACGGCTCACCGGGGACGGTTCGCCCTACCCTAAGGCCATCGCGCTTACGGCCTCACCTCCGGTCCACCCGCATCCCCTCATCTCCGCTCCGGATAATCTTTCAGCTGCTGCTCGATCACGCTCGCTAGTTTCAGAATCGCGGCGCGTCCGGCGGCCGAGCGTTTCCCGGGCTCTAACGGTCGCTGTTCCAGCGGGTCGTCCGTCACGTCGAAAAACTTTCCGTCGGCGTAGAGCTTGAAACGCCCATCGAGGGCGAAGATCTGCCGCGTGCGCTTTTCCTTGTCCCAGCCTGGACGCGGGTCGTGCCAGAAGAATGCCCATTCGCGCGGCGTGCCGGGTTTTCCGAAGAGCCGTGGCGCGAAGCTCACGCCGTCGGCACCCCAGCTCGCGGGCAGTTTCTTGCCGGCGAGCTCTGCGATGGTCGGCAGGAAGTCCGACGAATCCACGAGATCGTTGACGACCGTGCCGGAGGGAAATTTTCCCGGCCAGTGCGCGATCAGCGGCACGCGGATGCCCGCATCGGTCGGCTCGCCTTTGCCGCCTTGCACGGTGCCGGTGCGCGTGCGGGAGGTGATCTTCCGGTCGGTGCCGTTGTCGGTGAAGAAGAGAACGAGGGTATTTTCGCGCAGCTTCAGTGTCTCGAGTCGGGCGAGCAGCCGGCCTATCGTCGTGTCGGCGTACTCCACCATATCCTTGAAATATCTTGTATCCTCCGTGAGGCGCTTGGCCGGATCGGCCCATTCCTTCGAGTGCGGCGTCGGCACCATCGGCCAGTGCGGGAGCGCCATCGAGTAGTAGGCGAAGACCGGCTGCTCCCGGTTCTTATCCATGAAGTCCGCGATGAACTCCACCCACAGGTCGTCGCCGTACTTGCCCTCCGTGCCAGCGACGAATCCACCCTTCTGATACAGCTTGGGATTCGCATAGCGCGAGCCCTTGTCCTCGGTGTGAAACGCGTGCCACACCGAGTACGCGTCGAAGCCCGCGTCCTCGACCTTCTGGCCCATCCCGCGCCGTCCCGCCGCGCCCGGGTAGTCCGGCGGATCGTAAGACCAGAACTGCCACTTGCCCGCGATGCAGGTCTTGTAGCCGGCGGACTGCATGTAGTGGCCGAACGTCTTCTCCTTCGGGTCCATGACGCCGAAGGCGACCCAGTTCCGATGGTTGTATTTCCCGGTCATCAGCTGCAGCCGCGTCGGAGTGCAGAGCGGCTGCGCGTACGCCTGCGTGAACTTCACGCCGGTCGCCGCTAGCCGGTCCAGATTCGGCGTGCGGTAATCGAGCCCGCCGTAGCAGCCGAGCCCCTCTTTGCCGAGATCGTCGGCGAGGATGAAAAGGATATTTGGCGGGCGGTCCGCTGCGCGCGCGAACACCGCGGCCAAGGTGAGAAACG
>JAZKEV010000592.1:16518-31787 GCA_040386765.1 Verrucomicrobiota bacterium | reverse complement strand
AGAAACGCTGCCAAGGCCAAAAGGGGGAGACGCGGCATAGAACGGGGGGGGAGTGAGGTACAGGCGCAGTTTCTGCTTTCAAGCCGCCGCGTCCATCGTCAACTCGTCATCACCCCCTCGCTGATTCGCCCCCCCTGCTTCGCCGTCTCCCACGTCGGTTTCTTTTCCACCCATGCATGCTCCCCTCCGCCCGCTCGTCCTGCTCGCTGCGTCTGCGCTCACCTCGATCACCCTCGCCGCTGCGACGCCCGCTGACTACAAGAAACAAGTCGCCGCCGACGTCGACGCGATGGCCAAGCAGACGCAGGTGATGATCGATACGGTTTTCAGTTTCGGCGAGCTGGGCTTTCAGGAGGTCGAGACTTCGAAGTATCTCACCGGCATTTTAGAGAAGGAGGGCTTCACGATCGAGCGCGGCATCGCGGGGATGCCGACGGCGTGGATGGCCACGTGGGGCTCCGGCAAGCCCGTGATCGCGCTCGGCTCCGATATCGATTGCATCCCGCAGGCGTCGCAGAAGCCCGGCGTCGGCTATCACGATCCCATCATCCCCGGCGCGCCCGGCCACGGCGAGGGGCACAACTCCGGCCAGCCGCTCAATATCACTGCGGCCATCGCGGTGAAGCGCCTCATGCAAAGCGCCAAGCTCTCCGGCACGATCAAGCTCTGGCCCGGCGTCGCCGAGGAGCAGCTCGGCGGCAAGGCCCACCTCGTGCGCGCCGGATACCTCAAGGATATCGACGTCGTGATCTTCAGCCACGTCGGCAACAATCTCCGCGTGGCGTGGGGCACCGGCACCAACACGGGCCTCGTCTCGGTCGAGTATCTCTTCAAGGGCGAGACCGCCCACTCCGCTGGCGCGCCTTGGGCCGGACGCAGCGCGCTCGACGGCGTCGAGCTGATGAACGTCGGCTGGAATTATCGCCGCGAGCACCTCCGGCTCCAGCATCGATCGCACTACGTCGTCACCAATGGCGGCGACCAGCCCAACGTCGTCCCCGCCAATGCGAGTGTGTGGTACTTCTTCCGCGAGCTCGACTACGCCCGCATCCAAGGTCTCCGCGAGATCGGCGATACCATGGCCCAGGCCGCCGCGATGATGAGCAATACCACGGTGACGTCGCGCGTGCTCGGCTCCGCGTGGCCAGGGCATTTCAACCGCCCCATCGCCGAAGCCGTTGCCGCGAACATGAAGACCGTCGGTCTCCCGCAGTGGAGCGAGGCCGACCAGACGCTCGCCAAGGCCGTCCAGCGCGAGGTGAAGACCGCGCCCGCCGGGCTCCCCGTGCAGATCACCGGCCTAAACGGCCCCGCCACCGAAGCCACGCGCAGCGGCGGCTCGGATGACATTGGCGACATCTCGTGGAATGTCCCGACCGTCGTCCTCAATTATCCCGCCAACATCCCCGGCCTCCCCGGCCACAACTGGTCCAACGCGATCGCGATGGCCACGCCCATCGCGCACAAGGGCACGACCGCCGGCGCAAAGGTGATGGCGATGTCGCTGATCGATATTCTCACCACGCTCGCCCTCGTGGAAAAATCGTGGGACTACTTCCGCACCGTGCAGACGAAGGACCAGAAGTACCAGTCGCTCCTCGGCAAAGACGACAAGCCCGCCGTCTGGCTCAATGCCAAGATCATGGCCGAGTATCGCGAGCCGATGAAGAAGTTTTATTTCGATTCCACAAAATACGGGACGTACCTGGAGCAACTGGGCATCACGTATCCGACGATCCGCACGGCGCCGGCGGAGAAGAAGAAATAACGCCTCGAATCGCTGGGTCGGAGATAGCCGGCCGCGTGAACGGGGACACTCAGGAGCCCCGTCCGCGAGGCAGGCCTGTTTTCAAACAGGGCCGCCATCACCCATGTCATTCTGAGCGCAGCGAAGAATCCACGCGTGCGAAGGCGGCTAGGTGTCCGTTCCCCTAGATCTCCGCTACGCTCAGGATGACGAACCATTTTGAAACCACGTTGTAAGAATAACGCGGCCTACGGTCCATACCCGCGCCGCCGTTTTCTTGGCCGCAAAGAGGCGCAGAAACCCTCCGTCGCGATGCACCCGTGCGTGGGCCTATAGGCCCACGGATCATTTACGCTCCGCCCTTGAATTTTTGCGCCTTTTTGCGGCCATCCCTGCCCGGGAAGAAAGCCACCCGATAACCCGGATACTCAACCCGCCTCACCATTTCCGCTTTGACCCCGCCCTTCCGCATCCACACTCTTTCCCCAAGGCTGTCAGGCAGCCTCCCGTCCGCGGAAATGAGCTCAGCTCACCTGCATCGTTTCACCCACATGCAACCTGAACTCCTGCCCAGATTTTGCGGACGCCCGGGCTCACTCCTGGAGGAAAGGTTATGCCTACTGTATCCCGCGGATTGCCCGCGCAACCGCACCTAGACGTTCCGAAACGCGAAGCCCGTGAGCTCCTGCTGCTCTGGCGCTCCGCCCAGCCTGAGGCGCTCGAGCGGATCCGTCACCGTCATCCGCGCTTCGCCTCGGCCGATCCCGCCACGCTCGCCGCCGCCAAGCCCCGGCTCGCCGATGCCCAGCTCGTGCTCGCGCGCGAGTACGGTTTCGTCAATTGGGCCGAGCTGAAGCAGCGCATCTCGGCCAACGAGATCTCGCGCTCGATCCTCACGGCGATCCGCCAGCGCAATCGCGAGCAGGTCCGCGCCCTGCTCCGCGCGCGGCCCGATCTGCTGCACATTCCGCTCTGGAGTGCCAACTGGGGCCCGCCGATGAGCCACGCCGCCAATCTCGGCTACCTCGACATCGTGGAGGACTGCGCCGCGCTCGGCGCGAAGGATCATAGCCACGCCTTCGACCGCGCGGTGTTGCAGGGCCAGCTCGAAACCGCGCGCTGGCTGCACGCCCACGGCGCAATCATCCCGCCGGATATTGTCATGGGCCCCTGCGAAACGATCATGCCCGAGGGCCTGCGCTTCCTCGTCGAGCTCGGCGCGCCGCTCGCCGACGCCAAGGGCGACCGGCTCGCGCCGCTCGCCATGGTGCTCGAGACCTATGGGCGCAGCCCCGCGCGCAAGCACGCATGCCTCGAGGTCTTCGCCGAGCAGGGCTACGACTTGCCCGATACACCGATGATGGCGTTTCACCGCGGTCAGGTGGACCGTCTCGCCCGGCACATTGACAGGGACCCGTCGCTGGTGGCGCGGCGTTTCGCCTATCGCGAAATTTATCCGCCCGAGCTCGGCTGCCACGATGACGGGCGCTCCGGGCTGCACGGCACGACGATCGGCGGCACCACGCTGCTACACCTAGCGATCGACTTCGAAGAACAGGAAATCTTCGACCTGCTCCTCGCGCGCGGCGCGGATGTGGATGCGCGCGCGGACGTCGATGCCGAGGGCTTCGGCGGGCACACGCCGCTCTTCAATGCGGTCGTCAGCTGCTTTGGCTCGCGCGGCCTTCAGCACGATGCGGCCATGACGCGTGCGCTGCTCGCGCGCGGCGCCTCACCCACCGCGCGCGCCTCGCTCCGCAAGTTCATCGACTGGGTCGCGGAGCCGCGCTGGCACGAGGCACGCGAGGTCACGCCCGTTGAATGGGCGGCGGTTTGCCCGGAGCGCGGCTGGGTTAACGAGGTGGCGGTCCAGCTCGTGACCGAGGCGGCAGATCGAGCTTGAGCCGGACGCGGGGCGGCGAAGGCTCCCACATACCCCTTCGCTGCCCCGTTATGTCCGTCGCCTCGTTATGACTACCCTCACCCGCGTCCGCTTCTTCCTACTCGGCCTCGCCTTGCTCACCGCAGCGCTCGCGTCTGCGCACGCCGCCGCGCCGGCAGCGCGCCCGCCGAACGTGCTGCTGCTCATGACCGACGAGCATAACTCGCGAATCATGGGCTGCGCCGGCGACAAAGTCGTCAAGACGCCGACGCTCGATAATCTCGCGGCGACTGGCATCCGGTTCACGTCGGCGTATTGTCAGAATCCGATCTGCACGCCTTCGCGCGTGGCGCTCGTGAGTGGCCGGATACCGTCGAACATCGGCACCTTCGGCAACGGCAACCAGCAGAAGTATCCCGATATCACCACGCTCGCCGACCTCTTCACGAAGGCCGGTTACGCGGCGCACTGGTACGGCAAGACGCACTGGGGCGACCCGCGCTTCCAAAACAACCGCGAGCGCGGCGGGATGCAGCGCCCCGACTACGAGGAGCAGGAGGCCGCCTTCAGCCGCCTGCCGCAGGACTCCGTGGTCTCGCCGTGGCCCGTAGAGCAAAACTCCGATCACATCACCGCGAATGAAGCGGTGGCTTTTCTCGATCAGGTGAAGGACAAGCCATTCTTTCTCGGTGTCTCGCTGATCAAGCCACACTTCCCCTTCTCGATTCAGCAAAAATACTACGACATGTATAAGGGCAAAGTCGGCCTCCCGCACGCTCCCGCCAAGCTCATCGCGGAGCTGCCCTCGCTCGCCAAGGAAGAGCGCGAGAAATACAAACATGCCGAGGCAACCAACGAGGATATCCTCCGCGCGCGCGAGATGTACTACGGCATGGTCACGTATGCCGACGAGGAGATGGGCCGCGTCGTTAAAAAACTCGAGGAGCTCGGCCTGCGCGAGAACACCATCATCATCTACACGACAGACCACGGCGAGATGCTCGGCGACCGCGGCATCTGGTACAAAAACACGTTCTTCGAGGGCTCGGCTGGCATTCCGTTCATCTGGTCGTTTCCGAAGGCGCTGCCGAAGGGGCAGGTCGTGCGCGCGCCCGCGATGAACATGGATGTGCTGCCCACGCTCGCTGAGCTCTGCGGATTGCCGCAGCCGAGCGGCGTCGAGGGGACGAGCCTCGTGCCTGTGATGCGGGGCACTGACGATGGTGCGAAGCGCATCGCACTCTCGGAAAACTTTCGCGGCAACTTCGCGGGGCGGATGATTCGTACCGCGGAGTGGAAATATTTTTTCTACACGAGCGGGGAGGACTACCTCTACAATTTGAGGGCCGATTCCGGTGAAGAAACCAATCTCGTCAAGGACCCGAAGCACCAGGCGCTGGTCGCCGACCTGAAACAGCGCGCGAGCGCCGGGTGGGTGCAGAAGCAGCGCGGTATCCGCGAGATCGTCGGGGCGGGAGATGGCGAGCCTGTGCCGAAGAAGGTGAAGAAGAAAAAGTGAAGCTACGGCTTGAGAAGCTCGTCAGGCGTAACGCAGGTGACGTCTGAGAATTTTCGGAAATCGCGATCATAGCTCACCAAAGCCGAGTTGGAATTGGCCGAGAGCGTCGCGAGGTAACAGTCGGGAAAGTCGACCTTGATCCGTCCAAAATGATCCAGTGCGCCCAACATCGTGTCGAGGCCATCGACTTCCACCCCGTCATGCAGCAGAAGCCCACGAAGGGTAGTGGCGATTTGGGCCCGCTCGAAATTGAAAAACGAATGGAGCACCCAAACCAATTCGGCGACCCCGATGTGGGAGATGCGAAGCCTAATCTTACCTGCTTCAGCCAGCGCGAAGAGAGCTTTCGCTTTGGGCGATTGCTGGGGATCGTCTGCCAGCAAGAAACGCAGTGCGACATTCGTATCGAGGAGATACGTCTTCATCTGCCGAACTTACTCGCGTAGTGCGTTTTTCTTGCGGCGCTGAGTTCTTCCTTGGTCGGCGGTTTGCGAGAGGATTTGAGGCTGCCGTAAAGGGTCTCGGTCGACGAGCTAACGGGCTCCAGGAACACCCGATTCCCTTCAAATTGATAGACGATTTTGTCGCTCGGCCCCACCTGCAGAAAATCCCGCACCTTGGCGGGAATGGTGGTCTGGCCGTTCTGGGAGATCGTTGAGGTGGTCATGTGAAAAGCCTCTTCTTTAGTTCCAATACATTCTGTAGATCCTAGCCAAAGTCAAGAATCGGTGGATGCCAATACCGGTCAGACAACTCCCTCTCGTCATCGTCGGAGACGCGGCCAAAGGGGGAATGGCGCTACTTTCCTCGTGCCCTTCGCCCAGTTCCTCAGAACGAATACGTCGTCGTCAGGCGCCAGTCGCGCGGCTGCACGAGGTCGTAGCGGCTGTAGGCTACGCCGCGGCCGCCGGGGATGTTGAAGCCGTCGGGCGCGGTCTCGGAGATCGCGAGGCGCGAGGGGATGATGTCGGTGCGGTCGAAGACATTCGAGATATTGACCTGGAAGCGCACGCGGCCCTTCAGGCCTTTGGGCTTCCAGTTGTAGCCGATCATCAGATCGGCGGCGGTAATCACTTTGCCGGTGATTTCCTCGCCCTTCGAATTCGAGCCGATGACGTTGGCGCTGCGCCAGCGCCAGCCGCCGCCAACCGTGAGGCCGTTGAGCAGGCCGGTGCGGAAATCGTACGCGGTGAACAAGCTGATCTTGTGCGGGCGCACGCCCCAGCGCTTCAGCTGCTGCTCGCGTTCGTCGTTCAGCGTGTCGACGAGGTCGAAGATTTCCTGCGCGATGGAAACCGCGGTCGAGGTCTGGAGCGTGGAGAGATTCGCGGCCGGCGAGCGGCCGCCGAGCTCGATCCACTTGGCCACGGCGCCGCCGGACTCGAAGGCGCTCGGGTCCACCACGAACTGGCCCTGCGCATTCTGCGTCACGCCGTTTTGGAGCAGCACGGAGTCATTCTGCTTGAGGCCGTACCAGGCGATCGCCTCCGGTGCGAGGTTGGTGCGGCCGGAGTCGGTGTAGGAGTAGTTCGCGACGAGGCGCCAGTTGCGCGTGAAATTCGCCGTGACCCGCGCTTCGTAGCCATCGGAGTCGAAATCCGAGGAGATCGACGAGACCGGCGGAGTATAGGTCTTGCGCAGCGCATCCCACTCGCTCTGGGCGAAGGGCCGGCCCGCGCCCACGAGCACGGTGGCAAAGGCATCCATCACGCGGATATTCCGGTCGCGCAGCAGATTGGCCACCGGGGCGGTCACGCGGCCCTGCTCGCTGCCTTTGAAGTAGACGAAGCGGGCGTTGAGCTTGCCCTCGAGCAGATCGAGGCCGATGCCGTAATCCTCTCCCTGG
This sequence comes from Verrucomicrobiota bacterium, assembly GCA_040386765.1. Taxonomy (GTDB): domain Bacteria; phylum Verrucomicrobiota; class Verrucomicrobiia; order Opitutales; family Opitutaceae; genus ER46. The sequence continues at coordinate 24,793 of JAZKEV010000592.1, read as the reverse complement.
CCTTTCGAGAGCGGGGCGAGATTGCCATCGGGAAAGACGGTGCGCGCGAGCGGCGGGATGCCGACATTCGAAGACTTGTTCGCGATCAGCGACACCCAGTCGGTCACGTGATACACGAGGCCGGCGGTGCGGGTCTGGCCGACCATCTTGTTCAAGGTGGCTTTGGACGGATTGCGGTCGACGACATCGCCGCGGATCGGGTCGTCGTAGTAGCCGAGCTGGAGATTATCCACCTTGTCCTCGCGATAGCCAAAGGTCGTCACGAGCTTGCCCTTGAAAAAGAAGCTCTGCACCGCGCCCATCAGCGAATCCATCTCCTGCTTCATGCCGCCGTTGTCGGCGCCGCCGGCCTCGACGTTGGCGTAGGCGAGATTGTAGTTCTGCCCGCCGAAATTCACGGCCGAGGGCAGCGCGCGCCAGTCGCCCGTGCGATAAGTGCCGTAGTCGCCCTCGGTGATGTAGTAGCGGGTGGTGAGCCGGTTGTTGGCGTTGCTCGCCACGGCGTTGAAGGGCTTGCCGGCGAGCACGAGCCACGAGTTCGCGCGCTCGTCGCGCACATTGGTTCGCGACGCCGAGCCGGCGAGGCGATGCAGGCCCCACCACTTCGACTTCGTATCGAGCGTGTAGGAGGCGGAGAGGCGTGTCTCGCGGCTGTCGCCGAAGTGGATGTCGCGCGTCCACGCGCCATCGAAGTAGAGCCGGCCCGCATAGGGGTTATTGGCGCCGCCGACGCCGAGCGTGCGATTGACCTCGCCGCGCAGGATCGGGTTGTTGCCGTTCATCAGGTTTACGACGGCTTCAGTTTCCTGGAAATTGTGGCCGAGGTTGAAGATGAGGTTCTTCGTCGGCTGCCAGTCGACGGTAAAGGTGTAGTTCTTCAGCGTCTGGTTGCGGTTCATGCCGGGGCCGGCGGCGTTGCCGTTGAGCGGGAAGAATCCGGGATCGTAAATGCGCAGGGCGGTCGTGGTCACGCCGGGCGTGCCATCGGGAGCGCGGGCGGTATTGGTATTGTAGCTGCCGGAGAGATAGGTGCCGATGGCGTCGAAGACCACGCCGTCGTTCTCGATGAAGATGGCGCGGCGGTTCAGGCCCGTGCGATTGCCGTCGCGGGTGTTAATGCCGAGGGCCTGCTGCGCGACCGTAGGCAAGGCATTGTTGGGGACGAGCGTCACGGCATTCACGCCGAGCGCCTGGCGGTTGTCGTACCACGCGAGCACCTGCTCGACCTCGCTGAAGGAGCGGATGACGGCATTGATATCGCGGCCCTTCTCGCCCATCGCGGTGATCGTGAGCGAGCGCAACGGCTTGTAGGTGATCGAGCCGAAGATGCGCTCCTTGTCCTGAAAATCGAAGGCCCGCCAGCCGCCATTCTCCTGATCGAGCGCGGCGATGGAGACGGCCAGCTTGTCCTTCAGCAGGACGTAGTTCCCATCGACCTCGAGACGGCTGCGCGACCACTTGCCGGTGCCGTAGCGGATATTGGCACTGTTGCGGTGCGTCTCGGCGATCTTCGAGGACTGGTTGAGCAGGCCGCCGGGCGAGCCGATGCCGAAGAGGATGCTGTTGGGGCCGCGGCTGTCCTCGTATCGGCCGACCCGATACGGATCGCTCGGCGTGATGCTCGTGAAGTAATCCATGCCGAAGCTCGCGATGAGCCCGCGGATCTGGATGCCGGAGTAGAGCGCGTGGCCGCCGATGATGCGGTTCTGCTCGGAGCTGGCGCCCTGCGAATTGGTATCCATCTCGGAATTCACCGAGTACTCGACGAGCTCGCGGATATCGGTGATCGCCGCATCGTCGAGAAACTCTTTGGTGAAGACCGACACGGAGCTCGCGGTGTCGCGCAGCTTCGTATTGAGCCGGCTGCCGGCGAGGGTGTTTTCGGCGACGTAGCCAAGGTCGCTGCTCGTATTCACGAGAAACGGGCTCAGCTCGATCACCTCGGGTTTGACTTCAGAGGCAGGCGCGGGCGTGACCTGCGCGAACGCGGGTCCACCGAGGAGGGCACAACAAAGGCACAACGATACGACGGGGGTAGAAGGGGTCATCGCGGGGTCGATTCACGCTGCCCCCCTCGCGCGCGTCAATGGCGCGCGCGCCTACTTCGCGAGATCCGGATTCGCTGCAGCCCAGCGCAGGTACTCGTCGATGGTGTAGAAGGTCTCGTGCCGGTAGAGCTTCCCATTCTCCTCGACGCGCTCGTTGGAGCCGTGCGACCACGCATCGCGTTTATCGCGCATGAGTTTCGTGAGGCGCTCGTCGAGCTCGCGCTGCAGCGCGGCGTGCTTCGGGTCGCCTGCGAGATTTTTCTTCTGGGCGGGGTCGGTGCGGTTGTCGAAGAGCACCCAGGCCTCTTTCTCGAAGCGGGCGTAGGTGTAGCGATCCGTCACGATGCCGCGCCACTGGCGGTCGATGGCGTCGCCGGCAAAGGGCACGAAGATCTGGAGCAGCACGGCATCGGGGCCCGCCGTCGTCTCGCCGCGTGCGACGCGCGAGAGATCGGCGCCCTGCATATTGGCCGGCACCTTGAGGCCCGCGAGCGCGAGCATTGTGGGCGGCATATCGACGTGGCTGAAGAGTGTATCGACCTTGCGCCCGGCGGGGATGCCCGCGGGCCAGCGCATCACGCCCGGAATGCATGCCGATTCCTCGTACGGCTTCCGCTTACGCCGCATTCCGTGGGAGCCTAGCATATCACCGTGATCCGACGTGAAGAGCACGATGGTGTTCTTATCCTGCCCCGTCTCCTGCAGCACGCGGAGGAGGCGCCCCACCTGCTCGTCGATCGCGGTGACCGCCGCGTAGTAGGCCGCCACCTCCTCGCGACCACCTGGAGGCACCACGACTGCGCCCGGCGCGCCGGGCACGCGTTGCTTGACCGCGCCGCCCTTGGCCGCCGCGCCGCCTTTGCGCGTTTCGCTGTTGGGCACCCAAGTTTCCGGCATCGTGAGCTTCGCGGCGTCGTACATGTTCATGTATTTCTCGGGCGCGCCGTAGGGATCGTGCGGGGGGCCGACCTGCACGGTGAGGAAAAACGGCTTGCCCTGCGCGGGCGCGCGCAGGAACTCCTCCGCGAAATCCGCCGACGCTTCCGGCTCGAATTTATTCACGAGGATCATCTCCGGCGTATCGCGAAAATACGACGGTGCGAAGTGCTGATGGTGGCATTGATAGCCCGCCCAGAACTCGAAGCCCTGCCGGCGCGGCCCCGGCGGCACGAAGCCGGGCAGCCGCTTTCCGCCATCGAGGTGCCACTTGCCGATGAAGCCTGTGCGATAACCCGCGTCGCGGAAGAGCTCGGCAATGGTGATCTCGGATTCGCGCAGGCGGAGATCGTTGGCGACCATGCCATTCACGTGGGCGTAGGTCCCGGTCATCAGCGTCGCGCGCGCCGGGCAGCACACCGGCACATTGGCGTAGGTGCGGCGAAAGGTGATACCCTCCGCGGCCATACGGTCCAAGTTTGGCGTGATCACATCGGGGTTGCCCGAGAGACGCATGGCGGAACCGCGCATCTGGTCGGCGACCAGAAAGAGGATATTCGGGCGCTCTGCGGGAGCGGCCAGCGCCACGACATTCGCCAGCAGACCGAGACAAATGAGAAGACGCTTCATCGGGATTTTCGCGTTTGGGGTTCGCTCTGAGCGCGACGCGAGGCACGGCCGATGGCAAATGTAATTGGCGTGACTCACGTGCAACGCGATGTGGCGGGCAGAAGTGCGGCCTGAGGTTGGCGTAGCGTGCGCTGCCCGTTATAGAGCGGTTTTTTTTGACCGCGGATGACGCGGATGACGCGGATAAAGGCAGGCGATGGTGACTACCGCGGTCGCTGCGTGACCCGTGCTCTTCGGATGGGCAGAGGATCGCCACTGACTAACCTCCCAAGCGGGCTGTCAGGCCTGCGCGCTAGCCCGCCGCCGCGTCGCTCTGCCGCTCGTCGGACCGCAAGACGTCGCGCAGCAGGTCGCTAAGTTTGTCGCGTTCCGCTTCCTTCGGGATGTAATAGTGCGCGCCGAGTTCAAAGGCTTGCGACACATCCTCCGGCTCTTCCGATGAGGTGAGCATCACGATCGTCGTATGGGCGAGCACGCCATGCTCTTTCGCCCACGCGAGCACCGCGAAGCCATCCACCATGGGCATCCGGATATCGAGGAACACTGCGGCCGGCCAAGGCAGGTCGCCCATCAGGCAGCGCTCGAGATACGCCAGCGCGTCTTCGCCGCTATCCGCCACGTCGATCTGCTGCCGGATCCCCGCATTCACCAGCATCCGCGCGAAAAGATAAAGCGCCTCGGGCTCGTCATCCACGAGCAGTACCCGACGGGCACCATGATTCTGACTCCTGCGGGTCAATTCATCGAAGTTGTCGCGGCCAAAGGGAAACGGAGGAGTCATCTCAAATCCTGTTCTAACATAATTGAAACATGAGGAAATTTTGCTGGTCTTCATGGACAAGCAAAACGTTCGCGGTTGCCGTGGGGAATTCTCCGGTCTTTGGGTACGGATATTGCGCAAAGGATGCTGAAATATGCATGCAACCCGCCTGTTGGATGCGTGTCTTACTTTGCATCATGAACCACCAGCAGATTTTGGAAATGGTCGGCATGGCGCTCTGCTTCGTCGCTTCGATCGCGGGCACTTTCTACGTGATGGCCTCTTTTCCCCGCTGGTGCTGCAGCAACACCCGCACGGTGCGCATACCGCACGGGAAGTAACGCTAGCAGTCGCAGGGGTGCGACTTACGCGCGACGTTTCAGGTAAGGCTGCTCAGGTTTCGCCGTGGGGGCGCGTGGGCCTTTTCACCCCCTCACGCCTTCGTACGCGTGGATTCTTCGCTGCGCTCAGAATGACAAGCCATATGGAACTACCTCTCTGAGCGGCGTAATCAGAATCGGCCTTTAAGTCCAAGTTAGCGGCCTGCGGCACTACAGTCGCGGCGATTTGTGGGCAAACACCCGTTGTCGGGCCTAACCACGCTCGCCGGGCGGGTGCGCGACCGGCCATGCTGGTCGCCTTTTCTGTCGCAGCTGCCTGCGGCGCGCACCATGTCACTGCCCACGCTCCTTCCACTTGTCGCCGCGATCATTTACGCGAGCGGCGCGTTGCTCGTGAAGCGCGCGGCCGATCTCGGCGTGGGCGTGTGGCGGACGGCGTTTGTCGCGAATATCGTCGGGGCCCTGGTCTTCCAGCCGCTGCTGCTTTTGGGCGGGACGATTCATCCTCACTTGTGGTGGCAGCCGGCGATCGTGGGGCTGTGCTTCACCGTCGGCCAATGGTTCACCTTCACCGCGATGGACAAGGGCGATGTCTCGCTCGCGACGCCGGTCCTGGGGTTGAAGATCCTTTTCGTGGCCGGGCTAGTAACGCTCTTCGGCGGGCAGACGCTGCGGCCGGCGCTGTGGGTCGCGGCGCTCTTGGCCACGCTCGGCATCGTGCTGCTCAACCGGCGCGGCGAGCACATGGCGCATCATCACATCGGGCGCACCATCGCGATGTCGGGGCTCGCGGCCTTCGCCTTCGCGATCTTCGACGTGCTCGTGCAGAAGTGGGCGCCGGCGTGGGGCACGGGGCGCTTTGTGCCGCTCGCGATGGGCGCGGCGGGTTTGTTTTCGTTCGCGTTCGTGCCGCGTTTCCGAGCGCCGCTCTCGGCGATCTCAGGCCAGACGTGGGCGTGGCTCCTCGCGGGCACGATCACGATGGCGGCGCAATCCGTGATGTTTGTCTCCACCATCTCGCAGTGGGGCAATGCCGCCTCGGCCAATGTCGTCTACAGCTCGCGTGGCTTGTGGAGCGTCGTGCTGGTCTGGCTCGTGGGCCACTGGGTGAAGAGCCGCGAGCAGCATCTCGGGCGCTCGATCATCGCGTGGCGGCTCGGCGGTGCGACGCTGATGCTGAGCGCGATCTGCATGGTGGCGCTCTGAGCGTCACGACCGCGGCACCCAGCGGAAGGAAAGGTAGCCGCGGTCTGAAGTCGGCAGAAGAACGGCCACAGATCGCACGGATGTGCACAGATAAAACCTCCGGAGCTCTGCGCGCTGTAAGCGTAGGGCGGGGCAAGCGGTGGAAACGAGCGGGCGAAGCCCGCCAAGATGGCTCAGCAAAAAAGGGCGAACGGGACTTCCGTTGCGGGCGGATGTCCTACTTTAGTCACCGGCTCCGCTGCACTTCGCGGACCACGGATTGCGGGCGCTGGTTCACGGCGATGAACATCCGGCCGACGTACTCGCCGATCAGGCCGAGCATCACGAGCTGCGCGCCGGAGAAGATCAGCAGCGAGGCCATGATCCAGCCCCAGCCGGACTCGGGGCCGATGTCCTGCCACCACATCCACGCGACCATCAGGAGCGCGATAATGCCGATGCTGGCCACGATCAGTCCCATCACGGTCGCGACGCGGAGGGGCAGCACCGAGAAATTAATCCACGCGCTCAGCCACAGACGCACGAGACGGCGGAGGTCGTAGGTGCTCGCACCTGCCTTGCGCTCTTCGTGTCGCACGTTGATCGAGCCGATGCGTTGCGTCACCTGCAGCAGGAGGCCGTCGATGTACGGATAGGGCCCCTGATAGCCCACGACCTGCTGCGTCACGAAGGCGGTTACGCAGCGAAAGCTCGAGAGATAGAAACCGGGGGGTTTATCGAGCGCCCAGTCGGTCATCCGGTTGGTGAACCAGCTGCCGAGGTTGCGCCAACCGGCGTGCTGTTTCTCCTCGTAGTGGCCGAAGACGATGTCGAGGCCCGTGGCCTTGGCGTGCTGCCAGAGGCGCACCGCTTCGGTCGGGGGGTGCTGGCCGTCGTCGTCGAGATTTACGATGTGCAGGCCGCGCGCGTGGCGCCAGCCGGTGAGGACGGCGTTGTGCTCGCCGTAGTTGCGCGCGTGCTCGACGAGGAGGATCGGCACTTTGGCATCGCGGACGAGATCGCGGCAGACCGCGCTCGTCGCCTCGCCGCTACCGTCGTGCACGAGCACGATCTCATGACCGCCCTCGATCGTGAGCGTTTCGATTTCGCGCACGACCGATCCGATGGTCTCGGCACTACGATAAAGGGGTATGACGAAGCTCAGGGCTGGCGCTGACATCTCCCACCATAGCCACCCAAACCCCGCGACGGTGCAAGAAAAGCCTCCTGACTATTTAGTTGGCTTGTCTACGTAATGTTCCCGCTCCGCCCGATAGAATTCGAGCGTCTGCTCCAGCGCGGCGCGCAGACTCGTGCGCGGTTTCCAGCCGAGTTTCCGCCCGATCGCGCGGTCGTCGGCATAATAGTGGCCGATATCGATCTTCTTCCGGTCGCCCGGAAATTCGCGCACCACGAATTCGCCGCCGCCGTTTATTTTAACCAGCAGCTCCGCGAGTCGACGCAGCGAAACGGGCGGTGGGCCGCCGAGAGTGAAGACTTCGCCAATCGCCTCGGGTCGCGCGGCGGCGAGAAGAAAGGCCTCCACGGCATCGTCGACGTAGGTGAAGTCGCGCAACTGCTCGCCGCCCCACACCTCGATGGGTGCGCCCTCGAGCAGGCGCCGAATCCACACGCCGACGAAGGTCTGCCGCGCGTCCTTGATCCGCATGCGCGGGCCGATGGTATTGGTGAGCCGCAGGGCGGTCGCCGCGATGCCGTAGACGCGCGAGTAGAGGAGGTGGAAGGATTCGCCCGCGATCTTGTTGATGCCATTCACATCGACGGGCCGCAGCGGGTGCTTTTCGTCGACGGGCAGGTAGTCGGGCTTGCCGTAGATCTGGCGCGTGCTGGCGAAGACGATGCGGATTTTGGGATTGTGCAGCCGGCACGCCTCGAGGATCGCGAGCTGCGCGCGGCAGTTGATGTCGAGGTCCGTCTGCGGATCGGTCATCGAATCCATGTGGCTCGTCTGGCCCGCGAGATTGAAAAGATAATCCTGGCCCTCCACGAGGCTAGGGAGGCGCGGCCAGTCACGCACATCGGCGACGTGGATCTTCACCTTGGCGCCGAGGCCGGCGAGGTTGCGGCGGTTGCCGCCGTACTCGGGCACGAGGCTGTCGACGATCGTCACGCGGGCGCCGAGCTCGACGAGGGCGCGCGTGAGATTCGAACCGATGAAACCGAGACCGCCTGTGACTAAAACGCGTTTGCCGGCGAAGACGCGCCGCACGTTCAACGAAGCTGCCATGTGTCCGCGCAGCAAACACGGGCGGCGCGGCGGTCGCCAACTCCAAAGTAGACGGCATTTCTGTAGCGGCGGTCTATGACCGCCGACGAACGGGACAACGCCTTCGTACGCAATCGGCGGTCATAGA
>JAZKEV010000592.1:0-16508 GCA_040386765.1 Verrucomicrobiota bacterium | reverse complement strand
CCGCTACAGGATGAGCCTTGGCGGGCGCCTACTTCTTGGGCGTCACTTGAAACCGAAATACGGCGACGCCGAGCGGGCGGGGGTCGCCTTCGGCGGAAAAGGGTGGCTCGTTGGTCTTGAGCGTGAGCGTCGATTCGCCGGGTGGGACGCCGAGCACGCGCAGGGTGCGGGTCACGCGTTTTTGGTCGATCTGGATGGGCGGTCGGTCCTCGCCGCCTGCGCGCACGAGCGCCACGCGGCGAGTGAGCGGGCTCCAACCATCGAGGGTGCAGGTGATGCCGAGCGGATACGCGTGGGGATTGGTGAGCCGGAGAGTCGCTTCGCCCGCGGTCCATTGCCACACCTCGGTGGAGCCCGGTGCTGTTTCGGGCGGGTGCCAGCCTTCGCCCAAGGTCACGCGGACGAAGGCGGGGTCGCGGGTATTCACGAGGGCGAAGCGGCCGGCGATTTCGCGGCGGCCGTCGCCGGGGAGCATGATCGAGATCGGGCCGCCTTCGAGGTCCCACTCGCCTTTCAGCGGGGTGTTGAGCCGGCCCTCGTAAGTGTGCGTGGGGAAATATTGTTCCTTCCGCAGGAGCAGCGCGTTGGCCCAGAGGCGCGACCACATGTCGGGGATCAGGAGGTTTACCGAGCGCACGTCGGACATGGCCTCGATTTTCCGGAGCTGCCGCAGCGCGCCATCCACGAGCAGCGGCGGGCGACTCATCTTCCAGATGAACATGCCGCACGCGGCCACATTGAAGGCCAGCACCACGCCGGCCACGCCGCACACGAAGAACCACTCGAACAGCCGCCGACTGCGACGGAGCGTCACCCACCAGCAGAAAACCGGGAGCAGCAGCGGGTAGAACACCGCGAATAATTTATAGGCATCGTAGCTCGCGTTGGTCTGCAGTTGCGCGCCGCGCGCCTGCAAGAAGAGGTAGCCGCCCAGCACCGGCAACGAAATCGCCAGCGCCATCCACACCGAGCGCCGCCGCTGCAAGCCCGCGCGCATGAACGCCCAGACGAGCAGCCCCACTACGGCGGCCGACAAGACCCAGCGCACGCCAAAAAAATCCCACGGCTCCAGATCGCCGCCCTGCACCATGCCGAGCCAGCCTTCCGCGGTCAGCACCGGGATGCGCCAGCCGAAGTCGAAAGTCTGCAAGAGCGTGAAGCGTTCTGCGAGGCCGGCCACCCGCGTGGGAAACAGGGCGCCACACACGACGAGCGGCGCTAGCATCGCGGCGAGCCAGCGTGCGAGGCGCAGCCACTGCCGCCGCCAGACTGCGAGCCCGCCCGCATAGGCAGCCGAAGGGACGAGCGCCACGATCACGATGAAATTGTAGCTCCCCAGAATCAGCCAGTACGCGCCGAGCAGCACACCGGAAAAGCCGAGTACGCTGCGCAGCGTGAGCCGACTGCGCCAGAGCGCGACGCCCACCCACGTGACGAGCGCGATCGCCTGCGCGGCGAGCAGTTGCCCAGGCGAGACGTGCGCCACGGCGTACCACATCACGGGGCTGATGCCGAAGAGGCCGGTCACGATGAGGCTCACGCCACCGCTGTAGCCGACCACGATGCGCGAGGCCCAGAAGACCACCGGCAAAGAACCTGCGAGCAACACGGCGGTCATCAGCGTTGCAATCTCGTGTGGGGCGCAGCCGAGCGCCGAGCCGTTGAGCGCCATGAGCGCCGAGGGCGTGAAATGATTCAGCCGCAGCCAGTAGTCGAAAAAGTTATCGACCGAGTGCACGCGCACCACCTCGGTCAGGCCGAGGAAGCCGCTGCGGTCATCGCGCGCGAACTCCATCAACACGCGCGCGCCAGCCGCGTAGTCGGCCGCATCGCAGCTGCCGAGCGAGAGGGAGGTCAGGCCCTTCGAGGCGATCGCGACCGGCAGCACGAGCAGCACCAGGCAGCCGCCCACGGCGGCCCAGACGAGGCCGGTGCGCTCGACGTCGTTCCAGCTGGCGCGCAGTCCGCCCGGCCAACCGGAGAACTGCACCGAGCGTCGCCACAACGCCACCGCCAGCAACGCGAAGGGCACGAGCTCACTGTACCACACGTAACTGTTGGTGCCTTTGAGGCCGGCGAGCGCGCCGAGCCAGACGACGGCGGATTGCAGCGCGAGACCTGCGGGCACGACGAGCACCGGCCAGAAGCGGCCCCATGCACGGGGCATCGCCAGTAACGCCGCGCCCGTGCCCCAGAGGAGCACGTGAAGCAGCAAGCCGAAAGCGACCGCGTAGTGAATCATGCCTCAGCGTGGGGGCCGGCCTGTGCGTGCTGTGAGCGCGAGCGGTAGCGGCGGCGCAGCGGGTGACGCGGACGGTTCATTCCGGTTTCTTTGCGACGCCGAAGACCGAGGTGCCCCAACCCCAGCGGCCGCCGAGATCCAGCCAGGCGTGCTCGAGGTTCATCAAGCCACCGAAGCCGGCCTCCACGAGGCTCGGATACTCTTTCACGTCGCTCGTATCCTTGTCGGTGCGGAAGAGCTTTCGCTTGGCCCATACGACGGGAAAGGGCAGCGCATTCCAGTGCGTGGTCTTGCGCTCCTCGAAGCCGCCGCCGCGCAGGAGCGCGTCGATCTCCGGGCGCGTGTAGCGGTGCTTCGTCTGGCAGGAGTCGTCGTGATACGACCACATCCACATGTAGGCCGGCACATTCAAGACGACCACGCCGCCGGGGCGCAGCACGCGGAAAAATTCGCGCGCGGCGACCTCGGGATTTTCGACCTGGCAAACCACGTCCGCTGACACCACCGCATCGAAGCTCTCGTCGGCAAAGGGCAGCTCGGTGATCGAGGCGACGCGGATATCCACTTCGGGGCCGCAGCGCTTGCGCGCGAGCTCGCAGGCGATCGGCATGAAATCGATGCCGGCAAATTTCCACTCCGGCCGCTCCTCGCGCAGCCGCAGGATCAAGCCACCCGTGCCGCAGCCCGCATCGAGGACGGCGGCATCGCGCTGCAGGCCCCAGAATTCGCGCAGCACGTGCGCGTGCAGCGAGCGGAAATACCACATCTGGTCCTCCACCTCGGCGAGTTTCAGGTATTCGTCTTCGTTCATGAGTGACCCGTCACCCTGTAGGTCCGGCGTGCTGTCGCCACTCTTTTTATGGGAGCGCGGGGGGGCGAAAAGCAGAGCGGGGTTTCAATCCCTCCTGCCGCTCACGTGTGCGACCGACGCGGCAAGCGCCGGGGCGCCACGGAGGAAATGACATGCAGAGAGAACGGATTGAACAGGAAGAACGGGAAGGTCGGGAAGAGCCGAGGGCCATTTCTTTCCGCTGTTCCCAATCGTGCTGTTTGAGAGGGGGAACGCTAATCTGCGCTAATTTTCAGAAGCGAGGGGAGCAATGGGCCGTGCGGGCTTCGCCTGATCGGCGAAGCGCGGGTATTTTTTCAACAGGGGATTCCCTTGGGGTCGCGCGGTTCGGCATTCGCGTCTATTCGCGTGATTCGCGGGCGGCTCGGATGGTTTTCGGTTTTTCCGATCCAGGGCGGGTTAAAACCCGCCCTACTTTCAATCCGCCACCGCCTCCCTTACTGCGAAAACTCTTCCAGCCCCTGCCCTGCGTTGATGCTGATGGTCGCCTGTTTTGCGCCGAAGGTGCGGAGTTGGTACCGGCCTGAACTCAGCCGCTTCGCCGGCTCCGGGGAGTGCAGCTGGAAACAGTTCACGCCGGGTTCGAGCATGAGGTCCTCGATCGTCAGGTCCACGGGTTGGTCACCGGTCTGCACCGATTTCACCTTCCGACCGTTGTGCTTCAAAATGACTTCGCGCGCGGTCACGCCCACGAGTTCGAAGCTGAGCCGGGCCGAGATCGGTTTGTCGTAGGGATTGAAGTAGGAGACCACCGCATCTTCGTTGGCCCAGCGTACGCCATCCTCGGGGCGCGGATGCCAGCCGCGGCCATAGGTGAGGGCGCGACCGAGGGGCAGCACGGGGTTGCTGGAGGGATGGAGAAAGACGATGACCTGGTTCCCGCCGGTGCCCTGCAGGCGCCGGCTGTAGCCGAGCCCCTCGAGTTCCTTCAAGAGGCCTTCGGCGCGGTCCTCGTAGCCCTTGCGATTGATGTAGAGCGCCGCGAAGCCGTACCGCTCCAGCCGCTGCACGAGCGTCTCCACCGGCACGTTCTCCAAGTCGCGCTGCCAGCGGCTCCGGGCGCGGAACTTGGCGGCACCGTAGCTGAAGTGCAGTTCCTTCGTGCTGAGGTAGGGCCGGAATAATTCGTAGTCGGTGAGCCGCCCCGGCGGCGCCACTTCGGGAAAGCCCATCACCGGCAGTTGAAAGACCATCGCGCCGCGCGGCAGGGCCGCTTCCATTTCGCGGCCGAGCTTCACGTCGGACGTGGCGTCGCCGTTCATCCGCACATACACTTCGTCAGGCCAGCGCCGCGGCAACTGGTCCCACAGCCCGAGCGCGGCCACGCCGAGGGCAGCCGCCACGCTCCAGGCTGCCGGCCAGCGCATCGTCAGCCGCGAGAGGCGAACCACGAGGAAGGCCAGCACGATCGCGGAGATGAAAACCGCCACGCGATTGGTCGCACGGAAGACCTGAAACCCGACGAAAAAGGCCAGGACATTGGTCAGCCCGCCCATCGTCGCATACGACAAGAGCCAGGTGAGTGTCAGCGCCTGCCCGGGGACTTGACGCCGAGTCAGCAGCCGCCGGACGGCGATCGCGACGATCCAGATGAAGCCCGCGATGCCAAAGAGGCCGAGATACGGCAGATAAGGCTCCCCGCGCCACTCCGACCAGCGCATGTAGCGGTGACCGAAGAAGGCCATCCAATCCCATTGATGGAAGGTCGGGGGGATCAGCATCTCCATCGGTTTCAGCGCATAGCGCTCGGTGCCGCCGTAGTTGCGCGTGAGGAGCGGCACGCCCTCCGGCTCCTGCAGGTGGAGCCACACCTCGGCATTGGTGAGCACAAAGGCCAGGATCGCCACCGCGCCGGCCGCCACGCCGATCGAGAGATTCTGCGTGCGGCGCGCGCCAAACCACTGCGCGATCAGCGCCCAGATCAGCAACTGGCCCCAGAAAAGCATGTTGTACGGCGTGCTCACGCCGAACCCCACCGCCGCCACCATACACACCGCGGTCCCGGCGCTGCGCCATTCGAGGCGTTTGCTTTGCGCCACCAGCCACACGGCGAGCAGCCCGAGCGGCACCGTCCACGTGAAGACGAAGGAGAAGTGCGGCAGCCCGCGGTGAAACGTGTGGTACGTGTACGAGAACAACAGCGCTCCCGCCCACGCCCACTCCCAGCGACAGCGCATCCAGCGCGCCATGAAATAAAATGCGAGCGCGGAGGTCACTTGCGCGAGCATCAGACCCACGTTGGCGGCGGCAAAGACCCCGATGAGATTCGCCAGGCCACCCAACATCAGCATGAGCGGCTTGTCCGGCGTCGGGTAGCCGCTCCAGTGCGCGGTAAAGGGCGCGCCCAAGCGGTCAATGGTCTGCGGCATGAGCGGCCACGTGTCGCCTTCCGCGGCGGCCTTGATGCGCACCATGATCTCGAGCGCGTCGCCGACGTAATCGGTCGGGATGTTCCAGCTCTCCAACGTCCAGCGTTGGTAGTGGGCCATCCAGATCAGCGCCGAGACAAGCGCCAGCGACCCGGCGCGCAACAGCGCCGGCCAAAAGGCAGACAGTTTTGTGTGGGGTTTATCTGGCACGCAGAAGCCGGAGAAGGCGTGCGAATTTCGCAGCTAACGCGATTCAGCAACGCCGTCGGTTCTGCGCATCGCAAGCCCGGAGTGCAGCGCCGCACAAACTACCCAGCGTACCGGCAATCGGGTATGCGTGCGAACGGGCCTGAGGCGCCGAATATTCATGCACGCGTGCTCGGCAGAGCAGCGATATGCGGCGCGTGCGATCCCGCCTCTCACAAGGCGGGCTACACAAGCCATTCGGGACGCGAACCTACGTGACGCCACACCAAAGCGCAGCGAGCGGCCTCCCACGCGGGCGAGGCTCCTGGTCCCGCCGCTCACGCGGCGGGCCACCTTCGATCCGACGATCCGTCGCGGCGTCAAGCCGCTCCTGCAGCTCAGCTCTTCCCAGTCACCCGCCCACCTGTTTGAAATACCCCTTAACTCACCCACAAACAACTCAGTTGCCTCGCTCCCCCACTCCCTCATTCCCTCACTGCCTTCCGTCCTCATGCCTTCCGCTCATCGCTCGCCGCCCGCGGCCGGCGCCTTCTCCCGGCGCTTCACGGCCTATTCGGGACTTTTCTTCGACGAGTTCGACTCGCAGTCGGCGTGGATCCGCGAACACGCCAGCGTGCGCCTGCCGCCACTCGATGGCGTGGGAGGGCTGGTGATCCGCGGCGAGGTGCGTCCGCATCCGGCGGCGCGCGGGCTCGAAGTTGGCGCGCCTGATTTGCGGCTTGCCGTCAATGGCCGCTCCAGCGTCACGCTCGCGGCCCTGCCGCCCGGGCCGTGGGAGGCGCGGCTCGATCTGCCGGCGTCCGAGACGGTTACGCTCACCTTCGACCTGAGCGGGATCGGCACGACCAATCTCCTCGCGTGGCTCGGCCGCGTGACGGGCCTCGACGCGTGGCAGCGCTTCCGTGCGCAGAACAAGAACCGACAGCTGCGCGTGACCTCCATCGCCACGGATGCGGGTGAAACGATCTTCGATTTTTCTCGGCGCGATGCCCCCTACTCGCCCGCGTACGCGCGCCGGCACGCCAAGCTGGGGCTGAACATCGTGGGCTTCCTCACGGCAGAGCTCGGCCTCGGCGAATCGGCGCGCTGCATGGTCCGCGCCGCCGATGCCGCCGCAATTCCCTCCACGCTCGTTCCGCTCAAGCTCAACTGCAAGAACCGGCTCGGCGACCAGACCTTTGCCGCACGGCTGCAGGACGCCAATCCGTATGACGTCAATGTGGTGCACATCGATCCGCCGGCCTCGCGCGACATCGATCACCACCACGGCCGCGGCTTCCGCGCGGGCAAGTACAACATCGCCTACTTCGCGTGGGAGCTGCCGGAGTTTCCGGATACGTGGGTGCCGAGCTTCGATTACTTCGACGAGGTGTGGGCGCCGAGCGATTTCGCCGCCGCGGCCATCGCAATGAAGTCGCCGCTCCCGGTGCTCACGATGCCGCACTCCATCGCCATCGCCGCGCCGGAGGGCTCCGCGGTGGAGTTGCGCGATCGGTTCCGGCTGCCGCGCGACACCTTTCTTTTTCTCACGCTCTTCGACCTCAATTCCTACTCGGCCCGGAAAAACCCGCGCGCCGCGATCGAGGCTTTCCGGCAGTCCGGTCTCGCCGGGCGCGGCGCGGCGCTGGTGCTGAAGGTGCAGAATGTCGCCGGGAACGAATCCGACTTCGCCGCGCTGCAAGCGAGCGTCAGCGATCTGCCGGGGACCGTGCTGCTCACCGAGACGCTCTCGCGCGCCGATATCTACGCGCTCGAGGCAGCGTGCGATGTTTTCGTCTCGCTGCACCGCTCGGAGGGCTTCGGGCTCGCGGTCGCCGAGTGCATGCTGCTCGGCAAGCCGGTGATTTCCACCGACTGGTCGGCGACGGCGGAGTTTGTGACGCCGGAGAATGGCTGCCCGGTGCGCGCGCGGCTCGTCACGCTCGAGCAGAATCACGGGCCGTATGCCAAGGGCTCGACGTGGGCCGAGCCCGATCCCGCGCACGCTGCCGCGCACATGCGCACGCTCTTCGCTGATCGCGCCTTGGGGGCGCGACTCGGCGCTGCGGCCAGGGCGACCATTGAGGCTCGCTTCTCGCCGGCGGTGATCGGCGCGCGGTACAGGAAGCGGCTGGAGAATATCGCGAGCTTCTAAATGCCTGCCCGCGAATCACGCGAATGGACGCGAATTATCGAGGCAATTTTTGAACAGGAAGATCGGGAAGGACGGGAAGAATGGGAAAGCAAAGGACACTTCCTTCCGGCTTTCCCGCTCTGCCTGTTTTCGGCTGAGACGGAGAACCGCTAATCTGCGCTAATTTTCAGAAGCGATGGGAGCAAGGGAGCCGTGCAGGCTTCGCCTAATCGGCGAAGCGCGATCGTCTTTTCAGCAAAAGGAGGCCTTTGGCATCGCGAGCATAAAGGCTCATTTCGAACGGCAACTGGGATGAACAGGAAGAGGGGAACGACGGAAGCAGCCACTGATAACACAGATAATCACAGATGGAAGAATCCATGCCCACCTGCGGTTGCGGAATTTATTCGCGTCTATTCGCGTGATTCGCGGGGCCTCCGTCCCCTCCTCCCCTGCCCTTACCGCGCGATCTTCCGCAGCCAGATCTGCCCACCGCCGCCGCGGGCGCAGAGGGGCATGTGTTCGCGGAACCACTCGTGGCGGGTGTTGAAGAGCCAGCCGGTGAAGAGCTCGATACGGAAGGCCGAGTTATACATCAGCAGCGCGCGGAGGAGGTACTGCTCGTTCCAGGCGCGGCCTTCGGCGTACCATTCTTTTGGATACTCGAGATTGCCCGCCACATCGTGGATGTGGATCACGACCCCGGGGGCGAGCGCGGGCAGCACGTCGAAGTAGAGCCGGTTCACATCGCTGCCGATCTTGCTCACGTGCGAGGAGTCGATGAAGAGCACGTCGCCCTCGCCGAGCGCGGCAAAGGTCTCGAGCGGGACATCCTGCACGCGCTTCTCGATCAGGGTGGCGCGCTTCTCATCCTGCGGGCGCAGGAGCGGGCGCAGCCGGGCCATGTCGGGATCGATGAAGGTGAAGGCGATGCTGCCGCCGAAGGCATGCTCGTTCATATCGAGCATCGCGGCCGAGGAGAAACCGGAGCCCACCTCGATCACCCGCCGCGGCCGCGACTCGCGCAGCATGCAGTAGAGCATGATCGCGTCGTAGTGGCCGTAGGAGGGGTTATCGAGGTAGAAGCGCCGGTCCTTCGTCGCGGTCTCGGGAAACGGCTGGTCGCGGTAAAACTCCCGGAACCGCTCCAGCCGCGCGAACTGGCCCGCCTCGTTCAGATCCACGCCGGGGAAGGGCGGACCGAAGCCGCCGCGCGCGAAGGCTTCCGCGACCTCCTCGCTCGAGGGCAGCGGCGAGTAGAAATGGCCGGGCGGATGAAACTTCGCCCACGCGCTCTGGTTCGCGCGCAGCGTGGCATTCTCCGCGCGCAGCTTGTCGTTCTCCTTCTGCAGCCGGCGGCAGAAGGGCAGCAGCCGCAAAATCGGTCCAAGACCCGAGCTCATCGCGTCGACTTCTCCGTGGTGCTAGTGTGCCTCTTTGCGGCCATAAAAAATAAGCGTTAGCGCGCCGCCGGCTTCACGACGATGTCCAAATTTGAGATTTGAAATGCCAGGTCGCGCGGGTCCGTGCCCACTTTCTGGCCGGGCCGGTCGCTGGAAAATACGAGCGTCGTCTCGCCGGGCTGCAGCGTGAGCCCGAACCGCACGGGGATCACGGTCTGCGCCCCCACCGGCTCGCTCCACAGCAGCCGGTCGCCGAGCATCACCCGGATCCTCCGCTCGCCCTCGACCGACAGCGCCTCGGCATTCATCGCCACCAGCAACGGTCGGCCGCTGGAGTTGATCAATCTCAGCTCTCCCCGTCCCGCGCTCCAGCGCCAGTGGCCCTGCAGGTGTCGCTCCGGACCATGCCAGCCCTTCTCAGGCACCACGCGCACCTCCGCGCCCGCCGGTCCGCGCACCGTGTAGAAATCGTGCGGCGGGGAAAATTCGTAGATGCTCGCCGCGACGGTCATATTACCCAGGAGCAGCACGGGCAGCCACTTCAGCCCGCGGGGCACGAGGACGTTGAAGGCGAGGGTCATCGGTAGGAGGACGCGCGTCGAGGCGCCGGGGTAGCCTTCCCAGACCGGCGTCGAGAGAAACACCATCATGAGCGCAAAGGCCGCGCCCACGCGCCACCAGCGGTCGTCCGGACGCCAGCGCAGGGCGAGGAAGAGCCACTGCACCGCGAGCGCGACGACGGTCGCCGCCACCGCCCAGTTGAGCGTCCACGTGGGATCTCCCTGCAGGTCTTCCCAGGCGGTATTGGCCTTCTCGACAAAGCCCAGCAGGGGCGCGGTGAAATTGCCCATGCCGGGGTCTTCGGCGGGACCGAACTTCCACTTGATGAAGCCCATCCACAGCGCCAGCGGCACCGCGATGGCGATCACGGTGAGCACCGGGCGGCCCCAGGTCGACGGCTTGTTCCATGCGAAGTCGATGCCGGCGCTGGCCAGGAGACTCGTTTCCTTGCCGAGGCCGGCCAGCGCGAGGGTCGTGGCGCCCGCGATCTGCTTTCCATCCTCCAGCCAGCGCAACGCGAGCGCGACCAACAGCAGGCTCGGCCCATCCACGAGGGAATGCCGCACGCTCATGATCACGCCGTGCGAAAACATCACGGCCGCCCAGCGCAGCACGTTTTCCCAGCTGGTCAGCGGAAACCACCGCAGGAGCACGAAGGCCAGCGCCAGCCAGCAGAGGACGTTGAGCAGCGCGTGCGCCTGCACCACCCACGCCGGTTGGCCGAGGCCGAGCACGTAAGCGGCCCAGCAGAAGAGGATGCGCTTCGCGCGGTACGGGAGGTTATCGATCGCCTTGGTCAGCTCGGGGTTGTCGAGCGTCGGATAGAGCGCGAGCTGCACGTAGTACGCGCCGTCGTAGCCCGGCGAGCTCTCGTAGACATAGTGCGGGGACTGTTTGAGCGCGGTGACTTTGGTCGCCGTCAGCATGTCGCCGATCGAAATCAGACTCGAGAAGCCGGTATCGCGCTGATAAAACTGCGACACGCACCACAGGAACAGCAGGATGCCCGCGATGAAGACCACGCGCGCCCGGCCACTGAGAAATTTCAGGAGATGCCCGCCCTTCATGCCCATGAAGGGTCCCGTGAAGACGCAGGCGCCTTCACCCTTGCCCCTTTCACATTCGCACTCGGGTTAATCACGGACAGTCCGCCGCATCACAGAACGCGAGCGCAGCATGTCAACCTTTCCCAAGGATGGGCTGCGGTTGGGGTTCTAGCGGTGAGGGCGAGTTTACCCTGCGGCCCTGCCGGGCTAACCGAAAGACAATGTGAACAGGAAGATCGGGAAGGGCGGGAAGAAGAGACGGACGCAGGCAAAGAGAGAACCACGAACGGACACAAATGCACACGAAGTCGGAAGAGGCACCTTCGCGGGGTCTTTTCATTCGTGTCTCTTCGTGTCCATTCGCGGGTTGAACTGCATGAGTCTGACGAAGGAGGCCGGAAGCCTTTTTTTCCCGTCCTTTCCGATCTTCCTGTGCAAAGGGATTGGGGATGCTGGGGAATTTCACCCGCCGCCCCTCACCCTCGCGCTTGAATTCCATTTTTTCCCCGCACAGCGTCGGTTTTCTTCGCGAACCGATTCATGGCTACGTCGACTACCCTTCAGCCCAGCACCCGCGCTCCGCGCTGGTTTGTCTGGCTTGGGCTGATCGCCCTGATCGGGTACGGATTCTTTATAAGCCGGCATGCCACGGTGGCGGCGGGCGGGTCGGACTCCTCGGGGTATCTTAATAGCGCGAAGCTGCTGGCCTCGGGCAAGCTGGAGATCCCGGTGCGGCTGCCGGCGGGTTTTGGGCCGCCGGATGCCATCGGGTATTCGCAGTTTCAGCCACTGGGCTTCACCGCCTTCTCCAACGATACCCGGCTCATCCCGACTTATCCCACGGGGTTGCCGCTGCATGTCGCGCTGGCCTCGAAGTTACTTGGCTGGTCGCTCGGGCCGCTGTTCCTGCAGATACTGGGGTCCATGGCGGCGCTATGGTTGTGCTATGTCGTGGCGCGTGAGTTCGGGCTGGAGCTGAGCCTGGCCGCGGCATCGGTCATCATCCTGGCGGCATGCCCGGTGATGATCTTTTCCTCCACGCAGCCGTTGAGCGATCTGCTTGCGACCACGTGGTGCCTTGCCGCGGTGTGGTGTGCGCTGCGGGCGCGGCGGCATGCCGGCTGGGCGATCGCGTGCGGCGCGGCGTATGGGATCGCGGTGCTCGTCCGCCCCACCAATACCCTGCTGGCCGGCACGCTGCTCGTGCTCCTCGGACTCGACTGGCGGCGGCTTGCGCTCGGGGTCGTCGGCGGGCTGCCGTGCGTGGTGTGGCTGGCCTTCTATAATCATACGCTCTACGGCGGCGCGCTGCGCTCGGGCTACGACAACTGGTCGGTGTTCTTCGCGGTGCGCTATTTCAAACCGGCCTCGATTTACTTCCTGCAGTGGCTCGCGACCTTCCTGCCGGTGATCGTGCTCGCGCTGCCGTTTGCCGCGCTGTTTCGCCGCGAGACGCGCACGCGCGATTTGCTCGCGCTCGCGCTGTGGTTCGCGCCGATCACGGGGCTGTATCTCTTTGTGGCGTTTTCGCACGAGGCGTGGACGTGCCTCCGGTACATTTTGCCGGGCATTCCTGCGCTGATCATCGCGGCGATGTTTGGCGTGGAGGCGATCGCGCGTTCGCTGGCGGAGGGCCGGCGCGCACCGCTGGTCCGCCGGGTCGCGGCGGTGGTGCTCGCGGGGTGGGCGGTTGGGATGTCGTCGTATTGGTCGCCGCGGAATTCGGTCTTTCACATCAAGCATCACGAGGATGCGTACATCACCTCGGCGGCAGCGGCGCTCGCGCAATTTCCCAAGAATGCCATGGTGGTCTGCTGCCACACGAGCGGCGCGATCTATCACTACACGGATTTTCCGGTGCTTCGTTTTGACGGGATGCCGCCGGGGGAATTTGCACGCTACGCCGGGATGGCCCAGCGCGTGGGCGTGCCGATCTACGGGCTGCTCTTCTCGGCGGAAGAGGAGCAGACGTTTCGCGAATGTCCGGGCGAGTGGACGCGTCTTGCCACCGTCGATGGCGTCGGGCTCTGGCAGCTCGTCGCCGCCAAGCCGGCTCCAGTCCCTACTTTGAAATGACATCGCCGTCCCCCATCGAAGTCACGGTGGTCATCCCCTGCCTCAACGAGGAGAAAACGGTCGGGCGCTGCGTCACGGCGGCCGTCACGGCGATCCAGGCCGCGGGGCTGGGTGGCGAGGTGATCGTGGCCGACAACGGGAGTAGCGATGCCTCGCGGGAGCGGGCGATCGCCGCGGGCGCGCGCATCGAGCCGGTGCCGCGCCGCGGGTACGGCAGCGCGCTCATGGCGGGCATCGCGGCGGCGCGCGGGCGCTTCGTGATCATGGGCGATGCGGATGCGAGTTACGATTTCGCCGAGGTGCCGCGCTTCGTCGCGAAGCTGCGCGAGGGCTACGATCTCGTGCAGGGCTGCCGGCTCCCGCGCGGCGGCGGCACGGTGGCCGAGGGCGCGATGCCGTGGTCGCACCGGTGGATCGGCAATCCCGTGCTCTCGCTGCTGGCGCGGATCTTCTTCCGCACCGGCCTGAGCGATGTCTACTGCGGGCTGCGGGGCTTCACGCGCGATTTCTATCTTCGGATGGAGCAGCGCTGCACGGGCATGGAGTTTGCCACGGAGATGATCATCAAGGCGGCGCTGCATCGCGCGAAGGTCGCGGAGATCCCGATCACGCTGCACCGCGATGGCCGCGAGGGCACGGGGTCGCACCTGCGCACGTTTCGCGACGGGTGGCGCACGCTGCGGCTCTTCCTGCTCTACTCGCCGCGCTGGCTGCATCTTTTTCCGAGCCTGGCGTTGCTAGGGTTAGGCGCGGTCGCGGGAATGATGGCGTGGCTTGGGGTAAAGATTGGGCCCGCCACGCTCGGGCCGCACACGCTGCTCGTGGCGGCGGTGATGATCCTGCTCGGTTATCAGGGGGTGATGCTCGCGCTGTTTGCGCGGACTTTCTCGTGGCGGGAGAATCTCGCGCCGGCCTCGCCGTTTCTGGAAAAATTCTACCGCATCTTCACGCTTGAGCGCGCGCTCGTGCTCAGCCTTGTCGCCTCGCTCGCGGGGGTCGCGCTGATTGGCAGCGTGTTCTGGAGCTGGCGCGGCCTGCACTACGGCGCGCTGCCGTATGAGACGACGCTGCGCTCCGTCGTGCCCGGCGTGCTGCTCATCGCGCTCGCCGCGCAGACCTTCTTCGGCAGTTTCGTGATCAGTCTCGCCAGTCTCGAACGCAAATGAGCGTCCCCCCAGAACAGCCTTCCTTCGATGCCTATGCCGGCGATTACGAGGCTGCGCTCGACCGGGGGCTGAGCCTCACGGGTGAATCGCGCGACTTCTATGCGCAGCGGCGTGTGGAGATCGTGCGCGAGACCTGCCAGCGGATCGGCCTGCACATCCGGGCGGTCTGCGACTACGGCTGCGGCACCGGCGATACGCTCCCGCTGCTGCACAACGTGCTGGGCGCGGCGCGGCTCATCGGGCTCGATCCCTCCACGGCCTCGCTCGACGAGGCACGACGACGCCATGCGGGCCTCGCCGTCGAGTGGGCCACGCCGGAGGCCTTCGCGGCCACGCCGGGGAGCGTGGACCTCGCGTACTGCAATGGCGTCTTTCACCACATCCCGCCGGCCGAGCGGCTGGCGGCGGCGCGGCAGATTTTCGATCTGCTGCGACCGGGCGGCTGCTGGTTTTTCTGGGAGAATAATCCGCTCAATCCCGGCACGCGCTGGGTGATGTCGCGGATTCCGTTCGACCGCGACGCTATCACGCTGACGCCCGGCGAGGCGCGGCGGCTCGGCGTGGACGCGGGCGGCATGCGGATCGAGACGAGCTACCATTTCTATTTCCCCAATGCGCTGCGCGCCCTGCGCGGCACCGAGCGCTGGCTCCGCCGCATCCCCTTCGGCGGGCAGTATCTCGTGGTGCTGCAGAAACCCCACCCGCATGCCTCCGTCGCCCGCTAACGAACGCGGTGCCCCTTCCGGCTCTTCCGCCCCGCTGGCGTCGCTCGCTGCTGGAGCCTCTGTAACCTCTCCCGTTTCCGCAGCCTCTCCCGCTTCGGTCGCGCTGGGCGTCCGTCATGCTTCGGCTCCGGCGCCGCGCTGGTTTGTCTGGGTCGCGCTGCTCTTCGGCTGGAAGGTCGGGCCGTTTCTCGTCGAGCTGCTCGCGGCGGCGGGCGCGGTGTGGCTTTGCTACCTCGTCCGCTGCCCCGGCAAATGGAAGCGCATCGGCGGGTACGCGAACGTCGTCTTCTGGCAAATGGAATGAGCCTGCCGCCGGTCATCGCGAAGGGGCGCTGGCCGCTCGCCGGGTTGGTGGGCATCGCCGTGTTTCTCGCGCTCGTGGCGCGCTTCTGGCACCCGATTTACGGCTTCACCGTTTTTTACCAGCTCGCTGCGCCCAACGATGAGCTGAAGATCACTGCCTTTCGCGAGCTGCCGGTCTATGTGCACCGCGACACGGGCGGGTACGACGGGCTCTACTATGCGCAGATCGCGCACGATCCCACGCTGCGCGATCCCGAGCTGCCGCGCGCGATGGACGACTACCCTTATCGTGCGCGGAGGATCCTCGCGCCCGCGCTCGCGTGGCTATTTGGCGCCGGGCAGCCGGCGTGGATCATTCACACGTATGCGGCGCTGAACATCGTCGCGTGGGTGGCGCTGGCGGTGGTGCTGTGGTGCGTGCTCGCGGTGAATTCGTTTCGCGGGTGGTGTGCGTGGGTGGGCGTGCTCTTTTCTGCGGGCGCGCTTGGGAGCGTGCGGCTCGCGCTCACGGACGTGCTCGCGGTGCTGCTGATCGCCGCGGCGGTTTATGCGGCCGAGCGCTGGCGGGGGCGGCTCGCGGTTGCGCTCCTCGCTGCTTCGGCGCTCGCGCGTGAGACCGCGGTCTTTGCCATCGTCGGGCTCTGCAAAGCGCCCTGGTTCTCCGCGAAAAATCTCGCGCGCCTCGTGCTCGCCGCGGCGCCACTCGCGGCGTGGCTGGTATATGTGCGCTGGCAGGTCGGTGCTGGCAATCCGGGCTGGGGGAATTTTACCGTGCCCGGCGCGGGGCTCGTCGAGAAATGGCGCGAGGCGCTGGGCGCGCTCTCGACCGTGGGCGACAAGCCGCTCGCCTGGACGACGCTGCTGGCGACGCTCGCGATCACGGCGCAGGGGGCTTTTTTTCTTACGCGACGGCTGCCGGGCGATCGCTGGTGGCGTATCGGGATTACTTATACGGGGCTCATGCTGCTGCTCGGCACGGCGGTGTGGGAGGGATTTCCCGGCGCGGCCACGCGGGTGCTGCTGCCGCTGCATCTCGCGTTTGCGGTGGTGGTGCAGCGCACGCGGGCCTCGGTGGCGTGGCTGGTGGTGGGTAATCTTTCGGTGCTCGCGGGATTGCTGACGCTGCGGGATATCCCGCGGGAGGCGAACGAGCTGGTCGCGCAGGATCTCGGCTCGACGGTCGCGGTGGTGCGTTTTGCGGACGATTGGTATGGGCGTGAGAACGACCGCCGGCATGTGTGGCTCTGGGCGCAACAGCGGGGGACGCTTACGCTCGAGACGATCCCGCCGGCGGCGCAGGCGGAGGCACACGCGCAGGCGGGCGCGGATGTGAGCCTTCATTCCTGGCGCGAGGAACCCATCGGACGGCACCACGACCGAAAAACATTCGACTGCGGCGTGCCGGAACTGAACATCTATCTCGAACGCTATGCGCGCCAGAACCACG
>JAZKEV010000591.1:0-2315 GCA_040386765.1 Verrucomicrobiota bacterium | reverse complement strand
CCGGTTCTTACCGTGAAAGGGTAGTGTCCTAGACCAGGCTAGACGATGGGGACTAGCTGTAGAGCCGGGCACGCTACGAGCTGAGCATGGGCGCGCAAGGGCAAATTTTCATCTCTTCTGCTTTCTCTGGGGTGACATACTTTCGCCGCGACCTTTGCCCGGATTTCCCCACAAACCTCCTTCGCATGACGTCCTCTGCCATTGCCGCCGCGCTGCCTTCTCACGCCGTCGTCGCGCTGGATCGCCTTTCCTTCCCCCGCATCGCCTCCGGCAAGGTCCGGGAAATCTTCGATTTGGGCGACGCGCTGCTGCTTTCCGCCACGGATCGGTTGTCGGCTTTCGATGTGGTACTTCCGGACGGGATCCCGGGCAAGGGCATCATCCTCACCCAGATCAGCAACTGGTGGTTCGCCCAGACGGCGGGCCTGATCCAAAACCATCTACTACCGGACCAAGCAGGCGAATTTGCGCGCCGCGGGATCGATGACCGGGACCTGCAGCTGCGCAGCATGATCGTGCGGAAGCTCAAGACGGTGCCGATCGAGTGCGTCGCTCGCGGCTATCTCGTGGGCAGCGGATGGAAGTCGTACCAGCAGACCGGCGAGGTGTGCGGCATCAAGCTCCCGCCCGGTTTGCGGCAGGCGGATCCCCTCCCCGAACCCATCTTTACACCTACGACCAAGGCGCCCAAGGGCCAGCACGATGAGGCGATCGATGAGGCGCAGGGCATCGCGATCGTAGGCTCTGCGCTGTATGCGAAGCTCAAGGCCACGAGCCTCGCGCTGTATCGCTTCGGTCACGAGCGCGCGAAGCAGGCAGGCATGATCCTCGCCGATACCAAGTTTGAATTTGGCACCGATGCAGCCGGCAATCTCTGGCTGATCGACGAGCTGCTCACGCCCGACTCCTCGCGGTACTGGCCGGCGGACAGTTACGCGCCGGACCAATCGCCGCCGAGCTACGACAAACAATTCGTCCGCGACCATCTGCTCGCAATCAAGTGGGACCAGAAGCCGCCGGCGCCAAAACTGCCGGCGGACGTAATTTCGCGGACGCAGGCGAAGTATTTGGCCGCGTTGAAAAATTTGCTGGGGTGAGGCAGTCCGCAATGTGCGGGGAGATGCAAAAGCGGAGACGTTAAAAACCCGCCTTACTTGGTCGCAGCGGTAGCGCTCAGCTCGCATCGGGCCGCGAGGTCGAAGCGCGCTCCAGCAGTGAGGACGATGGGCGGCGCTTCCGGCGTGGGGAAGAAGCGTGCGTGGCCGGGCCCCTTCACTTCGCAGGCGTCGCCGCGCACGATGATCGCAGTGGCTTCATCGAGCGCGATGCCGAGCAGCTCGGGGTGCTTCTTCAACACGGGGCGCAAATCCTCGGCACGCTCGCGCGTATTCACATGCTGGTCGATCGCGGTGGCACGCAGGAACGCGAAACCCTCCTCGTGGCCCGGCGACATCATGATGCCGTTTCCTTTCGGAGAGCCGCGCACGAGATAGCTGCCTTGGATCGTCGCGCCGGCGGAGCTGCCGCCGATGGTGCCGCCGCGCTCGAGCACGGCGACGATCTCGCGCAGTGTACGCGTGCGGAGGTACGAGTCAGCCAGCCGCCACTGGCGGCCGCCGGAAAACCATACGGCGCGTGCCTCGCGCAGCGGCGCGACAAAGGCCTCGGTGTCGGCCTCCTTGGGATCGCGCGTGTGCAGCTGCATCACGCGCGTGGCGCCGAGTGAGCGGAGAGCGGCGACCGCGGCATCGTCGCCAGAGACGGTAGCACTCGCGGTGGGTATCACGACGATCGGCGCATCCTTGCCGCCAGCGAGCTCGAGAAAGACGGGCCAGAGCTGGCGCATGTTGCCGCCGCCCACGACGAGAAGCGTGCCGTTCGAGGGCCCCACCTTCGCTTCCGCTTTGGGCTGCACGTAACCATCGCTGGCCGCAGCGACCACGCTGCCACCAAGGCCAAATAACAATCCTATCGCGGCAGCGATCTTCCGAAAAATCGAAAGGCCACGCCGCGTCGCGCTCAT
The DNA here is from genome assembly GCA_040386765.1 of Verrucomicrobiota bacterium. Classification (GTDB taxonomy): domain Bacteria; phylum Verrucomicrobiota; class Verrucomicrobiia; order Opitutales; family Opitutaceae; genus ER46. The sequence goes on along the minus strand of JAZKEV010000591.1, from coordinate 292 downwards.
TGCATCGCGCTGATCCGCCGGGCAGGCAATACGCCGCCACGTTGGGCGCGCAGCAGCTCGCGCCGCAGCCAGTCGAGGGCAGCGTTGACGGCGCGAACCTTCACGGTCGAGCGCGGGCCGGGGTAGCTCAGCTTCTTCGACCACACACCGGCCGGGGAAAACAACGCGATAAAGATCGTACCGACGGGATTGCCGCCCTGGCAGGTGGACGCCGCGCCGGCAAAGCCCGTCACCGCGAGCGCGTAGTCGGCACCGAGTGTCTCCGCCGCGCCCGTCGCCATCGCTACTGCGG
>JAZKEV010000590.1:2446-12546 GCA_040386765.1 Verrucomicrobiota bacterium | reverse complement strand
GATCGACGTCGTCGCGGAAGGCTCCGAGCGAGCCGGTGAAATTCTGCGCCTCGCTGAGGTAGTACGTGAGATTGCCCGAGAGGCGATCGTCCCAAAGCGAGAACTTCAGGCCTGCTTCGCGCGTGACGCCTTTGCCGATCGGCAGGACTTGATTGTAGATATCTGTATCGGCGCCGAAGTTGATCTTCGCATTCGTCGCATAGCTCGCGTAACCGCGGATGCCCTTGATCGGCGTGTCGAAGACCGCGCCCAGCGTGGTGCTGTCGTAGTCGATCGGGCCGCGCGCGACATCGGTGGTGAGCCGCACAGTGTCGGCCGTCTCGAAGCGGAAGCCTGCCATGGTATCGATGCGGCCCTTCCACCAGGAACTGAAGGTGCTGAAGCCGTAGCTCTCTTCATTGGTATCGTCCTTCACGTAGTTGGCGGAGGTCTGGCCGGTCAGGGGATTGATCGCACCAGAAAGACCGAGGGGATTGCCGGCCGTGGCGGGCACCGCGCCCTCGTAGACCATCGGGAAGAGTTTGTAGCGCCTGCCGTTGGGGTGCATGAGCTCCGTGGCGGGCCAGCGGATATTGCCAACCAAGGTCTCCGGAAACGCGGGCATCCAGATAGCGGGCATCACATTGCGGCCCGACTCGGTGTTGGTGATGTTCGCGAGGTTCTGGATCACGTTGCCGTTGGCATCGAGCTCGTAGAACCGCATCGAGTACTGCGAATTCCACGACTCTTGATTCGAGTAGAACGCATTGATCCGGTGATCGCCCCAGCGGCCGAGATCGCGATGGAAGACGCCGGTGAACTTGTAGCCCCGCGTGCCCTGCGACGATGGCCCTACGTTCAGCGACGTATTCATCGCCCACACGCGCCGCAGCGCGCCCATTTCATCCCGGTAGAGATTGCCGGTGGCGTCGGGGTGGAAGACCGAGGTGCTCGAGGGTGCCGTGGTGTTGTTGGAGCGGTCGTCGTGACCGTAGCGAAACTGGAGCGCGAGGTCGCTCGAGGGCGTAAGCTCGACCGTGAGGCCTTTGGACTTATTGTCGTAGTAGTGGCGCGTGTAGGCGCCCGTGAGCGAATCGTGGTTCGTCAGCGTGATAAAGTCGTTAATCAGCGCGGAGCCGCCGAGGCCCGTGATGTAGCGCGAGAGCTGCTGGTCCATCACCTCGCCGTTGTTCAAGCGGAACGACGTCGGGACGCGCACCGTGGCATTGCTTGGCCGGATGTGATCGCGCGTGAAGTGCCGGACATCGCCGTACACGCCAAGCCAGGGCAGCGGCTTGACCGCCGCCGCGACTTGAAATCCCTCAGGCTTCAGCGAGATGAGGGGGCGGTCGAAGCGTTCGCGGCCCTTTACTGCATTGACCCGCACCGCGAACAGCTTCGTGCCGCCGTTGATGTCGGCAGTATAGCGCTCGGAGCCTTCGGTATCGAAACGGCTCGTGAGCTTGCCGAAATTCTGGCGGAAGCGGGCGCGCTTCGAGTTGATGTTGATGACGCCGCCGGCGTCGCCGGAGCCGAAGAGCAGCGAGTTGGAGCCCTGCAGCGCCTCCGCGCTCTCCACGTCGAAGGAATCCATCAGCGAGGTATCGGAGCGCAGGAAGCCATCGCGGCGCGGATTGCTGATGGTGAGACCGCGGCTGGTCATGCTCTTGTAGTCCATCGTGTCGCCTTCCTGCATGCCGCGTTGATCCTCGCTGCCCGAACTAAACATCGGGACGCCGAGCCCGCCAAACGTCGACAGCATCCCGGCGACATCGATGACATCCATTTCATCCATCATCGTGCGGTTGAAAACCCGCGCATCGAGCGGCGTCTTGTTGAGCGAGGTGCTGGTGCCTGTGATGGAATTCGTATTGGTCGCATCGTAGGTATCCGTGGAATCCACGACGACCTCGAAGGGTGAAAGCGTCACTGTTTCTTCCTTCGGCGCATTCGGAGCGGCTGGCTGCACCGCCTGCGCGCGCAGGCATGGCGTGAGAGCGGCGCCGAAAAGCGAAACAGCCATCGCCCACCCGCGCGCACGCGGAGAGACGACAATAAGGGGAAGCGGGTTTGGGGTCTTCATATTTCAAGGGTACTCCGGCAGCAGGAAACCGGGCGGAGCGTGCGGCACGCACTCAAAAGCACGTCCACTCCGGCAGCGTCCCGACGGAAGCCCATTGACTCAAGCAGGCCGGAAGTGAAATCGTTCACTCCATGCCAGCGACCGAAGCAACGGTGACGATCAAGGACATCGCCCAAGCGGCGGGACTGTCGCTCGCGGCTGTTTCCTATGCGCTGCGCAACAGCCCGAAGATCCCGCAGAAAACGCGCGAACACGTGCAAGAGGTCGCGCGGAAGCTCGGCTACCGGCCGAATCCCCGCATCTCCAGCTTGATGGCGCACATCCGGCGCGCGCATGCGCGGCCCGCCAGCGAGCGACTTGCCTTTGTCTGGGTGCACACGAGCCGGGCCCGGGCGGCGCGCGATCCCTTTCTGCGGGATGTCTTTGCAGGCGCGCAGCGCCGCGCCGAGCAGGGCGGATTCGCCCTCGAAGAGTTCTGGACCAATGAGGCGGGCATGACCGACCAACGCCTGCAGCAGATCATCCAGGCCCGCGGCATCGTCGGCGTGGTGCTCTCCCCTGTCCTCTCGTCCGAGGCGTCGCTCGCGCTCGATTGGGATTGGTCGGCCTTTGCCGTCGCCGTCATTGGGAACGTGACGTGGACACCTGAGCTGCACCACGCCGGCCACCATCATTTTCTCGGCATGCGGATGACTTTGCTCGAGCTCGCCCAGCTCGGGTGCTCGCGCCCCGTCGCACTGATCGAACCCACGACCAACGAACGCGCGAAACGCGCCTGGGAAGCGGCCTTTCTCACACATCATCCGGCGCGCGCCGAAGGCCCTGCGCTGCTCCGCATGCTGGGCATGGGTGATTTCCCCTCCGCGGCCGCATGGGTGCGCCGCCAGAAGCCGGACGCTCTCATCGTGAGCACGACGCAACTGTTAGCCGCCCCGGGACTGCGAAAGGCCTGCCGCGACCTCAAGCTGCCCATCGTTACGCTCCATTGGAGCGACGAGGCCGCAGGCGTCGGGGGGATCGATCAATGTTACGACCGCATCGCCGGGCACGCGGTGGATTTGGTCGCCACTCAACTTAACAGCAACGAAGCCGGCGTGCCCGATCTCCCACGCATCATGCTGTACGCCGGGCGTTGGGTAGCGCCTCGAATGCCCCGGTCTGCGCTCGAACTCCCCGCGCACCAGTAAGTAGCCCGCGAGTTGTGGGAGCTTCCCAATCGCCCCACGACTGCCCAACGCATTGCTAACAGCACGTGGCCCTTGGGGCTTGCGCGAAGCGCAATCGCCGTACCCTGCCCTCTCCGCAAATTCATTTCAGAAACTCCCGGAATGCGCCGATAGACCCTTGGGCAACTCTCGGACTATCCATACCATGGACTGTATCCTTCATAATGAATCATCGCGAACCACCGCATCCGTCGACGGGGTGGCGCAGGGCCTTGCATGGCCTTTCGCTGCTTCTTCTGCCGGCACTGGCGCCAAATGGCGTCCATGCGCTGACGCTCTCACGTCCGTTTGGCAGCGGACCCGAGCTCAGACATGCGGACTCGATCCCTTACCTCCCGATTTTGGGTGGGCCTCCGCTTCGTTTCCAAGATGCGACCCCGCCGCCCGATCTCGCCGCCCGGCCTCCGGCCGCGGCTCCGCCGATTCCAGCTCATTCTCTCACGGAGACTTCCGTCGCGCTCAACAACGCCGCAGCCGTACAGCCCGCTCCACCGGTCAGTGCGCCGGTGGACGACGCTTCCGCGCCGGCGGCCAAGCCCGTCGGTACGCCGGGCCCGGCCGCCCCGAGCAAAACGCCGCCGTCCATCCTCCCGGATAACGCGCGGCCCACTATCCGACCCGAAGACTTCCTGCCTTACTTCCAGATTCCCGGCTCAGCCCGGCAGCCTTCCGACGTTACGCTGTTGCTACCCGCTTCAGCTGCCACGGCCCCGGCTCCCGCCCCGCTGCCGCCCAGTTCCGCCACCTACACGCAAACTCCCAAATGATCCGTCGCCGCCGTCTGCCGTCGCGCCTCGCGCTCGCCCAAGGTTGTCTTGTGCTCGCGTTGCTCGCGGCAGCGCGCGCCCGCGCCGAGGATGCTCCCGCGCATCCCACGCTACCCGCCACCAAGCCGGAGGCAGCGGCCACGGAGCATCCCGCGCCGGAGTCTCATGCGGCCACGCCCGCGCCTGAGTCCAGCACTCCGGCCGCGGCTGCGGTTGAAGCGCCAGCGCCCGCCGCGCCGGCCTCGACACCTGCCGCTCCGAAGCGCGCGCGTGACGAGATCCAAGGTTTGCTCAATCTCGGCGTGAGTCTGACCGAGCGCGGCGATTATGAAGCCGCCGAGATCGCCTACCGTCAGGTGCTCAATGCGCAGAAGGTAGGCGACTTGGAGCTCAAGAGCGCGCTCCTCGGCCTCGCTCACATGCATCGCCGCCAGGGCGCGCTCACCAAGGCTGTCGCGATCTACGAGCGGTTTCTCAAGGACTATCCCGGCGACGATCGCACGCCCGACGCGCTGCTCGACTTGGGCCGCACGCTACGCGGCCTCGGCGTCCACAAGTCCGCGCTCGCCCGCTTCTACAATGTCATCAACTCCACGCTGAAGCTGCCCGGAGAGGGTCTGGATCGCTATCAGGTGCTCGCGAAAACGGCGCAGTTCGAGATCGCCGAGACGTACTTCCAAGCCGGGGAGTACGCCGACGCGAACAAGTTCTACACCCGCCTCCGCCTGCTCGATCTCGCGCCCGCCGATCGCGCCCGTGCGCACTTCAAGGCCGGCTACTCGGTGCGCCTTCAGGGCGATCTCGAAGGCGCCGTCTCCACGCTCCGCGCCTATATCGAGCAGTGGCCCGCCGATGAAAACATCCCCGAGGCCCGCTACCTGCTCGCCATCACGCTGCGCGAGATGAACCGGCCGCAGGAAGCCTTTGCCGCGACGCTCGACCTGCTGCGCACCGAGAAATCGCGCATCGAATCCGATCCCAAGCGCTGGGCCTACTGGCAGCGCCGGACGGGCAACCAACTCGCCAACGACTTCTTCGAGACCGGTGACACCATGAACGCCCGCGCGATCTACGCCGGGCTGCTGGAGCTTTCCCCCGAGCAAGTGTGGCGCCTGCCGATCTCGTACCAGCTGGCGCTTTGTCACGAGCGCCTCGGCGCACTCGATCAGGCCCGGAAAATTTACCAGAAGATCGTGGAAGACCTCGGCCCGACGCCCCAGGCCGACTACACGGAGCTGGCGACCATGTCGAAATGGCGCATCGAACATCTTGAGTGGCGCGAGAAAACCGGGCAGCAACTGGATACGTTCTTCGGCAGCACCACGGGAAAGCAGGCGGCCATCACGCCGCCTCCCGCCGCCGCTGCGAAGACCGCCGCCACACCATGAACCAACTCGAAACCCTTCAGGAGCACCACCGCCTCTGCGACGAGATTCACCAGTGTGTGCTGGATGAAAATCGCTTCCTGCGCCAGCAGCAGCGCGCGCCCGATGCCCCGATGCTCGAGCGCAAGCGCAAGCTTCTCGCCCAGCTCGATACCACGCTCGCCGCGCTCCGCGCCGTGCCCGCCGCCTCCGCCCGCACGCCCGAGATGCGCGACCAGCTAGAGAAGACGCGCGCCCGCATTCTCCAGATCATCCAGCTCGACAAAGAGAACGAGCAACTCCTCCTCCGCTGCAGCCTCGCCTCGACGCGCCCCGCCGGCACCGCCGCCCCCGCGCAATCGCCCTCGGCCACGATGCTGCAAAAGATCTATTCGCGCTGTTCGTAAGGTAAGGCGCGTTGTCGGGCAGCGTAAAACTCGCCCTGGATCGGAAACAGAAAATTGACCGGGGATTACGCCGATGGCGCGGATAAATACCGGCATACGGAACACCATCCGTCTCGTCGGCGTTATCCGCGGTTAAATCATCCGGTTTTGCGGCAAGCAAGAGCTCCCTCAGCGCCACTTGGAGGGGCGTCGGAAAGTGCGTCGGGCGTGATAGGGGATCCGTCCCTGCGCTCACGCGCAGGGCTACAAAATGGGAATCCGCCGCTACATAAAATAGGGCGAGAGTCGAGCCCGCCCCTGGATAGGGAAAGTGTCGAAGCGCCAGCGATGGGTCCGGCGAAGACGAGTCGGCGTGGGGGCGAGCGGAGCTTCCGCCGCCCTCGAAGCTGCGAGAGGGCGGGTTAGAAACCCGCCCTACTCAGAGCTTCGAGCTCCGTAGCCATCGCGCCCCGGCCTCTTACAGCTTCTCCTTACTATCCTTCTGTGCCGGCGCCTGAGAAACCACCACGCCTGTGGCTTTCGCCTTCGTCAGCTGCACATCGATCGGCGGGCGGATTTCGCCTGCGCCGAAGCGCCGGCCGCGTACATCGCGCGCCTCTTCGCTTGTACCGCCCTGCTGCTCGAAGAGCGCAAAGGACCGCGCGAGCATCTTGTGCGTCGCACCGCCTTCCAGCACCGCCCCGTTTTCCACGAAGCCGTTCTCGTCCGCGGTATCGATCCGCACGCGCCAGCGCACCTTGGCATTGCTGGGCATCGTCACATCGATGTCCTCGTGATGCGCGTTGAAGAACATGAGGAACGTCCCGTCCTTGATCGGCTCGCCGCGGAATCCGTAGAGGTTCATCGCGTCGCCGCAGAGCATCAGGCCGATGACCTTGGCGTAGCCGGTCGACCAAGCCTCGTCGGTCATCTCGCTGCCGTCGGCATTGATCCACGTGAGATCCTTCATGCCGATGCCGCGCAAATCGTGACCCTTGAAGAAATGCGGCTGGTGGAAGATCGGATGTTCGAGCCGGAAGCGGATCAGCTTCGAGGTGAACTCCTGCTGGCGTAGTTGCGCCTCGTCGCGCTTCCAGTCGAGCCAGCTGATCTCGTTGTCCTGACAGTAGGCGTTGTTGTTGCCGCGCTGCGTCGCGCCGTATTCATCGCCGCCGCGCATCATCGGCACGCCTTGTGAGAGGAAGAGCGTCGCGAGGAAATTCCGCATCATCCGCCGACGCAGTGCCTTCACATCATCGGGTGCGTCGAGTCCCTCGTGGCCGCAATTCCAAGAGTGGTTGTTGTTGTCGCCATCCTGGTTTCCTTCGCCGTTCGCGTCATTGTGCTTGTCGTTAAACGACATGAGATCGCGCAGCGAGAAACCGTCGTGGGCCGTCACGAAGTTGATCGAGGCGGTCGGCGTCTTGCCGTTCCAATGATAGAGATCGGAGCTGCCGCAGAGACGATAGGCGAGGTCGCCCATCTTGCCGCCGTCGCCCTTCCAATAGCTGCGCACGGTGTCGCGATATTTGCCATTCCACTCGGCCCAGAGCACGGGGAAGTTGCCGACATGATAACCGCCGTCACCCACATCCCACGGCTCCGCGATGAGTTTTACGCGCGAGATGATCGGGTCCTGATGGATGACGTCGAAGAACGACGACAGCCGGCTCACGGCGTGCAGTTCGCGCGCGAGTGCGGGTGCGAGGTCGAAGCGGAAACCATCGACGTGCATCTCCGTCACCCAATAGCGCAGGCTGTCCATCAGGAGCTGAAGCACATAGGGATGCGGCACGTTGAGCGTGTTGCCCGTGCCGGTGAAATCCATGTAGTAGCGCGGATTGTCGCCGACGACACGGTAGTAACTCGCGTTGTCGATGCCGCGGAAGCTTAACGTCGGCCCGCGTTGATTGCCCTCGGCCGTGTGATTGTAGACGACATCGAGGATGACCTCGAGACCGGCGGCGTGCAGCGCCTTGACCATGCCTTTGAATTCGTCGACCTGCCCGCCCTTGTCGCCGACGCTGCTGTAGGCCGCTTCGGGTGCGAAGAAGCCCATCGTGTTATACCCCCAGTAGTCGATGAGGCCTTTGTCGAGCAGGTGCTTTGGCGTGATGTAGTGATGCACCGGCAGCAGCTCGATCGCGGTGACGCCGAGCTTCTTGAAATACTCGATCGACTGCGGGCTCGCGAGGCCGGCATAGGTCCCGCGCAGATCTTTCGGCACAGCCTCCCAAAGCTTCGAAAAACCTTTGACGTGCACTTCGTAGATCACGGTCTCATCCAGCCGGCGATTCGGCGGACGGTCTTCACCCCAAACGAAGGAGGAGTCGACCACCACGGACTTCGGCACGTTCGGGGCGTTGTCACGATCGTCGAACGAAAGATCTTCCTCCGCGTGGCCGATGGTGTAGCCAAACATCCCCTCCGACCAATCGACCTTGCCCGCGATGGCCTTGGCGTAGGGATCGAGCAGGACCTTGTTGGCGTTGAAGCGGTGTCCGCGGTTCGGGTCGTAGGGCCCGTGCACGCGATAACCGTAGAGCTGCCCCGGCTTCAGCTCCGGCAGGAAGCCGTGCCAGACATGCCCGGCCTTCTCGGTCAGCGCCACACGCACGGCCTCCGGCTCGCCAAGCTTGTCGAAAAGACAGAGCTCAACACCCGTCGCGTTTTCGGAGAACAGCGCGAAGTTCACGCCGTCGCCGGTCCAGTTCGCGCCCAACGGAAAATGCTGACCCTTCCAGAGCACGGGCGTCTTGTAAGTGCGGGGCCGCGGCACGGTAGCGGTAACCGGCGACCGGGTCTCGGGGCCTTTTCCATTCGTGGCCGGAGTGGGCTTTGTGTTGGAGGGCATGGGTGCAGCAGGAATGTCGAGCGAGGGCATCGGTCAATACTACCGCACTGTCGCGTCTAGTTGTAATCGAGCGTGTTGCTACCATTTCAGCATTGGTTTCCCCAAGAACCCCATAGGGGAATCACCGACCCAAGCGCGCCGCTCGACGGCCGCCCGGACTGCTGCTTTGGGAACTCCGCTATATCCTTATCTTTCCGTCCGGTTACATCTCCAGAGTTGCAGTCTGGGAGGTCTGCGGCTCTGTGTTTCGCTTCACGCTTCACATGTCCACACCCTCTGTCGAAAACGTCGTCATCATCGGCACCGGCTGCGCCGGACTCACCGCCGCCATCTACACCGGCCGGGCCAATCTGAGCCCGCTCGTGCTGGAAGGCTCCCTGCCCGGCGGGCAGCTCACGACGACCAGCGAGGTGGAGAACTTTCCCGGATTCCCGCACGGCATCGATGGCTTCCAGCTGATGCAGAACCTGCGCGAGCAGGCCACGCGCTTCGGCACGCGTTTCGAGCAGGCGATGATCACCTCGGTCGACTTCACGTCGATGCCGCGCAAGCTCATCACTGCGGACCGAACCATCCTCGCCAAGAGCGTCATTATCGCGACCGGCGCCTCGCCGCGCATGACCGGCATCCCCGGGGAAAAGGAACTCTACGGCGGCAAAGGCGTAACCACCTGCGCGACGTGTGACGGCGCCTTCTACCGCAAGATGGAGGTCGCCGTGATCGGCGGCGGCGACAGCGCGGCCGAAGAGGCGCTCTTCCTCACCCGCTTCGCGAGCAAGGTTTACCTCGTGCATCGCCGCGACTCGCTGCGCGCTTCGAAGATCATGGCCGACCGCGCCACCTCGCACGAAAAGATCCAGTGCGTCTGGGACAGCGTGCCGGTTGCCGTCGAAGGCGTGGAGCAAGCCGCCGTCAGCGGCCTGCGCGTGCGCAATGTGAAGACCAACGCGGAAACGGTCCTGCCCGTGAAGGGCATCTTCGTCGCCATCGGCCACACGCCCAACACACAGGCGTTCACGCCCGCGCTCGATGTCGACGAGGGCGGCTACTTCAAGCCACTCAACGGCTCGCAGATTCAGACCAAGGTCCCCGGCGTGTACGTGGCAGGCGATTGCGCCGATCATGTTTATCGCCAGGCGATCACGGCTGCGGGCATGGGTTGCGCCGCGGCCATCGAGGCGGAACGCTGGCTGGCAGAGCACGGGGCGTGAGCGACTCGCCGCCGGGATTCCGCACGATTATCGCCGAATCGTTTCGGCTCGCTGCGCTGCATCGCGCCCTGAGCATCCCGTCGAGCTACGCGGTCGACCGCCGACTCGAGCCGCACTACGACGCGCAGGAGGCCGATCTGGTTGAGGTCGGCCTCAACGACGAGGGCCGACCCATCCGCCTCGTCACCGCCGCCGCCGCGGCTTGGTACCAGATGCGCGACGCCGCCGCG
>JAZKEV010000590.1:0-2396 GCA_040386765.1 Verrucomicrobiota bacterium | reverse complement strand
CAGAGATCATTCGCGCCAAGCTCGTCGCCGGCCAGTCCCTAGAGGAGATCCTCCGTTATGTCGCCGCGCCCGGCTTCAGCGAGCATCACACCGGCCGCGCCATCGACATTGGTTCGCCCGAGCACATCGAGCTCGATGAGGATTTTGCGCGGACCACCGCCTTTGCCTGGCTGGAGCGCCGCACCCCGGAATTCGGTTTTGTGATGTCTTACCCGCGCGACAACCCCCATGGCATCGGGTACGAGCCGTGGCATTGGTGCTGGCACCGGAAGCTGCCCGTTAAGGCGTAGCGCGCATTGTCGGAAGGCAGGAGCCATGGCCGCCTGAGCAGAAATTTTCCAAATAAGCGGAATGGACGGAATAGAAGGAATGGACGGAGCGGCGCGCCAAACACAGGGCTGACAAAAGAGACCATCCCAAGTATGGTAAGGTTCAGTTGAAGGGATGTCTGACGTGGGAATGCGGGATTTAAAAGAAAGGGATGAATGATAACTGATGAAGGAAATGTGGGGAGTTCGCGGTGAGCGTTTGGCGGTACAGCTCCCTCTATTTCCGGGATAATTCGGGATAAGGTGGGGTTGCGCGGGAAAAAATGCGAAAGCCGCAACGGTAAGTGAGGCCTGCGCCTGACCGTCCGACGTCGTTTCCCATCTCGCTATCATCCATAGGCTCTTCCCTCGGTGCCCCGTCGCATACTCTCTTTAGAATTATTCTAATTCTCGCTTGCACCTTAGAATCATTCCAATCTGTTCTTCCTTTCCTCAAAACTCATGTCCGCCACCGAAAACTCAGACGCGCTCACGCAGCGGCTCGCCGACAGCGGCCTCCGCTCGACCCCTCAGCGCGAGGTCGTTTACGACGTGCTCCTGAAAAAGCGCGATCACCCCACGGCCGACGAAGTCTTTGCCCGCGTAAAGTCCGAGCTGCCCACCATCTCGCTCGCAACCGTCTACAACTGTCTCGAAACCCTCGTCCAGTGCGACCTCGTGCGCGCGGTGAACTTCGAGCGCGGCCCCACGCGTTATTGTCCCAATCTCCGTCCCCACGCCCATTTCCACGATGAGCAGACCGGCAAAACCTACGATATCGACCTTCCGCCCGAGCTGATCGACAGCGTGCGAGCCGTCCTCCCGTGCGGTTACGATTCCAAGTCCGTGGAGATCATCTTCCGTGGCAAAGCCCTTCGCAGTAGCGAGCAGCGAGTAGTGAGTAGCGAGCATCCCGCTCGCTAGCCACATCCTACTCTCTGCCCGCGACTCGCTACTCTCTACTTTTAGCACCTAGCACATGTCCTCCCTCGTCATCCAAGACCTCCACGTTTCCATCGGTGAAAAGGCCATTGTCAAAGGCCTCTCGCTCACGATCAACAGTGGCGAAGTCCATGCCATCATGGGGCCCAACGGCACCGGTAAATCGACCCTCGCCAAGGCTATTGCCGGCCAGCCCGAGTACACGATCACGGGCGGGGACGTGCTCCTCGACGGCGAGTCGATCCTCGCCAAGGAAGCCGATGAGCGCGCCCGCGCCGGCATCTTCCTCGCGTTTCAATACCCGAGCGAGATCCCCGGCGTCTCCATCGCCAATTTCCTCCGCGCCGCCGTGCAGGCCCGCATGGCCGAGGGCGAGGAGATCGATGCCACCGGTTATTACAAGCGGCTCTACGCCAAGATGGACATGCTCAAGATCGACCGGAAATTCACCTCCCGCGCGGTGAACGACGGCTTCTCCGGCGGCGAAAAGAAGCGCTGCGAGATTCTCCAGATGGCGATGCTCGAGCCCAAGTTTGCCCTCATGGATGAGACCGACTCCGGCCTCGATATCGACGCGCTCCGCATCGTCTCCGAAGGCGTCAACACCCTCCGCGGCTCCAATCTCGGCGTACTGATGATCACGCATTATCAGCGCCTGCTGAACTACATCGTGCCCGACTTCGTGCACGTCATGTACGACGGCCGCATCGTGAAGAGCGGCGACAAGGACCTCGCCCTCGAACTCGAGGCCAAGGGCTACGACTGGGTCAAGAAAGAGCTCGCCGCTGCGACCGTCTGAGCGAGCGCCGCAACACCAACCAGGGATCGCTATGAAACCACCGACCGAGACCGAAACCATTTCCGCGCCCGACACCGAGCAGACCGTCGACAATCCCGTTTCGGGCATCGACCAGTCGCGCGGCGACTTCAGCTACAACGTCAACTACGCCTTCGATGCCGGCACCGGCCTCTCGGACAAGGTCGTCGACTACATCAGCGGCGTGAAGAAGGAGCAGCCGTGGCTGCGCGAATTCCGCCAGAACGCGCTGAAGACCTTTTACTCGAAGCCGATGCCCACCCACTGGGCGACGAAGGATCTCGAGAACATCAATTTCGACAAGATCCGCTATTACCTCTCCCAGGGCC
>JAZKEV010000589.1:0-6768 GCA_040386765.1 Verrucomicrobiota bacterium | reverse complement strand
CCTGGAAGTATCGAAGCCCATGGACTTGGCTTTGTCGAGCAGGCGCTGCCGGGTGGGGTGCAGTTTCAGCCGCCGCCCAACTACACCAAGCTCAAGGCCGCGCTCACTGGCTACGACAGCTGGTTCAGCTACCCGCGCTCCGATCCGCGCGAGCTGCCCTTCGGCATCGGCCTCGCGATCTTTTCCCGCACGCCGCTCCGCTCGCCCATGCGGCTAGACCTCCCGTCGCCGCCGATCCAGTTCGACTTCTTCGGCGAGAAGAAGACGCCCACCGACCGCCTGCTGATCGGCGCGAAGACCTTCATCAACGGGCGCGACGTGCAGCTTTTTAACACGCACCTCCTCGCGTTCTTCATGCTCGGTTCGAGCAGCACGACCAATCCTTTCCAGCGCACGCTTGTCGCCGAACAACTCGCAGCCTCGCCCGGCCCGACGCTGCTCGGCGGCGATTTCAATGTGAGCAAGCACGAGTCGCTCGTGCACCAGTTTGCCGACATCGGCTACCGGACGGTGCAGACCCAGGAGGCCACCTGGCGGCGCCGCCCTTACGTGCTCGACCACATCTTCCACAACCCGATGCTGAAGTGCCTCGCGCACAAGGTGCACCCCACCCCTGCCAGCGACCACCACGCGATCGTGGCGGATTTCGAGTTCGTCTGAGCGACACAGAGCACACGGAGGAGGCACGGAGGCCACAGAGAGTGGGGCATCCGGGTCGCGACGCGGTGACCTCCGCGCTCGCTTGGTGGGCTCCGTGTTTCAAATCCCGTCGCTGGTGGAATCCGTAAAGTCCAGCTGCGCCGCCTTACTTCGCCTTCCGCACCCGCTCCTTTTCCTCTTCGCGATCTTCCTCGAGGCGCGCGCGCTCGCTCACGAGCTGCTTCTGGATTTTCTCCACGTCGTCGGCTTTCTGGGCGACGTAGGCTTCGTCGAGCTGCTTCTTCAGGAAGATTTCGCGCTCGGCGAGTTTCCCTTTGTAGACGCGGTCGATTTCGGCGAGGCGGGATTTCTTTTCGGGCGTGAGCGGTTTGTTGGCGTTCGGGTCCGACTTGGCCAGACGCTCCATCGCGAGTTCGTACGAGCTTTTCATACCACAAGGGAACTCAGCTCGCCCCATAGTTCACGCCAAAAATCAGCGTGAGCGCCACGATCGCAAAGGGCGGCCACCACCAGTATCGGCCCTGCCAGCGCGCGGCGTAGCCCGCCAGCAGAAGAGCGACCAGGGCGATGAGCACCGCGGTCCCGATCCAGGCCGAGGAAAATTTTGCCGCCACAAACACCCCCGGCACCTGCACGCTCGCGCGCACCAGCCCTTCGATACCCCAGAGCACGAGGGCGGCCGCGTGATTGCAGAGCACCGCGCCGGCGCTGAACCCGACGAGTCCGCACAGCAGCGAGGCAAACCCGCCGAGCGTCGCCGCCATCGCCGCAGGGATCAGGATGAGATTGGCGGCGAGCGCGCCCGGGGTGAGCAGTTGGAAGAATTGCACGCCCGTGATCAGGCTCACGAGCGTCGTCGCGACGCCGATGGCGAGGGCGGTTGCGAGCGTACGCCAGACCCACTCGCTCGCGTGGTGCCACCAGTGCCACGTCGGTTTCGGGAGAGCGGCCCACGGCGTCCAGCGCTCGAGCCAGGCATCGCTGAGCGGCAGGCCGAGGATGAGCAGCGCGGTCACGATGCCGTAGCTCATCAGGAAGCTCGCACTGAAAACCTGCAGCGGCGAAACCAGGAGAATCACGAAGGCTGACGCCACCAGCGCGGCGAGGGCATTGCCCGGTTGCCGGAGGACAAACGCCGCCTGCAGGAAAACCGCCATCACAAAGGCCCGCACCGCCGAGGGGGAAGCGCCCGTGATATCGACGAAGAGCCAGAGCAGCGCCGCGCCGATGATGAAGCGCGGCCAACCCGGAAGGCGCAGCAGAAGGAGCAGCGCTTGAAGCGCCGCCGCGATCACACCGATATTGAGCCCGCTGATCGCAAAGAGGTGCATCGTGCCGCTCTGCATGAAGAGCAGGTGCTGCTCGGTGCTCAGCTCGTGGGTCTGGCCGAGCATCATTGCGCGCAAGAGACCGGCGAGCGCGGGGCGTTTCTCCGCGATGCCGAGGCCGAGGATCTCGTTCAGCCGGGCCGCCGCTCGCGCGCAGAATTGGTAGTAGGCATTGGCGGGCTGCTCTTCGGCGATTACGCGGCCACGGGTGAGTTTGAAGTTCATGCCGGCTCCCGCGAGGTAGCCGTCGAACGTATCGGCGGGAGGATTGCGCGGCAGCGTTACGAGGACGCCCACCGTGGACAGCGTCGCGCTGCGGATCGGCGGGGCCTCGCCTTTGCGCAGGGTGAGGGAGAAGTAGAGCCGCTGTCCCGCGAGCTCGCGCAAATGGTCCCCGGCGCGGATCACGGTCGCGAGGCCGGAGGCGCGGCGGTCGTCGCTGCTGGCGAAGACCCGCTCGACCTTCAGCGAGAGCCGCGCCTCGCGCGGGGGCAGGGCGTCCCAAGCCGGCAGCCGCACGCGGTGCAGCGCGTAGCTCGCCGCGCCCGCGAGAGCCATCGCGATCACGATTGCCGGCGCCCACGCGCGCCAGCCACGCCAGCCAGCGACGAGGCCGAGGGCGGCGGCCACTGCAGCTGCACCCAGCAGCCAGCCGACCGGTGGGAGGGTGAACACTTTGCCGGTCGACAAGCCGCCGATGAAGGGCAGCACGAGCCACAACAGCGGCGCGCGGTGTCCAAGGCTACGGCTGGTCATGGAGTAACGATGACGGATGAAGGCGCGCGACTGAATCCGAATTTTTGGGGTCTTTTCATTCCGAGGTATTCGTGTTCATTCGTGATTCTTTCATGCCTTCGTCCGACCAACCCGATCTTTTTGGCGAGGATGCCGACCCGCTGCCGCCGGCCGCGCCGGGAGTCGTCAAGTCCGCGCACCAGCCGCTCGCGGCACGGATGAGGCCGCGCATGATCAGCGAGGTGGTGGGGCAGGAGCATATCCTGAAGGCCGGCAGCCTCCTGCCGCGGCTCGTGGCGCAGAATCGTTTCGGCTCGCTGATTTTCTACGGGCCGCCGGGCTGCGGCAAGACCAGCATCGCGGAGGCGATCGCGCATGAGACGAAGAGCCGCTTCGTGCGGATCAACGCTGTGATGTCGAACGTCGCGGAACTGCGCGAGATCCTCGCCACCGCACGGCGCCGGCCGGAGGCGCAGACGATCCTCTTCATCGACGAGCTGCACCGCTTCAACAAGTCGCAGCAGGACCTGCTGCTGCCCGATGTCGAGGAGGGCAATATCCGGCTCATCGGTGCGACCACGCACAATCCCGGGTTCTACGTGAACCCCCCGCTGCTCTCGCGCAGCCATCTCTTCCGGCTCGAGCCGCACTCGACGGAGACGATCGCGGGGGTGTTGAAGGGCGCGCTGGTGGATGCGGAACGGGGGCTTGGGGTGCGGAAGATAACAGCCAGCGACAAGATTCTCGGTGATCTCGCGGTGCTGTGCGACGGCGATCTGCGGCGCGCGCTCAACTCGCTTGAGGTGCTCGCGCTCGGCCTGCCCGAGGGCGGCACGATTGGTGAAGCGGAGTTGGAGGTATTTGCGCGCGAGCGACGCATCCGCTACGACGCCGACGAGGACGAGCACTACGATACCATTTCCGCCTTCATCAAGAGCTGCCGGGGCAGCGATCCCGATGCGGCGATGTACTGGCTGGCGAAGATGCTCGAGGGTGGCGAAGACCCGCGCTTCATTGCGCGGCGGCTCGTGATCCTTGCCAGTGAGGATGTGGGGCTCGCCGATCCGCAGGCGCTACCGCTCACGGTCGCGGCGCATCATGCCGTGGACTTCATCGGCCTGCCCGAGGCCGAGCTCACGCTCGCGCATGCGACGCTCTACATCGCGACCGCGCCGAAGAGTAATTCCGCCACCGTGGCGCTTGGCGAAGCGCACCGCGCGATCAAGGAGCACCCGGTGCAGACGATTCCCTCCGCGCTGCGCAGCAAGACCGGCCAGGCCAACAAGCGGATCGGGCAGGGGAAGGGCTACGACTACTCGCACGATTTCCCCGAGAACATCACCGGGCAGGATTACCTCGAGAAACCGCTTACGATCTACACGCCGAAGACGGCAGGCTGGGAGGCGAAGATCGCCGACCGGCTCGCGCGGTGGAAAGACTTGAAAGCGCAGCTTAGAGCTAGCGCGGAGCGAAAGTAGGGAGGGTTTTCGATCCGCGCTTACGCATTTTCGAGTAAAACGGGAGGTGGGCTCGCTCGGCCAAGGCAGCAAACCGTTTTGAACAGGAGACGAACCGAGGACGAACCGAGAGAACACCAACGATGGGATTGTCCTCGGGGTTTCCTCGGTTCGTCTCCTGTTTCAAAAATGGCTTGGGTGGGGCCACAGATAATACGGATGGCCTAGCGCGGCGGAGCACCAAAGAGCTTTTAAAAAGGACCACGAAAAACACGAAAACCTTGAACCGCTAACAGACGCTAATGACCGCTGAATCGGATAAGCGAAGCTAAGCGCTGCCTGAGGCACAGCGGGTGCGGTCTTGGTTGAAGGCGAGAGGGGGGGAGTGGAGCTTCCGCGAGGTACGTGAATGCGAGAGGGCGGGTCAGAGCCCTGCCCTACTTCAAAGCCGTCCTACTCACAGGCCTGCCAGCGCTTCGTCGTACGCGGTCTTCGCGGTCTCGGGTGAGGTCGCGGTGCATTTCAGGTCGCGGAGCAGGCCGTCTTTGATGCCGTAGACCCAGCCGTGCACCGCGAGCTGCTGACCGCGGGTCCAGGCGTCGCGCACGATGGTGGTGCGGGTGACGTTCTCGACCTGCTCGATGACGTTGAGCTCGCAGAGGCGGTCGCAGCGCGCGGCCTGGCCGGAGACGCATTGCAGCTTTCGCTCGTGCTTCTGCCCGACGTCGCGCACGTGCTGCAGCCAATTATCGGCGAGGCCGAGGCGCTCGCCGCGGAGCGCGGCATTTACGCCGCTGCACCCGTAGTGGCCGACGACCATAATGTGGCTGACCTTCAGGACATCCACGGCGAACTGCATCACGGAGAGGCAATTCAGGTCGGTGTGCACCACGACGTTAGCCACGTTGCGGTGCACGAAGAGCTCACCGGGGAGGAGGTCGACGATCTCGTTGGCGGGCACGCGACTATCCGCGCAGCCGATCCAGAGGTACGAGGGCGCCTGCTGGCGCGATAGCTTCATGAAGAACTCCGGATCACGCTTCCGGATGTTGTCGGCCCAGTTCTTGTTGTTCGCGAAAAGATGTTCGAGGTTTGCCATGGGTTCGTCGCGGAACGCCGAGCTTTCGGGGCCAAGGCCTGAAGGTCAAAACGTAACGAAACGAATTCCATGCCGGTGCATGCGCTTGCTCCGGCGAAGCGCGGGCATAGTTTTACGGACATGAAAATCCCCGCCCTTCTTGTGCTGTCGTTCGCTTGCGCGCTCGCTGCCGGGGCGCAGACCGCCGAGCCGACACCCCCGGCCAACAAGAAGGTGCTGCCGCGCATCGTGCTGCCGCCCGACAAGCCGGGCACGACGGCACCCGCACCGGTCACCGCGACCTCTGTCCCGCCCGCCAAGGCCACCACGGCAGTGGCGCAGCCAACACCTGTGCCGAAGACTCCGATCAAAGTGAGCGCGAAGAAAGAAGCGGCCATGGGCAAGATCGAGGGCATCGAGATCAGCCGCGGCGCGAAGGGCTTCATGGGCATCCAGATCGTGGGGACCGTTTTCAAGCTCACGTTCTATGACGACAAAAAGAAGCCCATCGCCGCCGATGTGGACCGCGCCGCGCTGCGCTGGGACCCGAAAAACAAGATCGGCGAAGAGCGGGTGGTGTTGAACTCCGATGGGGGCACCTCGCTAACCGCGCCCAAAAACATCCGTCCCCCTTACAACTTCAAGCTGTTCATCACGCTCATCAAGGATGCCGCGGATGGGCAGCAGCCCGTCAACGAGAGCTACTCGGTCGATTTTCGGCAGTAGCAGGGGAGCGGAGGGGCGCGTCCCTTGCTTTCTCTTCGCAGGATAGGCCGCCCTACCTGTTGACACTTCGGGCCATGGGCGAGACGTTCACCGTCCGTTTTTCGCCATGACTGCCTCCGTCCAACCGCCATTCGATTCCGTCGAATCCGCCATCGCGGATATCGCCGCGGGCAAGCTCATCATCGTGACCGATGACGAGAACCGCGAGAACGAGGGCGACCTCATCATGGCGGCCTCGAAGGTGACGCCGGAGACGATCAACATGATGATCCGCTACGGCAGCGGCATCGTGTGCGTGCCGACGGTGGAGCATCAATTGCGGAGGCTTGGCCTCGGGCCGATGGTGGCGCGCAACCGCGAATCGCATCGCACGGATTTCACCGTGAGCGTCGATGCCGCCGAGGGCATCACCACGGGCATCAGCGCCTACGACCGCACCCGCACCATCCGGCTGCTGGCCGATCCGGGCACAAGCCCGGAGGAACTGGTGCAACCGGGCCACGTATTTCCCCTGCGGGCACGGCCGGGCGGCGTACTAGAGCGCGCGGGCCACACCGAGGCGGCGGTCGATCTCGCCACGCTGGCGGGTCTCTCGCCGATGGGCGTGCTCTGCGAACTGGTGAACGACGATGGCACGGTGCAACGGCTGCCGCAGCTCGTGGAGTTCAAGCAGAAGTTTGGGCTGAAGATGATCTCGATCGCCGATCTCATCGAGTATCGGGCGCAGCGCGACCAGCTGGTGGAGAAGCTCGCGGCGCGGCCCTTTGCCTCGGAGTTTGGCGAG
>JAZKEV010000588.1:3987-14548 GCA_040386765.1 Verrucomicrobiota bacterium | reverse complement strand
TCGCCTTAAGTCCATGATGGAGCGTCCACGTTTCGACGCCGCTCCATGTCTTCACCTCTGCGCGACCGCGCCTACCCGCCCACCCTCGCCAACGAGGAAACCGCCGCCATCACCCGGCGGCGCCGCGCCGCCCAGCTCGACCCGGAGAAACCCGTGGTCGGCTTCGCGCTCTCCGGCGGCGGTATCCGCAGCGCTACGTTTTGCCTCGGGCTCTTTCAGGCCTTGGCCCGCCGGCAAAAGATCCGCCACATCGACCTGCTTTCCACCGTCTCGGGCGGGGGCTACTTCGGGAGCTTTCTCGGCGCCGCCTTTTCCCGCCCGGGCGCCTCGCCGGAGTCGGTCGAGCGCGAGCTCGCCGATAATCACTCCTGGTCGGTCAACTGGCTCCGCGACAACGGCCGCTTTCTTTCGCCCAATGGCTCTGGCGACAACTGGTTCACCGCCGCCGTCGCGCTGCGCAACTGGATCACCCTCCAGCTCGTACTGCTCACGTTCACCTTTGTCGTGCTCGGCCTCGCTGTGCTCGTGCGCGCCGATCTGAACACCGCCACCTTTTCCCGCGAGTTCTGGCCGCCACTGGAGGAGTTCTTTTGGAATCATGCCGTCGCCGGGCTCTGGATCAGCCCGTGGATCGTGCTGCCGCTCCTTCCGATCGGGCTCCTGATGCTCCCCACCGGCTCCCTCTACTGGCTCACGCAGTCCATGCTCGCCATGGGGCTCACTCGCCGCCTGCTCGGGCTGGTATGCGCGCGGTTCCGCTCCCTCGATGACCGTGAATTTGCCGTCCATGCCCAGAATGGTCTCTCTCGCTTCTTCATGCTGGGCTTCGTGGGCGCGCTCCTTTGCACGGTTCTCGCGCTCATCGACTCGGTCGGACAGACCGTCTATCTCAACTGGTCGCTCCACGGCTTTGAGTTTCCGGCGCTGTGGACCTCGCTCACGGGCGGAGGCACGCTGCTCTTCGGTTTTGGCACGCGCATCGCGCTCAATCTCGAGCGCTTCCTCGGCCCGCGTCGCGTGCGCCTTCCGCTCAGCACGGTCGCGCTCGGCCTCGCGCTCGCGTGGACTTTCCTGGTTGTCTTGGGGCTATCCGTGATCGCATTCGGCTTCGCGTGGGAGTGGGGCTCCGTCTGGGATGGCTTCGAGTTTCGCCCGATGTTTGGCACCTGGCAGCTCATGGTGGCGATCGCGGTGTGTTTCGGTGCCTCGTGGATCGCGAGCCGCAGCTTCGGCTTCGTGAATCTCTCGTCGCTGCAGCAGCTCTACACCGCCCGCATCGCTCGCGCCTATCTCGGCGCCACCAATCCCGAGCGCCAGCGCCACGCCAACTACAACATGACCGAGCTCATCCCGGGCGACGACCTCGCGCTCGACGACTACACGCCGCACGCCCAGGGCGGCCCGCTCCACCTCATCAACGTCACGATAAACGAAACGCTCTCCGGCAAAACCCAGGTCGAGCGACGCGATCGCAAAGGTCTCGCCATGGCGCTCGGCCCTTCTGGCCTCTGCGTCGGCATCGACTCGCATGCGCTCTGGTCGCCCGACGCACCGGGCCGGTCCGGGCGCTCGCCGTTGCATGCGCTCTGGGAATGGCGACGTCGCACCATCGTCCCCGTCGTCCAGCCCAACGGCGATGCGACCTTCCACGCACTCTGCGATCACCGTGAGACCAGCGCCGCCGGGCTCCACTCTGTCACGGAGACCAACGTGGACGCCGCGCCCCAGCCTGCGCCGCAACGCATCGAGGCCCTCGCGCTCGGTCGCTGGATCGCGATCTCAGGCGCCGCCTTCACCACGGGCACCGGCTCCAATACTTCCGTCGGTCTGAGCCTCCTCCTCGGCCTCGCCAATGTCCGCCTCGGCTACTGGTGGGATAGCGGCATCGCGCCCGGCCATCACACCAAAGCGGAGAAACCCAATTTCCTCGAGCTCGGCAGCCGCATCGTCAGCTGGATGCTGCCCGTGCAGTCGTGCTTGCTCACCGAGTTCTTCGCGCGCTTCCACGGTCCCGCGCGCCGCCACTGGTATCTCTCGGACGGCGGACACTTCGAAAACACCGGCTGCTACGAGCTGATCCGCCGCCGCGTGCCCTTCATCGTGTGCAGTGACGCCGGCCAGGATGCCGCGGTCGAATTGGCCGACTTCGCCAACCTCGTCCGCAAGGTGCGCACCGATTTCAACGCCGAGATCCAGCTGATCCGCCGCGCCAAGGACGCCATCACCGACGATCCCGGCGTGCGCTTCCCGCTGCCCGCGCTCGAGGAGCTCGTGCATCCCTCGCTGCTCGATGTCATCGGCACCCCCGACGACTTCGAGCCGCTCACCAGCCCCGAAGCCGGGTCCTGCCGCTGCCCGCCCCGCAGCCGCGCGCACGCCGTGCTCGCCCGTATCCACTATCGCGATACCGACGCGTTCTCCTGGCTCCTCCTCCTCAAGCCGAGCATAATGGGCGACGAGGCCACCGACGTGATCCAATATCAGTGCGTGAAGAAACTCTTCCCGCACGAGCCCACCACCGACCAGTATTTCGACGAGGCCCAATGGGAAAGCTACCGCAAGCTCGGCGAGCACATCGGCATCGAGCTCTTCACGGCGCCCACCCCCGCCCCCGCCGACGCACCCACCTGGAGCCCATCAGACCTGCGCCCGCCGCTGTAGGAGCCTCCGCTCACTCACTCTTCTCAACATGTTGCTCTGTGTAGGAACGCGCCTTCCCCAGATGGCGGTCGTTCCGGACGACCGCCGTTACCTTTCAACGATCCAGCCTACTTTTCGTCCCGCAGTATCTTCGCATCCACTACAAAAGGTCCCGCCGGCAACAGGCTCGCGATCAGCACGAGCGCCGTCCGCTTGAGCGGCCAGTCGCGATCCACAGCGGCGTGCCATGCCGCGAGCACGTAGAGGAGGAACAACACGCCATGCGCCATGCCCACCACGCGCACGCCCAGCGGCCAGTCGGCAAAATACTTCAACGGCATCGCGATCAACAGCAGCACGAGGAAGGAAACGCCCTCCCAAAACCCGATGAAGCGCAGCCGGCCAATGGAGGTCGAGAGGTTAACCATGACGCGATTACCTCGGCGCACCTCCGCCCTGTCGAGATTTTCGAGACCCTCCCGCGACGTCTGTAGCGTCCGTCCACGACAACCCACTAACATCTTATGGCACCGTTCCACCACCAAATCTCCGCCGCCCAACGTAGCGCGGAACTTCAGCGTACTTCGCACACTCACCAGCACCCTCCGCAAAATGGCACGCAAGCCAGGTAGGCAGCCTGCTCGCAGGCGCTCGTCCGACTACCCCAAGCGGCCAGCACCAAGCCATCGCTACATCGCCCGAGTACAACCAATTGAACAGAAAGATCGGGAAGGCCGGGAAGAAAGCATTCGTATTTGTGGGTCTTTCTTCCCGCTCTTCCCGATCTTCCTGTTCAAAGGATCGGGTCTCTAGTTCGTCCTCCTCCAAGCCCCGCGTTCACCAAATCTTCGCCCGCAACTCCGGCGCCCGCCACATCGGGTCGCCTTCCTTGATGTTAAACGCCGCGAAAAACTCCGGCAGGTTCACCAGCGGCGCGAAGGCGCGGAATTCGCCAGGTGAGTGCACGTCGGTTTGCAGCAGCGTCTTCAGGCGGTCCTCACGCGTCTTCGTCCGCCACGTCTGCGCCCACGAGATGAAGAACCGCTGCTCCGGCGTAAACCCGTCGATCACCTTTCGCTCCTTGCCCTGTAGCGAGCGTTGCAGCGCCTCGTAGGCGATCGATACGCCGCCGAGGTCCGCGATGTTCTCGCCGAGCGTCAGCCGGCCGTTGATCGCCATTCCAGGCAGCGCGTGATAGCTGTTGTATTGGTCGACGAGTTTTTGCGCCCGGCCGGTGAAGGCCACCGCATCCTCCTTCGTCCACCAGTCCGCGAGATTCCCCTTGGCGTCGTAGAGCCGGCCCTTGTCGTCGAAGCCGTGGGTGATCTCGTGTCCGATCACGGCGCAGATCGAGCCGAAGTTCACCGCGTCGTCCATCGTCGGGTCGAAATACGGCGGCTGCAGGATGCCCGCGAGAAACACGAGCTGGTTCGCCGAGGGTTGGTTGTAGGCGTTCACCGCGTGCGGCATGTTCCGCCACTCGTCACGGTCGAAGGGCTTGCCGAATTGCGCGACCTGCCGCCGCGTCTCGAACTCCGCGGCGGCGCGCACATTCGCGTAGTAGCTTTCGCGCGACACTTTCAGCCCCGAGTAGTCGCGCCACTTCGGCGGCTGCCCCACCATCACGCGATACGAGGCGAGCTTGGCCAGCGCCTTCTCCCGCGTCGCGGGCGTCATCCACTCGAGATTCCGTATCCGATCTTTCAATACCACCTTCATGAGGCCGATCATCTCGTCGAGCCGCGCCTTCACCGTCGGCGGGAAGTACTTCTCGATATACAGTTCCGACACCGCGAAGCCGATCTGCGGATCGAGCCGCCGGGCGGCACGCTGCCAGCGCGGCTCCGCCTGCGGCGTGCCGTTGAGTTCCTTGCTGTAGAAGCGAAACACCTCTTCCTCGAATGGCGCCGAGAGATAGGCCGACGCGCTCCGGAGTGCGTGGTAGCGCAGGTAGGTTTTCCAGCGCTCGAGCGGCTCGTTCTGCAGCAGCGTGCTCAAATTGGCAAAGAACTTGGGCTGCGTCACGATGAGCACATCCTGATCCTCCGGAATTCGCGCCTCGCGCAGGTAAAGCTTCAGCGGCAGGCCGGGCATGCTCTTCACCGCCTCGTCGACGGTCATCTTGTTGTAGTTCGCGAGCGGGTCGCGCAGCTCCGTCGGCGTCTTCGCAGCCTCGGCGAGCTTCGTTTCCAGTGCTAGGACGACGTCCGCCTGCGCTTTCGCCTCCGTCTCGCCCGCGCCCGCGAGTTGCAGCACCTTGGCCACGTGCGCGAGAAAGCCCGCCCGCGCCTTCGCGTGCTTCTCCTCGAAATAATAATCGCGCGTCGGCAGGCTCATGCCGCCTTGGCTGAGATAAAATCGAATGACCGTATTGTCCTTCTGGTCGACGTAGACCGAGCTGCCAAAGAGCGGCGCACCCACATGCACGTGCGCATCCGCGACGTGCCGGATGATATCCTCCGCACTTTTTATCGCCGCGATCCGGGCGAGGTCGCGCTCCAGCGGTTTCAATCCTGCGGCCTCGATCGCCGCCGTATCCATGGCCGAGGCGAAGAAGTCTCCGACCTTCCGCCGGTTCGACCCCTCGGGCGCGGGCTTTGCCGCCGCCTCTTCGAGCAGTCCGCGGATGCGTTGCCAGTTGTTTTGCCCGAGCATATCGCCAGAGCCCCAGCGCGGCTTGTCGGCGGGGATTTCCGTGCGCGCGGCCCAGCCACCCCACGCAAATTTCGCGAAGTCCACCCGCGGGTCGACCGCGCGGTCCATCGTTTCGACGCTGAACGCGAGCGGGATCATTCCCTCCGCCGCACGTAGCGACACCATGCCACTCACTGCCGCGCCAAAAGCGGCGGCCCCTGTCAGTAAACGGAGCGAGATCATTTGCCCGACCCTCATACCGCTTCCGCTGGAAGGCAACGCTCCCTCGCTGCCGGGGTTAGCGCGTTTCTGCGTATCCGGCGGGTCGTCGGAGGCTTGCGCTTCCGCCCGATCCGCGCGGTGCTAGCGCCGCCCAAGCCGGAGTCCTACCCGGCTGCACCACCAACACCCTAACCTCCCTCTCGCGTCTCGCTGCTGCGTGCGACGCGAAACTCCTGCCATGACTACCCCGTTCCGCCCTTTCGGGCAGCCGCTGCTCGTGCTGCTCACCCTCTCCGCGCTCTCGTTGCGCGCCCAGACCACCGCCACACCGGTTTCCTCTGTCGAGGTCGATACCGTGATGCTCTCGCCCTTCGAGGTCCGCACCGATGGCGATGTCGGCTACACCGCCGCCAGCGCGCTCGCCGGCGGCCGCACCGATACGCCGCTCAAGCTCACCTCGGCGGCCATCTCGGTCATGACGAGCCAGTTTCTCGAGGACATCGGCTCGACCAATTTCCGCAGCGCTGGCGAATGGGCGCTCAACTGGGTGCCGTTTCCCGAGAGCAATACCGGCGTCGGCGGCGGCTTCAGCATCAACTACCGCAACATGGGCGCCACCTTCGCCTCGCGAAACTACTTCCTGTGGTACGTCGAGAGCGACTCCTACAACACCGAGCGCTATGAGTTTGCCCGCGGCCCCAATGGCGTGCTCTTCGGCGATGCTGGCGCCGGCGGCATCTCCACCACGTGGACCAAGCGCCCGCGCTACGACCGCGTGACCCACTCCGCCAATGCCCGCGTCGATAGCTACGGCGGCTACCGCACGTCCATCGATTTCAACCGGCCCATCACCAAGAAATTCGCCCTCCGCCTGAATTCCTTTTACGAGGAAGCTCCGGGCTGGCGCGACGAATCCGATAACCGCCGCATCGGCGTCCACCTCGCCGGCAGCGTGAAAGTGACTCAGCGGAACCAGTTTCGCTTCGAGGGCGAGCTCGGCCTGCAGAAGCGCCAGCTCTATCCCAACTACTACGCCGACCAGGCGTCGTATTGGGATGGTCGCACCGCCTTCAGCGGCACCGCCCCTACCGCTGCCGCCGCGACCGCCGCCGGCATCGGCCGCATCAGCACCTCCAATTATTTCGTCATCGTCCCCGGCGTACTCAACAACGGCCTCGTCGACTGGACCAACCAATACCAGTCCCTCGGCACCGGCCTCAGCCTCGCACCCAACGGCGACCAGCGCACCGATATCCCCAACATCGCCGCCCTGCCTGGAAAGGAATTCAACCTCCAACCGCCCGACACCATCGCGCGTCTCTACTATTATACCTATAGCCTCTATTTCGATCACCGCTTCAACGACAACCTCTTCGCCGAAGTCGCCTTCAACCGTCTCCGCAACGACCGCCAGTCCTACGGCTCCCAGAGCCTCCTCAGCACCTACCGCGTCGATGTAAACAGCATCCTTCCCGGCGGCGGCGCCAATCCGAACTTCGGCAAGGCCTTCACCGATGCCGAGCGCGTCCGCAGCCTGCAGGGCAATATCGTCCACGATGTCCGCGCGCTCGTGAACTGGCGCTTCGACACGAGCTGGCTCAAGCAGAGCTTCAGCTTCATCGGCGGCTCGCGCCTCGATCGCTTCGACTCCTACGCCCGCACGCTCCGCCGTGTAAATGGCACCAACCCCAATCTCACTGTCGCCGCCAACCAGGTCCGCGAACGCCGCTATTGGGACCAGACCAGCCTGCCCCTTGGCGCCGTCCCGCAGATCGCCGGCGTGGAGCTCGACTTCATCCCCACGTCGATCAGTCACCAGCGCAAAAATCTCGACTACATGCAGGTCGCGTCAACCAGCCGCTTCTTCAGCGACCGCCTCTCCGTCATGCTCGGCGCGCGTCGCGACGATGTAACGAACTCTCAGCAGACGACCTCCGGCATCCCCGTCGATCCCATCACCGGCCTGCCGCGGCTCGGCGCCATTATTGTCCCATCGGGTGCCACCGCGCCCGTCGCCGTGCTCGGGGCGAAATCCATCGGCGAGTTTACGCCGGTGAGCCGCAATGCCGGCGCCGTCTACTTCATCCGCCCGTGGATCGGGATCTTCGCCAACTATTCCGAGACTTTTGCCGCGCCCAACAACGGCGCCAACCTCGTCGACGGCGGCGCGCCCGAAATTTCGCAGAGCAAGGGCAAGGACTTCGGTTTCAAATTCGAGGTCCTCGACGGCAAGATCTCCGCCACCGCGAGCTACTACACCTCGCAGCAGGAAAATGTCCTGATCACCGGCACCCGCGCCACCGAGATCAACCGTATCTGGACGAATCTCAGTCGCGCCGATCTCGCCTCGCTCTCCTACCGCGACACGCAGGACTTCACCGGCGACGGCTACGAGTTCGAGGTCGTGGCCAATCCCACGCGCAATCTCCGCTTCACCGCCAACCTCGCCCTCCCGAAGACCTCCGCCGTCGACCTCGAGCCGGGCCTGATCGCCTACTACAATGAGGTTCTCCCCTTCTGGCAGGCCAACGCCGCCACGTCGCTCAATCCCAATCAGGTCACCAACGACATCACGACCATCCGCAACTACATCGCCGCGCTCACGCCCGGCACGCCGCTCAACAATACCTACAAGTTCACCGGCAATCTCTACGCCACCTACACGGTGCCAAATGGCTTCCTGAAAAACGTCTCGTTCGGCGGCGGCGCGAATGTCCGAGGAAAGTCCAAGATCGCGAGCACTCTCGCCGATCCCTACGCGTATCTCTACTCCGACGCCTACTACATCGTCTCCGCGCACGCGACCTACCGCTACCGCTTCAGCCAGAAGCTCAACGCGCGCTTCCAGCTCAACATCTCCAACGTGCTCGATAGCGACAAATTCATCTACAACACGTTTTCGACCTACCGCGTCGGCGGCCTCGCCGCGAATCCGCAGATCCAAGTCCCCGGCACGATCCGCATTCCCGACCCGCGGAAGTTCACGTTCTCGGCGACGTTCGATTTTTGAGGCAAGTTGGAGGTAGCAGCGGTATACCTCGCGGAGGATCGACAGATCGAATGTGGCCCGCCGCGTGAGCGGCGGGACTCAGGAGCCACGTCCGCGCAACACGCCGTCGATCACCGCGCCGCGTCCGTCGTACCTTTAGGCAAATACGTCCATTCGCTCCTATTCCGTCCACCTAAACGCGTCTCCAGCCATTACCCGACGCTCGGCCTCCCCGCCCTCAAGCCGCCGCACTCGGCTGGGCCAGCCCGAGCGCTTCCGTCACGCTCATGCACAAGCCCACGAAGGTCTCCTCGCCTAGCGCGAGCCGACGCCCCTTCAGGTGCGCCACGCCCCAGCGGCGTTTCAATTTCCGCGCGCCGAGTGGCAGCGAGATCAGCGAACCCGTTTCCAATTCCGTCCGCGCGATCCACGGCGCAAGCACGCCGGCGCCGATGCCGATCTTCACCAGCTCCTTGATCGCCTCCATGCTGCCGAGCTCGATGAAGTTCGTCAGCGTGATTTTCTCCTCGCGGAAATACTCGCTCACGAGGCGGAACGTCTGGCTCGTCTTATTATAGAGCACGAGCGTCTCCGCCTCGATCGCTTCGCGCGGCACGCGCCCCAATGCGGCCCACGGGTGCAGCGGCGCGACGACGAAGCGCAGTTCATCTTGAAAGAGCGGCACAAAAGTAAACTCCGACATGCCCTGGTTCGGCGGCTCCAGCACCAACGCGAGATCGATGTGCCCGCCGCGCAGCAGCTCGAGCTGCTGCCCGTGGTCGCCCGGCTCGATGCGGATCACGCACTTCGGATAGCTCTGGCGAAATTCGCGTAACACCGTGGGCAGGATATGCTGGCACGCCGTCGTGCTCGCGCCCACGCGCAGCCGCCCGTGCCCCCACTTCGTGAGCGAGTCGAGGCCGGCGCGGGCCGCCTCCATCTCGCGCAGAATTTTTTCCGTGTGGCGGAGAAACTGCTCCCCTGCCTGCGTTAGCAAAACTCTCCGACCCACGCGATCGAGCAGACGGCAGCCAAGGTCGTCTTCTAAAGCCTTGATGGCGTGGCTTACCGCCGACTGCGTGAGAAAGAGATCTTTCGCCGCAAGCGTGAAGCTGCCCCGCCGCGCGAGCGCGGAGAATGCGTGGAGCTGACGACTGTCGAGCGTCGGTTTCATGAATGAGTAGCCTTCATCCCTTCGATGAAATGTTTGAAGAGCAGTAATCGGGCCAGCCACGTGCGCTGGCACAGTGCGGGCTAAAGGAGACGCGTCTTACATGTCTTCCACTTCTCCTATTCCTACCGCTGTTCCTGCCCGGCCTCGGGCGTTGCGCGTCGGATTTCTTGCCCTCACCGACGCCGCTCCCCTCGCTGTCGCACAGGAGTTGGGAATATTCGCCCGCCATGGGCTGCGCGTTGAGCTCTGTCGCGAAATCGGGTGGGCCACCATCCGCGAGAAGATCATCTACGGTGAGCTCGATGCCGCGCAGGCACCCGCGCCCATGCTGTGGTCCACGCA
Source organism: Verrucomicrobiota bacterium (assembly GCA_040386765.1). Taxonomy (GTDB): domain Bacteria; phylum Verrucomicrobiota; class Verrucomicrobiia; order Opitutales; family Opitutaceae; genus ER46. Next base: position 4,547 of record JAZKEV010000588.1, on the reverse strand, counting down.
GCTCGGCATCGGCTGCCGTGCGTGCGATGTCCTCACCGCCTTCGTCCTCAATCTCCATGGCAATGCGCTGACGCTCTCCCGCGCGTTGTGGGAGGCCGGGGTGCGCGATGGCACGTCGCTGCGCGAGCACGCACGCACACGCCCCGCGCAGTCGCCGCTCACGTTTGGCGCTGTATTCACTTTCTCATCACACCATCTGCTGCTCCGCGACTGGCTGCGCGCCGCCGGCCTCGATCCCGAGCGCGATGTGCGCATCGTCGTCGTGCCGCCGGCCCAGATGTTTCGCAATCTCGCGGCGGGCACCATCGACGGCTTCTGCTCCGGCGAGCCATGGAATAGCGTCGCGGTCCGCGAGGGCGCCGGCTGGTGCCCCACGTGGAGCGCCGCGCAGCAGCCCGGCCACGTCGAGAAGGTCCTCATGGTCACCGCGCGTTCCGTGCGGGAGGACATCCTCACAGCCATGGAAGCGGGCGTGAACAACTACATCGTGAAGCCGTTCACGCCGCAGACGCTCAAGGAGAAGATCGACGCCCTCCTCCCGGCCGCGGTCGCGTGAGTGC
>JAZKEV010000588.1:0-3977 GCA_040386765.1 Verrucomicrobiota bacterium | reverse complement strand
CGCGCGTCATCGCGCTCGCGCTCACCGGCCGCTTCGACTGCGGCCACGGCCGCATCGAGACGATCCCCGATTTTCACGTCTTCCATCGCGGCGAGGCCAATGTCCCTTCCGCCGAGAAGGCACTCGCGATCCAGCGCTCGCTCGCCGCCGCCCATCTCCTCACCTCGGGCGCTTCCGACCCGGAACTGCCCCGCCGCCTTTTCCGCGAAGATCTCCACCGCGAAATTCTCAACACCACTCAACCGCATGATATCCTCACCTCCTCAGACCTCCGCTAATCCAGCTGCCCCCTCGCTCGCCCGCCGCGCTTTTATCGCGCGGGCCGCGACTGCCACCGGCGCCGCCGCGCTCTGGTCCGCCCTCGGCACCCGTTCCTGGGCTGCCACCGCCGGCAGCGCCAGCGATGCGCCCGAGGCGCCGAATGTGAACTTCGGCATGATCGCGCTGACCGACTGCTCACCCATCGTCATCGCGCACGAGAAAGGCCTCTTCAAGAAGTACGGCGTTAACTCCACTGTCACGAAGGGCGCCAATTGGGCCGCCATCCGCGACAGCCTTTCCAGCGGCTCCATCCAAGCCACGCACATGCTCATCGGCATGCCGCTCGCCTCCACCATGGGCCTGGCCGGTTCGCCCAAGAAGCCGATGGTCATTCCGTGGCTCATGAACCGCAATGGCCAGGCCATCACGCTCAAAGCCGAATGGAAGGGCAAGGTCGGCGCCGATCCCAAGGCCCTCAAGCCCTTTATCGATCAGGCCAAGAAGCTCGGCGAACCGCTCACGTTTGCCATGACGTTTCCGCCCGGCACTCACGCGATGTGGATGCGTTACTATCTCGCCGCCGGCGGCATCGATCCCGACAAGGATATCACCCTCATCACCATCCCGCCCGCCCAGATGGTGGCTAATATGAAGATCGGCAAGATGGACGGCTTCTGCGTCGGCGAGCCGTGGGGCGCTCGCGCCATCTCCGACAAGATCGGGTTCACCTCCGTCACCACCCAGGATATCTGGAAAGATCATCCGGAGAAAGTCTGCGCCTTCACCGAGGAGTTCGCGGAGAAGAATCCCAAGACCGTAAAGGCCATCCTCAAGGCCCTCCACGAGGCCAGCGTCTGGCTCGACGACATGGGCAACCGCCCCGAGCAGTGCACGATCGTCTCGAAGCCCACCTATATTAATTGCGAGGCCAAGACCATCGAGGGCCGCCTGCTTGGCGATCTCGATTACGGCGATGGCCGCAAGGTGAAGGACGAGCTGCCCATGCACTTCAGCAAGCGCAACTGCAACTATCCGCAGCCGAAGTACGCGACGTGGTTCCTCTCGCAATATCGCCGCTGGGGCATGGTCACCGGCGCGCCCGACTACGAGGGCGTGGCCAAGCGCGTGATGCGCACCGATCTCTATGAAGCCGCCATGAAAGAGATCGGCTACGCCCACGGCGGCCGCGAAGACACGCCGGAGAAGCTCTTCGATGGCGCCGTCTTCGATCCGAAAGACCCCGAAGGCTACGCCAAGAGCTTCGCCGTGAAAGCGCTCAAAGGCTGATCCCGCACCGGGCGGGTCTCCACGGCCCGCCCTTTCTCCGCCCACGTCGCCATGTCCAACTCCCCGCCCACGCTCCGCCGCCGCTTCGCAGAGGCCGCGCGCGATCCGCGGGCCTGGCGACGCACCCTTCTGCTTGGTCTGCCCATCGGCCTCCTCCAAGCCACGCTCAATCAGGGCGACCACTGGTGGCACCGCCACGTCGATGCGCTCGTCGTCCTCAAGACCATCCTCTCTCCGCTGCTCTCCTGCACCACCGCTTTCGTCTCCGCCGCCCTCACTTCGTCTCACGAACCACCTGACCCACCTTCCGTATGAAATCTCTTAAACTCGACTGGCTCATCCTCCCACTCTTCGGCCTGCTCATGGTCTTGGGCGTCTGGTGGCTCTGCAGCGCCACGTGGGCCAAGGAGCTCCCCTCGCCCTGGAAAACCTGGGATGCGAGCAAAGACTACATTCTAAAACCGTTCGAAAAGCGCGGCGAGATGGATCAGGGCATCCTCCGCTTCACCTGGTATTCCCTCGTGCTGGTTGCGCAGGGTTACGCCCTGGCGCTCATCATTGGCACGCCGATCGGTTTCTTCCTCGGCCTCTCGAAGGTCTTCACCAAGACCTTCGATCCGCTGATCCAGATTCTCCGGCCGGTCTCGCCGCTCGCCTGGCTGCCGCTCGGGCTCGTGCTCTTCCTTGGCGCGGGCAAGGAGGCCGGCACTTACGGCGCCCTCTTCACCATCGCGATCTGCTCGATGTGGCCAACCGTGCTCAACACCGCCGTCGGCGTCCGCGCCGTCCCGCAGGATTATCTCAACGTGGGCCGAGTCCTAAAGCTCTCCCGCTGGAAGACGCTCACCAAGATACTGATCCCCGCGACGCTCCCCTATATGTTCACCGGCTTCCGCCTGAGCCTCGGCATCGCGTGGCTCGTGATCGTCGCCGCCGAGATGCTCACCGGCCGCCCGGGCGTCGGCGGCTTCCTCTGGCAGGAGTACAACAGCCTCGTCTACGAGCACATCATCCTCTCGATCCTCACCATCGGTCTCGTGGGCTTCGCCCTCGACCGCTTGATGAGCCTCCTCGAAAAGCGCTTCAAAACCGCTTAATCTACCATGCCTTTCCTCGAATTACGCGGAGTCTCCAAGGGCTTCGGTGGCCCTGCCATACTCAGCGATATCAATCTCACCATCGAGCGCGGCGAGTTCGTCGCCATCGTCGGCTACTCCGGCTCCGGCAAGACCACGCTCATCTCCCTTATCGCCGGTCTCCAGAAACCGGATACGGGCACCGTTAAGCTCAACGATCTCGAGATCGTCGAGCCCGGCCCCGATCGCGGCGTCGTTTTCCAAAATTACAGCCTCCTTCCCTGGCTCACCGTCTACGAGAACATCGCCCTTGCCGTCGACCAGGTGTTCCCGAACTACTCGGCCGAGAAGAAGCGCCAGCACGTCGAGAAATACATCGGCATGGTGAATCTCACGCCCGCCCGCGACAAGCTGCCGCGCCAGCTCTCTGGCGGCATGCGCCAGCGCGTCTCGGTCGCCCGGGCCCTCGCGATGGATCCGCAGATCCTCCTCCTCGACGAGCCGCTCTCCGCCCTCGATGCCCTGACGCGCTCCACGCTGCAGGATGAGATCGAGCGCATCTGGAGCGGCGACAAGAAGACCGTGGTCCTCATTACCAACGATGTCGACGAAGCCCTCCTCCTCGCCGACCGCATCATCCCGCTCACGCCCGGCCCCGGCGCCACGCTCGGCGATTCGGTGAAGGTCACGCTGGCCCGACCGCGCGATCGCAAGGCCCTCAATCACAACCCCGAGTTCAAGCGCCTCCGCGCCCTCGTGACCAACCAGCTCCTCAGCTACGGCGCGCGGCGCAGGTCCACTGTCACCAAGAAGCTCACGCTTCCGGAGGATCTCGATCTCCCCCGCACGACGCGCCGCCGCCCGCTCCGCCCGAGCGAGATGAAGAAGGAAGAAGTCACCGTCTCCAGCTAAGTCCCCGGCAGCCTTCAGTTCCGCGCGCGCTCCACACCCAGCCGCCCGCCCAGTCATAAGTCATAAATCATAAGTCATAAATCCTACATGACCTCCCGTCCTTTCCTCGAAATCTCCCAGCTCGGCAAAAGCTATCCCACGCCCTCCGGCCAGCCCGCGGTCATCGTCGAGAATTTCGATCTCAAGATCCGCAAAGGCGAATTCATCACCCTCATCGGCCACTCCGGCTGCGGCAAATCCACCGTGCTCTCGATGATCGCCGGCCTCACCGACGTGACCTCTGGCGCCATCGTCCTCGCGGGTAAGGAGGTCACCGGCGCCGGTCCCGACCGCGGCGTCGTTTTCCAGGCGCCCTGCCTGCTCCCCTGGTACACGGCCTTCGAAAACGTCATGCTCGGCATCGATCAGGTGTACTACACCGCCGATCGCGAGGAGCGCGAA
>JAZKEV010000587.1:2602-21552 GCA_040386765.1 Verrucomicrobiota bacterium | reverse complement strand
CAATAGCAACGTGATTGTCACGGCCGTCGGCACCTCGGGCGGCACCAACAACATGACGCTGGTTTATTCCGATCCGAATAGCAGCGATCTTGGCATTCCCGGCACGACCGCGGTCGGTTTTCGCTCCGGCCAGATCGCGAATGTGCGCCGCAATGCCGCGGGCGTACTCAGCGCCGATGGTCCCATGGGTGTGGCGGACATGACGCGCATTCTGAACCAAGTGATCTACGTCGGCCAGCCGACGCAGAATTTCTATAAGAACCCGCAGCTCACCGACCCTTCGCTCTACGACTTCTACAATAACATGCTCGATGGCCCCAACAAGTTCGAGTGGGCCGATTGGAAGACCTTCAATTTCACCCTCGAGCAGCACTTCTTGCAGCGCCGTGCGGGCATCGAGATCGCGTACGACAAACAGAAACTCGACCAAGGCAGCGTGCTCCCGCTCTCCTCGGCGAGCGCGTACACCATCCGGGTCGATATCAACACGCACCTGCCGAACGGCATGCCCAATCCGAATTTCGGCCGCCCGCTGACCACCGGGTTTCAGTCCGCGATTCTCACCGCTGCCGATAGCGATACCGGCCGTGCCACCGGCTACTACGATCTCGACTTGACGAAGGCCGGCCCCAGCTGGCTCGGCAAGTTTCTCGGCACCCATCGCTTCACCGCCACGCATACCCGCCTGCAGAACTTCAACGAGCGGTATGGCGCGACCTTCGCGATCAATTCGGGCGTCGATTATCAGTATGCCAATCAAGGCGTGCTTAACGATGCCTCCACCCAGGGCCGCGATGTTTCGATTCTTCATTACGTCGGACCTAATGTCAGCGGCTCCGCGACGCCGGTGGGCGGTCTCGTGACCCCGACGGGCCAGATGCCGGGCGGGATTTCGAGCGTGCCGATCATGTGGGCCGGCACCGATACCACGCCCGCAGGCGGTACCGCCGCGTGGGAGATCCGCAACTACGGCCTCCTCACCAACGGCAAGAAGGACCTCAACAATACCCGTCGCGCGAGCGGTATCCGCCGCACCATGACGAAGATCAATTCGACGTCGCTGATCGCGCAGAGCCACTGGTTCGAGCGCTCGCTCGTGTCGACGGTCGGCTGGCGCCGCGACGACGTGCACTCCTACGATGCGGGCACCGCGACGCGCGATCCGGTCACGGGAATCGGCATCAACGATCCCGCCGTGCTTTATCCGCGAAAAGTGGGCAGTCTGTCCGAGGATACCATTTCGTGGGGTGTGGTCGGCCACGCCCCGAAGTTCATCACAAAATATCTTCCGTGGGGCACGGAAGTGGGCGTCTCGTTGAATCGCTCCGATAACTTCCGCCCGGCCGGCCAGCGCTACGATCTCTTCGACCGTGCCATCGATCCCGAGGTCGGCGAGACCAAGGACTACGGCATTTATCTGAGCACGTTTAATGGCAAGTTCGTGTTGCGCGCCACGCGGTACACCACGACCTCGGCCTTCTCGAATGTCACGCTGCCCGTGCAGAATCTCGCCGATAACATGGAGCGCGTGCTCGACCAGATCGCCAAGGGCGCCAATGACGCCAATCCCGCTGGCATCGCAGCCTTCGGTCAGTGGTTGACGACGCCCGAAGGCATGGCGCTCCTCAATACTTTCCGTCTCGTGCAGAGCGGGACGAATTGGGACTACGACCGCCGCACCGGCCAGGTTTTCAACACCTCCGACGTCGTCTCGAAGGGCGACGAGTACGAGGTGATCTACAATCCGACCCGCAACTGGCGCATCGCGGTTAACGCGGCGAAGCAGGTCGCGATCCGCAGCAACACGGGCAAGGACATGCTCCAGATCGTCAATTCGATGATCCCTCTGATCGACGGCCCCGCGGGCCAGCTGCGGCAGGAGGATAGCGGCGCGCTCTTCGGCAATGTGATGCGGCAGGGCGTCGTCGTGCCGATGCTGCAGGTGACCACACAGGATGGTTCGCCGACCAACGAGCTGCGCCGCTGGCGCTGGAACTTTGTGACCAATTACCGCTTCACCCAGGGGTATGCTCGCGGCTTCAATCTCGGCGCGGCGGCGCGCTGGCAGGACAAGGTGGCGATCGGTTTCCCGGTGATCGTCGACCCGCTGGCAGGCGCGATTCCCGATGTAAAGAATCCGTACTTCGGCCCCACCGAAACGAATTACGACGCGTGGATTGGCTACGGCCGAAAATTCCGCAACAACAAGTACTCGTGGAACGTGCAACTGAACGTGAAGAACATCGATGTGGGCGACGAACTGATCCCGGTGAACACCCAGCCGGACGGGTCGATCAACTCGTGGCGCATCGCCGAGCCGATGAAGTGGACGCTGACGAATACGATCAGCTTTTGAGCGACGTGAAGCAACCGGTGGAATCCAAGTCCGATCTAGCCCTGGGTGCGAGCGCGGGGGTGGGGCGGGAGACTAACGCGTGGTCGTCCCGCCGCTCACGCGGCGGGCCACGAGGCGGAGAGCCGACCATGCTACATCGCATCTGTCTGAATGTAGCCCTGTGCGTTAGCGCAGGGACGGGTCGGACCACGAAAGTGCATGCGTCCCGCCGCTCACGCGGCGGGCTACAACGAGCTCTGTGCTTCGGTGCGCTTTTTGCCGCCTCCACTTCTATCTTTGCCCAACCCGCCGAGCCGGCTGATCCGCAGGCGGTCGCCGATGCGGCGCGGGCGGCGAAGACGGCACCGGTGGTGGCCAAGACCGACTTCAAGCCGGTGTATCCGCCGAGTCCGGTGATCGCGCGTGTGGTCTTCGACGATGCCACGGCGCGGACCGAGGCGCCGGGCAGCGACATCTGGCCGATCACGTGGGGCTCGGACGATCATCTCTACACGCCGTGGGGCGATGGCGGCGGGTTTGGCGGCACCAATAGCAAGGGCCGCGTCTCCTTCGGCTTCGCGCGCGTGGTGGGCGGCAAGCGCGATTACAAGGGCGAGAATATCGCGGGCGGTGTCGGCGCGGCGCACCCCGCGCCGTTTACCGGCAAGAGCGAGGGCGTGCTGGCGGTGGGCGACACGCTCTATCTGTGGCGCGATGGCGATGGGTCGAGCCCGGGCTATTTCAAATTCGCGGAGCTCTGGCGCTCCGACGATCGCGGCGCGACGTGGCGTGAGTGCGGGGTGCGGTTCAGCCGGAGCGGCGGCGATTTTCCCGAGGGCGACGCGGGCGTTTTCGCGCCGGCGTTTTGCCAGTTCGGCAAGGCGTATGCGGGCGCGCGCGACGACTTCATCTACATGTACGTGCCGGATAGCATCGATCCCTCGCATTGGAATGTGCGGCTACCCGGCAGGATCAATCTGCTGCGCGTGCCGCGCGCGAAGATCGAGTCGAAGGCCGATTACGAATGGTTCGCCGGCACCGGTGCCGGGCCCGACGGAAAACCGCGTTGGACGAAGCGGACCGCCGAGCGGGCGCCGACGTGGCAGGATGCGACGCAGGGCACGCATCGCATCGCGGTGAGCTACAATCCCGGGTTGAAGCGTTATCTCCTCACCACGATCACCATCGACCGCAGTGGATGGATGAGCGTCTACGATGCGCCGGAGCCGTGGGGCCCGTGGACGCACGTGCAGACGGAGCACAACCCGGAGCGCTGGGGAAAGCTCACGATCATCTTCACCTTCGTGAACAAGTGGCTGAGCGCCGACGGGCGGGAGTTCACGATTGTCCACACCAAGGACGACCGGTGGGCGAGCATCGAGGGGCGGTTCGAGTTGATGCCATCTACCCTACGGAATTAGACTTTCTGAGGGTAGGGCGAGGCGTCTCCGCGCCGAGCCGTCGCGCTTGCGTGTACGATAATCGTGCCACCTGTGCACGCGTGCATCGCGACGACTCGGCGGGGACGCCTCGCCCTACCTCAAAACCGGAAGGATTCCTATACCATTATGCCGGACAATGGGTTACCGTGCGCCAAATGCTACGAGCACGGAAGTATCCTATTGGGGCGGAGTTGGCTAAAGACGGAGGCGTGGATTTCCGCGTCTGGGCGCCGCGATCGAAGCAGGTCGGAATCGACTTGCTCGATCACAATGCGGGCGGCCCACGGCGGGTGCCGCTGCAGGCGGAGGAGGGCGGGTATTTTTCGGCCCTGATTCCGGAGGCTCGCGATGGGATGCGTTACCGGGTCGCGGTCGATACCGGCAGCTTTCCGGATCCTGCGTCGCGCTTTCAGCCGGAGGGGCCGCACGGTCCTTCGCAAGTCGCTCACTCCACCTTCAACTGGACCGATGGTGACTGGCGTGGCCGGCCGGTGAAGGAACTCGTGATGTACGAGCTGCATCTGGGGACGTTTACGCGCGAGGGCAACTGGCAGGCGGCGATCAACGAGCTGCCGGAGCTGGCGCGCATCGGCGTTACGATGATCGAGATGATGCCGATTGCCGATTTTCCGGGCGCGTTTGGCTGGGGCTACGACGGGGTGAATTTCTTCGCGCCCGCGCATATCTACGGCTCGCCCGACGACGCGCGCGCCTTCGTCAATCGTGCGCACGAGCTGGGCATCGCGGTCATCCTCGACGTGGTCTACAACCACTTCGGGCCCGATGGAAACTACCTGCGGGAATTTGCGCTCGATTATTTCAGCAAGACTTACGGCAACGAGTGGGGCGACGCGCTGAATTTCGACGGCGAGAATGCGCACGGGCTGCGCGATTACTTCGTCACCAACGCCCGCTACTGGATCGAGGAGTTTCACTTCGACGGGCTGCGCTTCGATGCGACGCAGCAGATGTTCGACGCGTCCGACAAGCATGTGCTGGCGGAGATCAGCGCGGCGGTGCGGGCCGGCGCGCCCAACCGCATCATCCATCTGGTGGCCGAAAACGAGACGCAGCACGCGCAGCTGGTGCGGCCCCACGACAAGGGGGGCTATGGCCTCGACATGTTTTGGAACGACGACTTCCACCATTCGGCCCGGGTTAGCGCCACCAATCGATCCGAGGCGTATTTCAGCGGTTATCGCGGCTCGGCCCAGGAGTTCGTGTCGGCGGCGAAGTATGGATTCCTCTATCAAGGCCAATGGTACAACTGGACCACGACTCGCCGCGGGCAGCCGGCCTTCGACCTGAATCCGTCGAATTTCATCAACTTCCTCGAGAATCACGATCAGGTGGCGAACACGTTGCGCGGGGCGCGGCTGCACCAGCTCACCAGCGGCTCCAAGTTCCGCGCGCTGACCGCGCTGCTGCTGCTCTCGCCGCAGGTGCCCATGTTGTTTCAGGGCCAGGAGTTTTCGGCCTCGGCGCCGTTCCTCTATTTTGCGGATCATGGCGAGGGGCTGGCGCCGCTTATTGCAGAGGGGCGGAAGCGGTTTCTCATGCAGTTTCCCTCGAGCGACCCGGAGACGGTGAAGGCGCTGTTTTCGGATCCGAGTGCGCGGGCGACTTTCGACCGCTCGAAGCTAGATCTCAGCGAGCGGCAGAAGAACAAGGAGGCCTACCAGCTGCACCAGGATCTCCTCCGTATTCGGCGCGAGGATACCACGCTCGCGGGCGAGTTTCGGGTCGATGGCGCGGTGCTGGGCGACGGGGCGTTTGTGCTACGTTATTTCACGGCCACCGGCGACGACCGCCTGCTGATCGTGAATCTGGGGCGCGATGTGCGGCTGGAGCCGGCCCCCGAGCCTCTGCTGGCACCGCCGATGAGCGGCTCCTGGCATACCATCTGGTCGAGCGAGGCGGCGGCTTACGGTGGCAACGGCACGCCGCCCCTGGAGACTTCGGCCAACTGGATCATCCCGGGGCACCTGGCGGCACTCCTCGCGCCGGGCGAAGCGCGGGATTTCCCGAAGGCGAAGCTGACGTTGAAGGATTGAAGAGTGGGAGGAGGAGACGCGTTGGATCAGGGATGCCGGCCAGACAATTTTTTCGGAATGGACGGAATGGGCGGAATGGACGGGGTGACACGAAGAACGGCCAACGGTATAGTAATACCAATTACTAATCGAAAAGAGACGAGGACCTAGCGCGGCGGAGCCGCAACCGAAGGGCCTTTATTAAAGGACCACGAAAAACACGAAATGCACGAAAACCTTGAACCGCTGAAAGACGCTAATCGCCGCTAAATCAGATAGGCACAGAGAGCACGGAGAATGACACAGAGGTCACGGAGGGTCGCTAGGTGATCGGGTCTATGGCCTCTCCCTTTCCCTCTGTGCGCTTCGTGTCAAAAGGCTGATTTTGGCTGGTAAATGGTATGCGGGTGAGGCGAACGGGGAAATTTAAGAAAAGGGTGATGAATCATGAGTGAGCAGCGGAATTTTAGGGACCCTCCGGTACGGGAGCGGTGAGGTCGGCGGCCCCAATGCCTCTATTTCCGGGATATGTTGGGGTTCGCCGGGATCAGCTGGGATTGGCTGAGAGAAAAATAGGTGCGCCTTCGCCAAGGCCGCGGGGCATTGAGGCGAGGAGGCAGAAAGAAGGCGGGTTCGGAAGCTCGGACATGAGGGCGTGGGATACCACTGGCGGTTCCCTCTCAAACGCCTCTATTTCCGGGCTATTCCGGGGTTATCTGCGATCAGCTACGATCAGCCGGGAGATCTTCCGAACCGGGGTAGGCCGAAGGCACTTAATCGGAACTGCCTCCGCCACCGCCCGAATCACCGCTGCTCCCGCTATCTCCACAGCCGCAGTTGGGGGTGGGGCTGTCTGCGGGCGAGGGGGGCGAGGAGGGATCGTTGTTCACCGCATTATAGATCATCGGCGTGTACAGGACGGGGGTCCACGCATCGGCGGCTTGGCTGGTATCGGTGGATTTCTTGCCTCGCGACCGCGACGCGACGACCATGAAGGCGACCAGAACCAACAGGAAGAGGATGAACCCGAAGAGCATGGCGGGGAGGAGATTGGCGGAAAGGGTAGCGGCTTGGGCTCGCATTCCAACCACGATAACATTTGGAAGTGGCGGCATACCTGAGGGTTTCCCCGGACGGGCGCAAAGATTTGGTTGCTTTCGCCCCCTCGGTCCTATGTCTTGATCCTCTTTTCCACTACGCCTGCCCTCAATTCCGGGGTGACAGGGGGAACGAAATCCATGAGCCAACAGTTCAAACTAAACGTCGCTGATCGCGCCCAGACGGGTCGCAGCGCATCCCGCCGTCTCCGCAAAGCCAATCGCGTTCCCGCGATTCTCTACGGAAAGCATACGAAGCCGGAGTCCCTCTCCATCGAAGGGCCGGAATTCACCCGCCTTCTGAAGTCCCTGGGTGGCCGCTCGGTCCTCATCGAGCTCCAGCGCAAGGCCGGTCCGGCGCTCTCCTTCCTTCAGGAAGTGCAGCGCGACCCGATCACCGACAAATATCTCCACGTCGACCTCCAGGAAGTTAAGGCCGACGAGAAGTTCGAGATCCGCGTGCCGGTCCGCGTCGTAGGCGAGTCCTTCGGCGTGAAGAACCAGAGCGGCGTGTTGGAAATGGCGTCGCAGGCGCTTCGCGTCCGCGTGCTTCCCAAGGATCTTCCCGAGGCCATCATGGTCGACGTGACCGAGCTCAAGGTCGGTGAGACTTTCAAGGTCGGCAGCCTCAAGCCCATCGCGGGCGTCGAGTTCCTCGATCCCAAGGGTCAGCCGGTCGTCGCGTGCGTCGAGCCCGTCGCCGAAATCGTGCAGGAAGCCGCCGCCTCGGCGACTCCCGCCGCCGGTGCCGCCGCTCCTGTCGCTGGTGCCGCTCCCGCCGAGGGTGCCGCCGCCGGTGCCGCTCCCGCTGCTGGCGCCGCTGCGCCCGCCGCTGGCGACAAGAAGGCCGCCGCTCCCGCCGCTGGTGCCAAGCCGGCTGCCGGCGCCGCCAAGCCCGCTGCTCCTGCCAAGAAGTAAGCGTTTGTGTTTTTTCCGCGCCAGGCCGCCGCGTTTCCCGCGGCGGCCTTCGGCGAAGTTCTTTGAGTCATGTTTTATCCGCTCGTTGCCGGCCTCGGCAATCCGGGCCGCGATTACGAATCGACACGGCACAACCTCGGTTGGGTCGTGATCGAGGCGCTCGCCAAAAAGCACGGGCTCGCGTGGAAACGCGCGCCCGAGTTTACGGCGGAGATCGCGCGCTGGGATCTAGGGGCAGGGCACACTCGCTGGCTCGTCAAGCCGCTGACGTTCATGAACGACAGTGGCCGGTCGGTCGCCGCCGTGGCGCGTTTCTACAAAATAGAAGCCGCTGCGATCGCCGCCGTCTACGATGAGATCCAGGTCGACCTCGGGCTCGTCAAGGTGTCTGCCACGGGCAGCGCCGGCGGGCACAATGGCGTCGCGAGCCTTATCGAGCACCTCGGTGGCGGCTTTGCCCGCTATCGGCTCGGTATCGGCCCCAAGCACCCGGAGCGGATGGACATGGCGGATTTCGTCCTCGGAAAATTCACTCAAGACCAACACATTACCGTCCTCCAAAAACTCGATCAGTACGTGACCGGCCTCGAATTGCTGCTCTCCCGCGGCCTCGAGCCAGCCATGAATCAGCTTAATCGCAGAGACCCAAAATGAAATCCGCCAATCGCAACTACCGCGCGTCCTTCATCCTCGACAACCGCGGCAAGGAAGAGACCGTCGACCAGATCGTCGACGGCGTGAAGAAAATCATCGCCGAAGTAAAAGGTGAAGTCACCGCCGTCGAAAACATCGGCAAGCGCGACTTCATCCGCGTCACCGACAAGAAGATGACCAGCGCGAACTACGTGCACGTCAACTTCTCCGGTCCCGCCGAGGCGCCCGCCGCCCTCCGCGAGAAGCTCCGCCTGAACGGCAGCGTCTACCGCACGTTCATCCAGTCCGCCTAACCCTCCACGGCGTTTCGGCGCACTTTCCCGCATGCCTTCGCTCAACAAAGTCTTGCTCATGGGCAATCTCACCCGCGACCCCGAGTTGCGCGTGACGCCCAAGGGCACCCCGATCTGCCAGTTCTCGCTGGCGATCAACCGTCAGTTCAAGATGGAGTCGGGCGAGAGCCGCGAGGAAGTAATCTACGTCGATGTCGAGGCCTGGGGCAAACAGGGCGAGACGATCGCCAAGTATGTCACCAAGGGCCGCCCGCTGTATGTCGAAGGCCGTCTGCGCCTCGACCAGTGGGAGGACAAGAACACCAAGGAAAAACGCAGCCGCATGAAGGTGGTCCTCGAGCAATTCCAATTCCTCGGTGACACCCGTGGCGGCGGCGGTGCTGGCGGCGCCCCTTCGGGTGGCGGCGAGTTCGACCAGTCCTCTGGCGGTGGTGGCGGCAGCAGCCCCTCGCCCGAGCGGCATTCGCCTCCTCCGCGCTCCGGCGGCGGCGCCAAGCCCGCTTCACAGGAAAACCTCGACGAAGACGTCCCGTTCTAACGCTCCGCGCCCCCGCGCGAAAACTCATCTCATCGTAAGCGGCGCCTCCCGGCGCCGTCGGCCGCAAGGGCGGTCGCGACACTCCGAAAAACCAGACATCCTTTAACTCAATACGAACATGGCCAACACAGAAGTTCTCCTCGTCAAACCCGTCGAAGGTCTCGGCGGCGAAGGCGATCAAGTCAAAGTCCGCGCCGGATACGCGCGTAATTTCCTGCTCCCGCGCAAGATTGCGGTGACGCTCAATGCTTCGAACAAGAAGCATGTCGACTCGCTGAAGAAGCGTCGCGCCGAGCGTGAGCAGGGCGAACTCTCGACCGCGCAAGAGCTGGGCAAGAAGCTCGAGAAGACGAGCCTCGCGTTTGCCGTGAAGACGGGCGAGGGCGGCCGGATGTTTGGTGCGATCACCGCGCAGGACGTGCACGAGAAGCTCGTCGCCGCCGGCATCGAGCTCGACAAGCGCAAGATTCACCTCTTCACGCCGGTGAAGACTCTCGGCAAGCACACCGTGAAGGTGAAGCTGCACACCGATGTCACGGTCGAAGTGCCGTTCGACGTCGTCTCCGAGAACCCGATCGAGCCGGCCGCCACCGAGGCCGCGCCGTCCGGCGACAAGACCGAGAAGCGCTCCGAACGCCGCCCCCGCAAGGACGGCGGGAAGGAGTAACGCTCTTCGCGTTTTCCACGGCAGCCCGGCGCCCAAGGCGTCGGGCCGCGCCCATTCTACGAAGCCGCTCCCGCTGAGGGAGCGGTTTCTGTTTTGTGAGTGTTTTGGGTGTAAGTCCCGGTTGCGTCCGTCTCCAAGGTTCGCTCCGATTTTCGCTGTCAGTTTTAATGGTCCAAGACGCCTCAGATTCCCCCCGTCCCCGCTCGAAGTTCTCGGGCTCGCCCGATGCCGCCAACGCCTCGGTCGGCCGGACGCTGCCGCATAGTCTGGAGGCCGAGGAGTATCTGCTGTCGTGCTGTCTGCTCGATGGTCCCGATGTGCTCTCCCGCTGCCTCGAGGCGCGGATCAAGGCAGAATCCTTCTACGATCCGAAGCACGGCATCATCTACGAGCGGCTCGTCGATCTCTACAACCGGCAGACGCCGATCGATGTTTCCGTCGTTGCCGAGGAGCTGAAAACCGCCCGCCAGCTCGACCAGATCGGCGGCTACGCGTTTCTCGCGCAGGTGAGCAGCCGCATCCCGACGACGGCGCAGGCGACCTACTTCATCGAGAAAGTCCGCGAGCAGGCGCTGCTCCGCGAGATCATCCGCTCGGCCACCGGCGCGGTCGAGGATTGTTACGGGTACTCGGGGGGCATCGACGAATTCGTCGACCAGATCGAGACCAAGATTTTTAACGTCACGCAGAATCGCGTCAGCGAGTCCGCCAAGCAGATGCGCGAGCCCACGCGCGAGGCCATGGAAGTCATCACGAAGATGATGATGAAGAAGGGCGAGCTCACGGGCGTCTCGTCGGGATTCAAGGATCTGGATGCCATGATGTATGGCTTCCAGAAGACAGAAATGATCGTCCTCGCGGCCCGTCCCTCCATGGGCAAGACGTCGCTCGCGCTCAATTTTGCCGAGGCCGCCGCCCTCCCCAAGAAGGGGCCGCCGGTCGGCGTGCTTATCTTCTCGCTCGAAATGGGCGCCTCGCAGCTCGCGCTCCGTATGCTCTGCTCGCGGGCCCGGGTGAACATGAAGCTCCTCCGCGACGGACTCCTCTCGAAGAACGGCGAGGAGCAGAACCGGCTCCTCCAGGCGGCCGACGACTTCTCCAAGGCTCCCATCTTCATCGACGATTCCAGCTCGATCTCGATCATGCAGCTGCGCGCCAAGGCCCGGCGCATCCACTCGCGGTCGCCCTTGGGCTTCGTGATGGTGGACTACTTGCAACTCCTTAGCCCCACCGATTCCCGAACCCCCCGCGAACAGCAAGTTGCGGAGGCTTCGCGTGGATTGAAGGGACTTGCGAAGGAACTCAACGTCCCGGTGCTTGTATTATCCCAGCTTAACCGTGCTTCCGAAAAGGATAACCGTACCCCAAAACTCTCCGACTTGCGTGAATCGGGCTCAATCGAACAGGACGCGGACGTCGTTCTCATGCTCGCCCGCCCCAAAGACGCAGACGAAAAGTTCCAAGTAGCCGCCGACTCGGCCGAGTTAATCGTTGCCAAGCAACGAAACGGCCCCGTAGGAGAAACGAGACTAACTTTCCTTCGAGACATCACCCGCTTTGAAAACTATCATCAGTAACCCCGTGCGCCGGGTCGTCTCATCGCTTCTCGTTACGCTGGGGTTGCTCGCTGGGGGAGTATCCCCGGCGCTGGCGCAATTCGGTCCGCCGCAGCAGCAGCAGCAAGGGCCGCAGCAGGGCCCGGTGCCGAAAATCGGAACGATCACCATCAAGTTCGTTGGCACCGCCAACGTGAACGAGCAGGTCATCCGCGCCAACATGCAGATGCGGGAGGGCGGCGATTTCGACGAGGCCATCCTCGATAAGGACTACCGCGCGCTCTATCGCACGCAACTCTTTGAGTACGTCGATATTAAGCAGGAGATCACCGGGCCGGCCAGCCTCAACCTCGTCATCGAGGTAACGCCTAAGTTCCGTGTGCTCGCGGTACGTTTCGAGGGCAACCAGAAGGTGAAGAGCAGCCGCCTCGAGAAGGAGGCCAAGATCAAGCCTAACCAGGCCCTCGACGAGCGCCAGGTGAAGGAAGACTCCGAGAAGCTCCGCGAGTACTACCAGAAAGCCGGGTACAACCAGGTCTCGATCAACTACACGATCGAAAAGGATAGAGTGGGTGGCTTTGGCACCGTTATTTTCAAGATTCGCGAAGGCGCCAAGGTGAAGATCGCCGAGGTGAAGTTCGTCGGCAATGCGAGTCTCACCGCGCGCTCTCTCCGCGGCCAGATGGAGACCAAGAAGTGGTGGATCTTCTCCTGGCTGACCGGCTCCGGCCGCTTCAAGGACGACCAGTTCGACGACGACCTCGACAAGGTCCGCGACTACTACCGCGAACAGGGTTTTCTCGATGTCGACATCCCGCAGGACAAGGTCCTCTTCAACTACCCGTCGCCGGACAAGCTGCAGCTCGTCGTGCAAGTGACGGAAGGCCGCCGCTACCGCCTCGGCGAAATCGCCTTCAGCGGCAACAAGCTCTTCGAATCCTCGCTGCTCAAGCGCGTCGTCCGCCAGAAGACGGGCGTGATCTTCGTCCCCTCCAAGATCGACAAGGACCGCGAGCGCCTCGACGACTTTTACGGCAAGGACGGCTATCTCGACACCCGCGTCAGCCTCGTCCGCAAGCCCAACCTCTCCACGGGCGCCATCGACGTGGAATACAAGATCGTCGAGAGCGAGAAGTTCCAGGTCGAGTCGATCGTCATCGAGGGCAATACCAAGACCAAGAGCACCGTCATCCTCCGCGAGCTGGTGCTCGGCCCCGGCGACGTCTTCAGCACCGTGCTGATGAAGATCAGCCAGCTCCGCCTCGAGAACACGCGCTTCTTCGAAGACGTGAACATGTCGCCGCAGGAGACCAACATCCCCGGCCGCCGCAATATGCGCATCGCCGTCCGCGAAGGCCGCACGGGTAACCTGACCTTCGGCGCGGGCTTCAGCTCGCTTGAGCGCGCGACGCTCTTCGCCGAAGTCTCGCAGTCGAACTTCGACCTCTTCAACCGTCGCTCCTTCTTCCAGGGCGATGGCCAGAAGTTCCGCCTCCGCATGCAGATCGGTTCACTCTCGAGCGAAATCGTGATGAACTTCGAGGAGCCCTGGCTCTTCCAGCGCCAGCTCGGCCTCGGCTTCAGCGTCTTCCGCACGAGCTCGGAGTACAACTCGACCTTTTACACGCAGCTCGAGACCGGTTTCGAAGTGTATCTCCGCAAGCATCTTTTCGAACTCTGGAACGGCCGCCTCTCGTACACCTACCAGATCGTCGGCATCAACGACGTCTCGCCTTCCGCTTCGGCGATCATCCGCAACCTCGAAGGTAACAATGCGCTCTCGCAGATCGGTTTCCAGATGGAGCGCGATACCCGCGACAAGATCATCAACACCACCTCGGGCAATCGGGTGGAAATCAACACGTCTTTCGCGGGCGGCCCGCTCGGTGGCGATGCGGTCAATAATTTCTACAAGCTCGAGTTCCGTGGCGCCCAGTTCTTCCCGGTCTTCGAGACGCAGACCCAGGTGCTCGGTCTCCGCCTCCGCGGCGGTGTGGTGCAGAACTTCGGCGATTCAGTCGACGTACCGTACTACAACAAGTTCTACCTCGGTGGTCCGACGACCTTGCGCGGCTTCGAGTTCCGCGATGTCTCGCCGCGCGACAATTTCGACGAACCGATCGGTGGTAAATCCTACGGCTTCTTCAGCGCCGAATATTCGATGGATATCGTGAGCCCGATCCGCTTCGCGATCTTCTACGATGCCGGTTTCGTCAACCGGAAGGCCTATGACTTCAACCCCTCCGGTTATAACGACAATTTCGGCGTCGGTTTACGCCTATTTGTTGCAGGAGCGCCGTTGAGCTTGGACTTCGGTATTCCGCTGACCGGCACGACGTTTGGCACCAGCGGCAGCAACAAGAAGGGGAACCAGTTCAATTTTTCCTTTGGCACCCAGTTCTGATTCTGCTCAAGTCACTCTTTTCCACTCTCAAACACCCACTCATGAAGAACTCCCTGAAATCACTTGTTGCGCTCGTCGCCTTTGGCGCGGCCACGCTCGCCGCGTCCGCGCAGCCGGCGGTGAAAATCCTGGTCGTCGATATGGCCAAGCTGTACGACAACCACTATAAGACGCTTGAGCAGAACGCCAAGATCCAGGCCGACGACCAGAAGGCCCAGGAAGAAGTCGACAAGATGAACAAGGAGGGCAACGCCCTCGTCGAAGAGTACAAGAGCCTCAACGACCAGTCGAGCAACCCCGCGCTGTCCAACGACGCCAAGACGAAGGCCCAAGGCGACGCGCAGAAGAAGCTCGAGCAGATCCAGGGCAAGCAGAATGAAGTTCGCACCTTCATCCAGAACACCCGCAACTCGCTCCAGCAGCGCCTGCAGACCTTCCGCAGCCTGATGCTCGAAGAGATCAGCAAGACCGCGGCCGACGTCGCGAAGCGCAAGGGTGGCACTCTCCTCATGGACAAGGCCGGCCCCTCGCTCATCGGCGTGTCGAACATCGTTTACTCCGATCCCGGCTACGAGATCACCGACGACGTGATGACCGAGATCAACAAGACCCGCCCCGCTGGCGCTCCCACGAATGCCGCCGAAGCGAATGCCAAGGCCGGTCTCGCCGTGCCGCCCGCTGGCGCTCCCGCCGGTAAGGCTGCCCCGGCTCCCGCCGCTGGCCCCGCCGCCCCTGGCGTGACGGTCCCCGGCCTCGCGCCCAAGAAGTAAGCGACCGCGCTGCTTCAGTTTAGTTTTCAAAACCCCGCTCAACCGAGCGGGGTTTTTGTTTTTAGGGATCGCCGGAGGCATGCTCCGCCTCCAGCCAAGCTAGGTGCCCAACGCGCATTCGTCTGCCCATCTCGCGTTTGCTGAATTGCACGCCGCCGCCAAACCTCCACGCTCCGCCGCATGCAGGTTCAGTTTTCCGTGGCCGATATTTCGGCGATTGTGACTCCTAAGGCTACCCGCGGCTCCACCTCGGAGACGATCCGTGGCCTCGCCGCGCTTGCCGACGCCGCTCCGGGCGACCTCTCGTTCCTCGGCAATCAGAAGTACAAGGCGCAGGTCGCCGCCACGCGCGCCTCGCTCGTGCTGCTGCCCGCCGATTTTGCGGGCGAGCCGCCCGCCGGGCAGCTTTGGCTGCTGGTTGACAATCCTTCGCTGGCGCTCGCGAGCGTCTGCGCTCGCATTGAACACGCGCTCTGGCCCAAGCCCGTACCGGGAATTCACCCGACAGCCTGCATCGCGCCTGGCGCGAGCGTTGCCGCCTCCGCCACCGTGGGGCCACTCTGCGTGATCGAGGCCGGCGCGAAGATCGGCGAGCGCGTGCATCTTCAGGCGCAGGTCTTTATCGGGCGCGATGCGACGATCGGCGACGATTGCTGGCTGATGCCGGGGACGATCGTGGCGACCGAGTGCGTGCTCGGCCAGCGGGTGCGTTTGCAGCCGGGCGCGGTCGTGGGCTCGGATGGTTTTGGCTACGAATTCGTCAAAGGCCGCCACGAAAAGGTGCCGCAGGTCGGCACCGTGGTGATCGGCAACGACGTCGAGGTCGGCGCGAATAGCACGCTCGACCGCGCGCGGTTTAGCCACACGTCCATTGGCGAGGGTACCAAGATCGATAACCTCGTGCAGGTCGGGCACAACGTCATCGTGGGCAAGCATTGCCTGCTCTGCGCGCAGGTCGGCATCGCGGGTAGCACGATCCTGAAGGATTATGTGGTCCTCGGCGGTCAGGCAGGGGTGGGCGGCCACCTCACCATCGGCAAGGGCGCCAAGGCAGGCGGCCAGGCCGGCATCGCCGGCAGCGACGTGCCGGCGGGCGCCGTGGTTAACGGCACTCCGGCCATTCCCTTCCAGTTGGAGCGTCGTCTGGCGATCCTCCACCAGCGCCTGCCCGACCTCTTTAAGCGGGTCGATGCGCTCGAGGCTCAAATCCTTGACGCAGAAAAGTCTTCCTCCTGACCCGGGTGCCCCCAACATCCGGCTCCCACCGTCCCCATGCAAGATAACCGTCTCAAGATCTTCACTGGAAACTCCAACCGCCCTTTGGCGGAGGAAATTTGCAAGTCGATCGGGGAGCCGCTCGGTGAAGCGACGGTCACGAGTTTCCCGGACGGCGAATCGTTCGTGAAGATCAACGAGAACGTCCGCGGTCACGACGTCTTCATCATTCAGTCGACCTGCCCGCCGACGAATCACCATTTGGTCGAGCTGTTGATCATGATCGATGCCGCGCGCCGCGCCTCCGCGCAACGCATCACGGCAGTGCTGCCATTTTACGGTTACGCCCGGCAGGATCGCAAGGACCAGCCCCGTGTGCCGATCACGGCCAAGCTTGTCGCCAATCTCCTCGTCGCTGCCGGCGCCAGCCGTGTGCTCACGATGGATCTGCACTCGCAGCAGATCCAGGGCTTCTTCGATATCCCGGTCGATCACCTCTACGCTTCGCCCGTTTTCTTCGAGTACCTCGCGCAGAATAAATCGGATAAGCTCGTCGTTTGCTCGCCCGACGTCGGCGGCATGAAGATGGCCGCGGCCTACGCCGGCCACATCGGCGCCGGCCTCGCTCTCGTCGCCAAGAAGCGCACCAGCGCCACCCAGGTTGAGGCGATCAACGTCGTCGGCGATGTGGCCGGTTGCGATGTGCTGCTGGTCGACGATATCACCGAGACCGCCGGCACACTCTGCGCCGCCGCGAAGATTCTCCGCGAGCACGGCGCCCGCAGCATCCGCGCCGCAGTGAGCCACTGCATCCTCAACGAGGTGGCCTTCGAGCGCTTGAAGACCGGCCTCATCGACGAGCTGATCACCACCAATTCCACGCCGGTCAATGCCCACGGCCTGCCCGTGCGCGTGCTCAGCATCGCCACGCTGCTCGGCAAAGCCATTCAACGTATAAACAGCAACGAGAGCGTGACGGGCCTCTTCCCCGTCAAAGGCTTCTAACCCTCCGTCGTCCCCGCCCATCGATTTCCACGCGGCGGACGCTTGCCGCGTGGGAACCAGTCGTCCGTCGTTGTG
The DNA here is from genome assembly GCA_040386765.1 of Verrucomicrobiota bacterium. Classification (GTDB taxonomy): domain Bacteria; phylum Verrucomicrobiota; class Verrucomicrobiia; order Opitutales; family Opitutaceae; genus ER46. The sequence continues at coordinate 4,550 of JAZKEV010000587.1, read as the reverse complement.
TCCTGCGTCCGACCCATGAACTTACGGTTCTTCTGGCCCCTGTTGCTTAGTCTCGGTGTCGCGCTCGCCAGCCCCCTCGGCGCAGCCAGCGCCAAGGACGCAAAAAAGAAAGCCGCACCGCCCCCGCCCGCCGCCGCCGGCAAGAAGCCCGCGCTGACCGTCGATAGCTCGCCCGTGGGGCAGGGGGGCAAAGCCGGCCTCGTCCTCAGTTACGCCGATGTGCTGGAGCCCGCGCAGAAGGCCGTCGTCTCCGTCTACTCCACGAAGATCATCAAGGAACGCGTGGCCGTGCATCCGTTTTTCCGGCAGTATTTCGGCATTCCCGATCAGGAGCGCGAGAGCCGGCAGGAGGGCCTCGGCTCCGGCGTGATCGTCACCGCCGACGGCTACATCCTCACCAACAACCACGTCGTCGAGGGCGCCGACGAACTCAAGGTGACGCTCGCCGACGACCGCGACTTCATCGCCAAGGTGATCGGCACCGATCCCAAGACTGACATCGCCATCCTGAAGATCGAGGGCACCGCTCTCCCCACCGTCACGCTCGCCGATAGCGACAAGATCCGCGTGGGCGATATCGTCTTCGCCGTGGGAAATCCCCTCGGCGTCGGCCAGACCGTCACCATGGGCATCGTCTCCGCCAAAGGCCGCAGCAAGCTCGGCCTGCTCGAAAACGTGTCGGGCTACGAAGACTTCATCCAGACCGATGCCGCCATCAACATGGGCAATTCCGGCGGCGCGCTCATCGATGCGCGAGGCCGCCTCGTCGGCATCAACAGCGCGATCCTCTCGCCCTCGCGCGGCAATATCGGCATCGGCTTCGCCATTCCGGTGAACCTTGCGGCCTTCATCATGACGAGCGTGGTCGAGACCGGCGCGGTCGCCCGTGGCTACCTCGGCGTCGAGGCCGATACGATCACCGCCGATGTCGCCGAGCAGCTCGGCCTCCCGCGCTCGACGCGCGGCGTGGTCGTCACCGAGATCGATGCCAAAAGCCCCGCCGAAGACGCCGGCCTGAAGACCACCGACGTGATCATCGCCATCAACGAGCACCCCGTGAGCTCGCGCGAAGAGCTGCGCCTCATCGTCTCGCAAATCATCCCCGGCGCCATCGCCAAGCTGAAGATCGCGCGCGATGGGAAGACCCGCGTGATCGATGTCGCGCTCGGCAAAGTCACCGAAAATCCCAACGAACTCCTGGCCGGCGTGGACGTCGCGCCGATCACCCCCGAGCAGCGCCGCCGCCTCGGCCTGAACGACCCACGCATCAACGGCCTCGTGATCACCGACGTGGCCGAGACCTCGATCTACAATGGCCGGCTGCGGCCCAACATGCTCATCCTCGAGGTGAATCGTACGCCCGTCCGCGACCTGCGCAGTGCCCGCGAAGCCCTCGTGCCCGACCGCAACCTCCTCACGATCTACGAACGCGGCCAGATCCGCGGCGTAGTGATCACACTGCGGTAATTTCGTTTCCGTCTGCTGCTGTTTGGTAGCCCTGCGCGTGAGCGCAGGGACGGATAACCCCATGTGCCACATCGCGCATCCACTCTTTCCGCTCACTACAAAAGCACTGCCGCGCACTCCGTCGTAGCCCGGCTCGGAAGAGCCGGGACGAAGCGCATCAGCACCCTATGTCGCCGTCTCCCCCGTGGCAGTCGAGACGACCTCCGTTCTGCTTCCCTCTGCTCTTGCTCCGTATGCGCCCCCCCTCAGCTACCCGGCTTCTCGATCGGAATCTTCGCCAGCTCCGGCGGCAACGCCTCCGCCGCGTACGTCGGAAAACTCAGCTCCAGCAGCGACACCGCCGGCACCTCAAAACGCGCCGAGCCCGCACTGCGATCGACGAGCATCGCGACGCCCACCGACTTGCCGCCGCCTGTTTGCACGATGTTGAGGCACTCCACCACGCGGCCGCCGCGCGTCACGACATCCTCGACGATCAGCA
>JAZKEV010000587.1:0-2592 GCA_040386765.1 Verrucomicrobiota bacterium | reverse complement strand
ATGGCGGCGCGTGCGCACGCGCTCACCGGGCGCGAATTTGAACCCACGCCGCAGCACGAGGATATTATTTTCCTTCTCCGCGAAGATGAAGCGCACCTTGGCGCGACGCGCGACCTCCTGGCCGATCACCAGTCCGCCCATCGCGGGCGCGAGCACCGTGTCAAACGCGATGCCCTGCGCCGCCAGCTTCTCCACCAGCAGCTCCGCGAGCCGCTCGACCGCGCCCATGTTCTGGCACACCTGCGCGCACTGAAAATAATAGCCGCTGTGCAAACCCGAGCGCAGCACGAAGTGGCCTTCGAGCAGCGCGCGCGTGCGACGGAAGATATCGAGGATTTCCTGCTGATGAGCGTCCATGGCCGCGACGGTGACCCGTGCCGCGCAAAAAACAAAATCAAATTTGCGTGCCGCCCGCCGGGACTTGAGTACGGTGTGAGCTGTGACTCACTCGCCCACACTTTCGCTCGAAGACGAGCTCGGCGACGTGCTGGAGAAGGCCATGCGCGGGCGCCGTCTTACGCCCGAGAGCGTCGCCGCGCAGACGGGTGTGTCCCTCTCGAAAATCTGTGACGCCGTCGACTACCGCTCCGACCTGAGCTGCGACGAGCTGCGCCGCATCGCCGCCGTGCTCCAGCTCAACGAGGTCGGCCTCTGCGCGCTCGGCAGCGGCAAGTACCCCAGCCCCGAGATCGGCGCACTGCCCTTTTGCGTGTGGCCGCTCCGCATGCCGCACGGCATCGGCGTGGCCAATGCCTACCTCGTCGGCGATTGCGGCGCCTCGCGCGCGATCCTCTTCGATACCGGCGCCGGCATCGAGGCGCTCCAGGCCGCGTGGCCCGCGGCTGTCCGCGGGCTCGACTTCACGGCGGCCTCGAAGTCACCGCCTTCACCACGCCCGGCCACGCCGCCGCGCACAACTGCTACCTCGTCCGCGATGCCCGCCGGCCCACCGCGCCCGCGCTCCTCATCTCCGGCGACCTCGTCTTCGCCGGCTCCGTCGGCGGCGCCTATTTCTCGGAAGACCAGCTCCGCGCCAGTCTCCGCCGCATGCTCGCCGCCGCGCCGCCCTGCACGATCATCGCCCCCGGCCACGGCCCCATGACCACCGTGGAGAACGAGCTCCGCTACAATCCCTTCGTCGTTTGAGGGTAGGGCGTGGCGGCCCGCCGCGCCGTCGCGCTTTAAGCCCGCGAATCTTCTCCCGCCATTTTCGCCGCGCCCTATGGGCCGCGCCTGAATCTCCGCATTTCTATCGAGTGCTCACCCAAACAGTTTCCTCTCAAACTGCGGCGACAATCCCAATTTCTGAACTTTCAAAGAACTGAATTTGAACAGAAGAAAACGAAGGTAACGAAGAGCGGATTCCGCGAGCGCAGTCCTCACCGCTCTTCGTTCTCTTCGTTACCTTCTGTTCAAATTCTCCGTGGCTTGAACTTAAGCCGCCGCCTGCCGCTACCTTCGCGGCGCTCGTCCCATTCTCCTTCCCGCCTATGCCCTCGCACCGCCGTCGCCACTCGCCCTGACTCGACACCACCCACCCAATCAGCTTTTCCTGCCCGCTCATGTCACTGCTCGCGCGCGTCGCCCTCGCTCTCCTCGTAGTCGGAAGCGCCGCGACCCTCGCCCGCTGGTCCGACGCCCAACTCCCGCGCTCCACCCAGCTCCCGCGCTGGTTCACCCCCGGCGCGCTCGGCTTCGAGCCCGGCCGCGGCACCGCACCGCCGCCGCCTCCCGGCCCCTCCGCCTTCCTCACCCGCACGCTGACCGGCCTGCTCGAACCCCGCGCCCGCCTCTGGGGCCAGCGCAATGACCTCACGCCCAAGCTCAACTTCACCCACAGCCTCAAGGACATCTTCCCGCCCGCGCTCTTCGCGACCCACCCCGAATATTTCCCGCTCGCCGACGGCAAGCGCCTCAACCCCCCGCGAGGCACCGAATTCTGGAATCCCGACATCGCCCGCGCCGATGTCGCTGCCGTCGCCGCCGCCGCCGCGCGCGCTTACTTTGACCGCCACCCCACCGCACTCTCCTTCGCGCTCGGCACCAACGACGGCCTGCTGTTTGGCGAGTCGCCCGAGCTCCTCGCGCTCGTCACGCCCACGCAATGGTTTCGCGAGCGCCCCGACTACTCGCCGCTCGTCCACACCTTCATGAACCGCGTCGCGGCCGATCTCGCCCGCACGCACCCGCAGAAGCTCCTCGGCTCGCTCGCCTACTACTGGTCCGAAAACCTCCCGCCCTTCCCGCTCCACCCGCAGGTCGTGCCCTACGTCACCGCCGACCGCTCGCAGGGCTACGACCGCGCGTTCTGGTCCGAGGAGATGACGCAGCAAACAGAGTGGGGGAGGCTCGCCGGCCGCCCCGCCGACGCCATCTCGACCCGCCGCCTCGGCCTCTACGATTATATCTACGGCAGCGGTTTTCTCATCCCGCGCATCCACCCCCGCCTCCTCGCCGAAAGCCTCCGCCACGCCCGCCGCGCCGGCTTCACCGATTACTACGCGGAGGTAAATCCCAACTGGGGCCTCGATGGCCCCATGCCCTGGCTCACCACCCAGCTCCTCCGCGACCCCGAGCAGGATCCCGCCGCGC
>JAZKEV010000586.1:12741-16130 GCA_040386765.1 Verrucomicrobiota bacterium | reverse complement strand
AACGCGCGTGGCAAGGTGCTAACCTTTGCCGTCACGCTGGCCGTCATCACTTACATCGACCGCGTGTGCATCTCGAGATCGGCCGATCTCATGATGCACGATCTCAACCTGACGAAGGAGCAGATGGGCTATGCTTTTGCTGCGTTTGGTTGGGCCTATGCGCTTTTCGAAATCCCGGGTGGCTGGCTCGGCGACAAGATTGGACCGCGGCTGATGCTGATGCGCGTGGTGGTGATGTGGTCGATCTTCACGGCTCTCACGGGCTGGGCGTGGGGCATTACTTCACTGATCATCTTCCGCTTCCTGTTTGGCGCGGGTGAGGCCGGGTGCTTCCCGAATGTCACCAAAGCGTTCACGGTGTGGTTTCCCAAGAACGAGCGGGTGCGGGCGCAGGGTATCATGTGGCTGAGCGCGCGCTGGGGCGGCGCCTTCACCCCGCTGCTGGTGGCGGTGGTGTTGAGCTTCATGTCGTGGCGCCTGACATTCACGACCTTCGGCCTGATCGGTATCGTATGGGCCTTCTTTTTCTACCGCTGGTTCCGCGACGATCCGCGCAAGCATCCAGCCGTAAATGCCGCCGAGCTCGCGATCATCGGTGATGCGGTGAACAACGTGACGAATCACGGGCAGACGCCGTGGAGCAAGATCTTCCGCTCCCGCTCGATCTGGATGCTTTTCCTCCAGTATTTCTGCATGTCGTACAGTTGGTATTTCTACATCACGTGGATGCCGACCTTCATGAAGGAGTCGTTTCCCGGTCTCGGCAAATGGGAGAGTGCCTTCCTCGGCTGCGTGCCGCTCTTTTTCGGCGGACTCGGATCGCTCTTCTGCGGCATGGTCTCCGAGCGCATCTCCAAGACCATGGGAACGGCCAAGACCCGGCGAACGATGGCTATGATCGGCCTGAGCGGTGCAGCGGTGATGCTGCTGCTCGCCACGCAAACCCAGAATCCCGTGCTCGCGATGCTCGCGGTCGGTTTTGCGAGCTTCGGCAACGATCTCGCGATGCCCGGCGGCTGGGGCGCGTGCATGGATATCGGCGGCAAGAATGCCGGCTCGGTCTCCGGTGCGATGAATATGATGGGCAATATGGGCGGCGCGGTTGCGCCCATGGTCGTTCCCTTCGTACTGGCGGCGACAAACAACAGCTGGAACGTGAATTTCTACATGTTTGCCGGCGTCTATGTGATCGGTGCGCTGGCGTGGCTCTTCATCGATCCGGTGACGCCGATCGAGGAGCAGGTAACGGATTGAGTCGGGCTGGTTGGGAAACAGCCGTTTGTCGGTAGGCTGCCGGCATATGGGTGCCGGGGATGGTCGCACGAGCGCCCGCCAGCGGGCTGCCTTCCCCGCCGAGCTGTCGACGCTACGGCTGTCCTCGGGTCGCGGGACAAACCCACCCGCTCCCACCGCTTCGATCCGAGGCTTGGCTCGACCTTACAACAAGCGCCCGGGCTTATAGTCTGCGGCGCCGCGGTGCTTTTTCGCGAGCGGCTTCACTTCAGCGAGAAAGGCGTCGACCTGGTGGGGTGCGGCGCCGACGAAGCGCGCATTTTCCGCGAGGATGGTCTGCAGCGCACGCTTGCCGAGGCCGATGCGCTTGTCGCCAGCGAGGCGGCCGAGCAGGTCGGCATCGCCGCCGCCCGAGCGCAGCGCTTTCGCCGCGGCGAGCGCGTGCTCCTTGATCGCTTCGTGCGCGGTCTCGCGACCGGCGCCGTGCTTCACGGCTTCCATCAAGATCGTGGTCGTGGCGAGGAAGGGGAGATTGCGCTCGTTTTCCGCGGCCACGGCGGCGGGGAAGACTTCCATCTGCCGCAGCACCGTGAGGTACGTCTCGAGCGCGCCATCGATCGCGAAAAACGCATCGGGCAGCGCCACGCGGCGCACGACGGAGCAGGAGACGTCGCCCTCGTTCCACTGGTGGCCGGCGAGTGCGCCGGTCATCGTGACATAGCCGCTGATGATCGTGGAGAAGCCGCAGATCCGCTCGCAGTTGCGCGCGTTGACCTTGTGCGGCATCGCGGAGGAGCCGACCTGGCCCTCTTGAAAACCCTCGGTTAGCAGGCCGGCGCCTGCCATGAGTCGCAGCGTGGTTGCGCAGCTCGCGGCTGCCGCACCAAGCTGGTGCAGCGCGCTCACGACCTCGAAGTCGAGGCTGCGCGGGTATACCTGGCCGACGGAGCCGAGCGAAGCGTGGAAACCGAGATGCTTGATCACGCGCGACTCGAGCTGGTCGACCTTCTCCGAAGAGCCGCCAAGGAGCGTGAGCTGGTCGAGCTGCGTGCCGACCGCGCCCTTGAGCCCGCGGACGGGGTAGCGCGCGAGCAGCTCCTCGATGCGCGTGAACGCGATGAGGAATTCCTGGCCAAACATCGCGAGCCGCTTGCCCAGCGTGGTCGGCTGCGCCGGCACATTGTGCGTGCGGCCGGTGATCATCAGGTCGCGGTGATTCTCGGCCTGCTGCGCGAGCGCGAGCAGCACCGCGGCGCCCTTGAAGTGGACGAGCTTGAGCGAGCGGAAAATCTGGAGTTGCTCGACGTTCTCCGTGAGGTCGCGGCTGGTGAGCCCGAGGTGGATGAACTGGCGCTTGGCGAGATCGGAAAACTCCTCGATGCGCGCCTTCACGTCGTGGAGCGTCACGCGCTCGCGCTTCGCGATCGCGACGAGGTCGATCTGCGATTTCACCTTCTCGTAGTCCTTGATCGCCTCCGCCGGGATCGGCACCCCGAGATCGCGCTGGGCCTTCATCACGGCGATCCAGAAATCGCGTTCGAGCGAGACGCGGCCGTGTTGCGACCAGATGTCTTTCATCGCGCCTGAGGCATAGCGTTCGGCGAGGACGTTGGGGATGGGCGCGGCAGCAGCGGAGGAGGACGTGTCGTTCACAGCAAAGGGTGCGTTGTTAAGCAGAGCACTGTGCCTTGGCGAACGGAAAAAAGGAGGTGCGTTGAGTTGGGAGCCGGGCTTATTTCCTGGCGCATGGCTCACTCGGTTTCCGGCCACCTGAATCTCCGCGTTGCGGAGTACGACAAACTTATCCGCCGACTCGTGCCGGCCTATCCCGCCATGCGGCCGGTGCAGCTGGAGCTGCTCGCGCTGGCGCTGCCGGATGGCGGTCGGGGCCGCCGTGTGCTCGATCTCGGTGGCGGCACCGGTGCGCTGGCGGCGGCGATCGCGGAGCGGTTTCCGCACGTGGACGTTGAGATCTGGGATACCGATCCCGCGATGCTCGAGGTCGCGCGCGAGCGGTGCGCGGGCTTCGGCGGGCGGGTCCAGTATGTGGAGCGTTCGTTTACGGACCCGCTTCCCGTGTGCGACGCGGTGGCCGCGTGCATCGCGCTGCATCATGTGAAGGACATGGCGGTGAAAGCGGGAGTCTACCGGCATAT
>JAZKEV010000586.1:9088-12731 GCA_040386765.1 Verrucomicrobiota bacterium | reverse complement strand
TCTTCGTCGCGCTGCGCCCGGGCGGACTTTTCGTGAATGCCGATACGGCGGTCTGCGCCACGCCCGCATTGCGCGACCACGCCTTTGCACTCTGGGCCCGGAGCATGGCCCCGCATGGCATCGATGAGGCACAGGCCTTCGCGCATTTCGCGAGCTGGGCGCATGAGGACTACTATCCGCCCCTGTGGACCGAGCTGAAGCTGCTGGCCGGGGCCGGTTTCGCCGAGCCCGAGTGCTTCTGGCGGGAGGCCGCCGCGGTGGTGTTTGGGGCGATGAAATAGGGTTTTTATTCCGCCTTGGATTGGAAAAACGTCCAATGCCCCGGCAGGTACGAATGCAAAGCGGCGCACCCGCTTTCCGCGGCGTTCAGCTATGCGAAAGTACGGGTTAACGCTCGGTTGAACCCCGCCCAACTTCAGGCTACCGCAACGTGACTTTGCTCTTCGTCGCCTGCGCGCGGGTGGCATCGAGCGCGGTTTGCCACTTGGCGAGCGCGGCCTCTGCGGTGGCGACTTGCGGAGTGAGGTCGGCCACCGTCTTTTTGGCCTCGGCGATTTTCTTGGCGGAGGCGCTGTGCTGTTTCGTGGCGTTGTCGACTTCCTTCTGCGCGGCTTCGACTCCGGTCCCGGCGGTGCGGGCTTCGGCGAGAGATTGCTGGGCCCGCTTCAGCGCGGCCTGTGTCGTTTTTGCGGCTTCGGCGGCGGCGGTCGCGGCTTGGCTGGCCTTCGTGAGTTGGGCTTTCAGCTTCGCGAGTTGCTCCGCATTGCGCTGCACGCGTTCGGCGAGGGTGGGCGGGTTAGCCTCGAGCTCACCCAGTGACTTGGTGTTCTTGACATCCCAGACGCTGACGCTGCCCCGCCAGTCGCTGACGAGGATGCGCGAGCCGTCTTCGTTGAACGCGACCCGATTGGGCAGGTCGCCCTTGAAGGGGAGGTTGCTGAGATTTTTTCCGGCGACGTCCCACGTCTTCACCTTGTTATCGCGGCCGCTGGAGACGATCTGACCGCCGTGCGTGAAGTGGGCGGCGAGGATGCCGCCCGGATGGGCCGCGATGTTTCTCACCGCGCTGCCGTCGCTGGCTTTCCAGAGCTTCAAGGTCCCATCCTCGCTCGCGGAGCAAAAAATCTCGGAATCTCCACGCCACGTGACAGCGGTGATGCCGCCCTTGTGACCGGCGAGGGAGAACATCTCCTGGCCGCTCTCGGCTTCCCAGAGCACCACGCCGCCATTGCGGTCGCCGGTGGCGAGGTACTTCGCATTGGGTGAGAACTCGATCGCGGTCACCCAATCGGTATGCTTCTTGATGCGGTGCTCGAGCGCACCGTCGCGGGTATTGTAGATTTTCAGCACCTTGTCGGGACCGCCGAGCGCGATCCAGCGCTGGTCGGAGCTGAGATCGGCGGCGAGCACCGAGTCGAACTGATCGCCCACCGTGATGACGCGCTGGCCGGTCGCGATATCCCACACCACCACGAGGCCCGAGTGGCCGCCGCGGCCGCCGCCGGCGAGGAGGAGCTTGCCGTTGCGGCTGAACTTCACGTCGCACGGAATACCTTCCGGAAACGGCAGCACGCCCGCGAATTCGAGGTCGCGGGTATTGTAGAGCGAGATTTGTTTTGCCCCGGTGAGCGCGACGACCGGCGCCCACGGGCTGTGCGCGATGGCTCCCAACGGCGAGCCGTGCGTCGCGATAACGGCAGGCTCGAGCGGCAAGGCCCCCGGCATCGGCGGCGGGCCCTCGGGCTTGCCGACCGACACCGATTTGATGCTCAGGTCGACGGCCGGTTTGTTCGCGGCGATGCTCTTGCTGTTGGCGCCCTGCAGGAGACCGCCCTCGATCCAGCGGCGGATCGTGGCGATGTCGCGCTCGGCGAGCTTTCCATTGGGCGGCATCGTCGGCTCGTCGCTGTGCGTGACCGACTTGAAAAGCAGCGAGCCGTCGGGATCGCCGGCATTGAGGGTAACGCCGCTGCCACCGCCCTTGATCGTATTGCTGAACGACGTGAGATCGAGGTCGCCCTTCAGCTTATCGGGATTGTGGCACTTCAGGCAGTTGTCGCGGAAGATCGGCAGGACGTCGTCTTCGTACGTGGTCTTCTTCGCGGGGGCCGGCTCGGAGGCGAGGGCGGAGGCCGCGGACATGGCCGAAAACACGACTGTAACGAGCCTGCGCCAGCGTGGTAGGCCGCCCGCTCGCGGGCGCTTGTCCGCCGACCTACCAGCGCCCGCAAGCGGGCAGCCTACTACGCGATTGGATGCGAAAAAACGGCTCATCGTCCGGTTCAGTGATTAAACACGAACTCCTTCGCGTTGAGCAGCGACCAGAAGAGGTCGTTGAGGACGACTTCCTCGTCTTTGCCTTCGACGAAAAACGCGGCGAGCTTCGTCTTCTCGGTATCGGTGGGCAGCCGGTTGAGCGTGCGGAGGTAGAGCTCGTCAATGATGGCGTCGCGAGTGCGGCCTTCCTTACGCCACTTCTTCACGAGGCCGCCGCTGACGACCTTGGCGTTGACCGCATCGCCGTTCAGCAGGTGGAGCGCCTGGGAGAGATTCGGCTCCATCTTCACCTCGCAGGAGCACGGCGTCTCACGCGTGGCGCGACCGAACGTGGTGAGGAAATAATTGCTGGTGCGGCCATCGGCGATCTCGACCGCGCGCGAGCCCGCGGGGAGGCCGCGGAGCTTCTCGGCGCTGCCGGTGACGGCACCGAGCGCATCGAGCAGCACCTCGGCGCGGATGCGTCGCACGGCGCTGCGCGCGAAGTTGAGTTCGTCGCCCGCATTCGATTCATTGGGCGCCGAGGAGAGCTGATAGGTGCGCGAGGTGCAGATGGCGCGGACGAGCTTCTTGAAATCGTAACCCTCGCGGACCAGCTGCGCGGCGAGGTGGTTGAGCAGCTCCGGGTTTGACGGAGGATTGCTCACCCGCACGTCGTCGACGGGATCCACGATGCCTTTGCCGAAGAAGTGGGCCCAGACAATGTTGGCGATATTCCGCGCGAAATAGGGATTGTCTGGCGCGGTCAGCCACTCGGCCAGGGCGGCGCGGCGATCGGCGCCTTTCTCGAGCTTGGGCTGGTCGCCGCCGAGGAAGCGGGGAGCGACGTCCTTGCCGCCCACGGGATGCTTCACGCCGCCGATGGCGGCATTGTAGACGATGGTCTCGCGCGGGTCTTCGCCGGACTTGCGGCCCACTTGGGCGAAAAGGGCGGCGAAGCCATAGTAGTCGTTCATCGTCCAGCGGTCGAACGGATGATTGTGGCACTGGGCGCACTGCGTGCGCACGCCCATGAAAGCCTGCGCCGTATTTTCAGAGAGCTTCAGGGTGTCGCGCTCGATCTTATAGAAATTGGTCGCAGGATTCTCGAAGCTGGGACCCTCGGCGGTGAGGAGGGTCTTCACCATCTTGTCGACGGGGACGTTTTGCGACACCTGACCCTCGATCCAGTCGAGCTTGACGCGAACCCGGTTGGCGATGCCGCCATGGGCCAGCGCCTCGATGAGCGACTTGTAGGCGTCCTTCATGCCCGTGTACTTGCCGACGATGGCAATGGTGACTTCGCCTTCGGGATTGTCGACGCGCTCGGTGACGGAATGCCACCGCGTCAGGTCCGGCTTAGGCGCGGGCTCGATGCCGAAGGCCG
>JAZKEV010000586.1:5692-9078 GCA_040386765.1 Verrucomicrobiota bacterium | reverse complement strand
TGCTGGTCGGCGCTACGGATTTGCAGAAGCTCGGCCCACTTCATCACCCAGAGGTCGACGAATTCCTTGCGGCCGAGCAGCGCGTCGATGAGCACTTCGCGTTTCTTGGGCGAGGTGTCGGCAAGAAACTTTCGGACCTCGTCGGAACTGGGCAGCGTGCCCGTGATATCGAGGGAGACGCGGCGGAGGAAGGTGGCGTCGTCGCACACCTCGGAGGGTGTGATGCGGAGCTTGCGCAGCTTGGCGTGGACGAGCGTATCGATGGGATTGTGCTCCGCGACCGCCGGCCAGGTGAACTTCAGGTCCTTGGGGATGGTGAGGACTTGCACGCCGACCGCCTGCGTGTCGAAACGCGCCGTGATGAACGCCTCGCCGCGCACGCCCGCCGTGGCCTTGCCGCTTTCGGAGACTTTTACGACGGTGTCGTTGTTAGTCATGAACGCCGTGAGCGCGGTCACATCGCGGTCGGTGCCGTCGGAATAGAAGGCCCGCACGTTCAGCTGCTGCGTGGCGTTGGCGCCCTCCAGCACGGAAAGAGCGGGATTGATTTCGAGGCGCGTGACGGTCGCGACATTGGCGGCATCCTTGGGTGCGCCGGCCTTCAGCCACGCGAGGATGGTGCGGTAGAAGTCGCTGTCGGTCTTGAAGAGCTCGCCGCCCGTGTGCGTCACGCGCTTGGTCGCTTTTTCGAGCAGGAGGCTTTCTTCGGGCAGCGCGAGATTGATGCGCCGGCCGATCGTCTCGCGCGTGAGCCGGAAGTAGTCGCCCTCGCTATCGTAGCCGAAGAGCGAGAGGCGAAAGCCATCCTTGCCGCGCGAGGAGCCGTGGCAGCTGCCGGTATTGCAGCTGGCCTTCGTGAAGATCGGCATGATGTCGTGGACGAAGCTGATCGGCGGCTCGACCTTCGCTTTCTCGACCTTGATCGGGAGCGTGAGCGTGCGGCCTTCGAACGTCACCTTCAGCTCGGTGGCGCCATCGGCGAGGGGCGTGAGCGCGAAACCCGCGAACTGCGCGAGCGCCTTGTTGGCAAGCGTGTAGCTGGCCTGCGCGGTGACGTCGCGCGTGACCCCGTCGGCATAGATCGCCTGCACGACGATGGCCTGGCGATCGGCCCGCGTGGTGAGGCTTACGTCGGCCGGGAAAACTTTCAGGTCGGTGAGCGCAGACTTGGCGAACACTGAAGAGCAGGAGAACAACGCGAACAGCGCGCAAAGCAGAACCTGTAGCGGCGGTCTATGACCGCCGACGCATGCCCCGAGCGTCCGCCCGCCTCGGCGGTCATAGACCGCCGCTACATAAGAATGATTGGAATGATCGCAGCTCATTGGGCAGGCGGCGCCGCCGGCTTCGGCTTCGCAGGATCGACGCGGACCATGCTGCCGGGTGCGATGTTGTGGGTGATGGGCTCGCCGTTCTGCATGATATCGACGCTGCAGAAGACGTTCTTCGCGATGCCGAGCGCGCTCTTCTCATTCGTCTCGAGCGTGAAGATCGCCTCCTTGTCATCCTTGGTAATCTCGACGGGAGCGGCCGTGACGTTGGCGGGAAGGCCGACCAGCCGGGCGGTGGCCTTGCCCTCGAAGGGTAGTTTCTGCTCGAGCGTGCAGACGAGCTTGGCGGGTTGGCCGCGCTCCACCTTCGTGAGCGCGATCTTCCCGAAGAGGAAAGGCGGCGCGATCTCGAGCGTGGCAAGCTGGGAGGAAACGTGGGCGAGGCCCTTCTCGACGGTGGCGCTGGCGACGACGGCGATCTTCCACGGGCGGACCTCGGCCTTGGCGGTGGCGTTGAGCTTGTAGACGATCGAGGTGGCGCCTTTGGGGATCGTCACATCCGCCTGTGAGCTCACGCCGGGAGGATTCCACAGCATCTTTACGGTGATCGGTTCATCGAAGCCCTCCCGGCGCTCCGCCACGATTTGAAGCTGCCTCTCGCCGCCGGGCACAAGGGGGGCTTTTGGCTGCTCGATGCTGACCTTGAAAGGCACCTCCTCGACGACCGCAGCGGCGATCCGGTCGACTTCAGAGCGCACGTACACGGTGTCGTTCTGAATGCGGATCCAATCGATATTGTGCCGATAGCGGCTGACGACGCCGGCGCGTTTTCCCTCGTCAGTAGGTTGGGCGACAGGTGTGAGGAGGTTGCCGGCGATGACCGCCTCGGGCGGGGCTTCGAAGACGACGGGAACGGCGGAGAGGCTGCCGGGCACGGTGTCGGCAACCGCGGTGATGCCTGCGGGAAGACCATCGAAGGCGAGGGCCAGGTCGTCGTTGCAGGTGTCGCGGTTGATATTCATGAGCACCGCGAAGCGGTTGCCGCGAGGGACGACGATCGATTTGCGCGTTTCGTAATCGTAGCGCGCGGTGTCGGGAATGGAGAGCGTGAGGGCGGGGCGGACTTCAGCGATCTCGACCCGGTAGGCGTGAAGCGGGCCACCGCGGGCAAGTTGATCGGCCACCTTGACGGTGTAGATGCCGTCCTCGGGCATGCGGATGCGCACCATGCTGTCGGGATTGCCGGAAGCGTCGTCGTTGGAGCCGAGATTCTTGCCCTTGGCATCGAGGACGGTGAGCACCGAGTCCAGCGGCGAACCGAGGCGGCGGGCGTAGACTTGGAACTCGAGGTGCTGATCCTTCTTCGCGTTGAAGCGGAAAAACGCCGCCTCACCCTTGGTGCCGAGCACGCCGTTGAAAGCGAAGGGCACCGCTGCGGCTAGCACGGGCGCCTTGGCAGGGCCGGAGGAGGCCGCGACCGCTTCGGCATTGGGAAACTCACTCACGCGCAGCCAGTTTGGCGAAGGCGCGACGCCGTCGCGCTCGGGGAGGGCTCCCAGTTTCACGGAGGCTTGCCCGGGTAGCGCGATCGACTGCGAAAACTCACCGGTGGGATCGCCAAGGAACGTTACTGCGAGCGTCTCGCCCTTCTTTCCACCGAGCGGCAGGATTGCGGCCGGGCGGGGGAAGCTGCCGACGTGCATCCGGTAAAAATGTCCGGCCCCGGCGTACACCATGTCGCGCACGAGGATCGTGTAGTTGCCATCGTCGGGCGCGATCAGGGAGATGAAGGCATCGTGGCCGAGCAGCGCGGTATCGTCGGAAGCGGCGATCTGTTTACCGCTGGCGTCCTGAATCGCGATGAAAGGATCGAACATCGTACGGCCGAGGCGCGCACCCTCGATCTCGACCGAAAGCCGCTGGCCCTGCTTCGCCGTGACCGTGAAGTAATCGACGTCCTCAGTGCCGATCAGGCCTTGCACGGTGGAGCCGAGCGCGATCGCCTGCGGTTTTGCGGCGGTGTTGTTGGGTTCCTTTTCCTCCACCGAGGGAAAGGGTCCGACATAGAAAATGCGGAGCGCGGAAACACCCGTGGCGGTGCGGAGCCGGAGCGAG
>JAZKEV010000586.1:0-5682 GCA_040386765.1 Verrucomicrobiota bacterium | reverse complement strand
GCAATCAGGTGCGATGACGAGCGTGGCCTTTACCTGCTTGTCCGTCGCTTCGGAGATTTTTTCGACGGTGATTCCCGGATGGTAGAAAAACAGCTCCTGTGCATCGGTGAGGCGCTCACCGCGGAGCGTGACCTCGACCGTGGTGCCGCGCTGGCCGCCCGCGGGTGCGATGGCGGTGAAGCTCGGCGCGACGGCGTGGGCGAGCGTGGCGCCGCAGAGCGCAAGCACGGTAAGCAAGCCAGGGCGGCTCATCCTCAAGCCGCCGAGCCCTCGGCGTGCGATGTGTCTGAACGGCGCGTTAAGGATAACGCGCCCTGCTTCGATGAGTGCGCCCAGCATCACGCGAGCAGTTCCTTGACGACCTTGCCATCCTTCACGATCGGCTGCGGACGGCCGCCGGGGGTCATGAGGGGTTTCTCGGGATTGATTCCGATCTGATTGAAGAGCGTCGCGGCGTAGTCCTCGACGGTCACGGCGTCGCTCTCGGGCTCACCGCCGGTGGCATCGGAAGCACCGTGGACGTAGCCACGCTTCATACCGCCGCCCGCGAGAGCGATGCTGAAGACCTTGGGCCAGTGGTCGCGGCCAGCCGTGCCATTGATCTTGGGCGTGCGGCCAAACTCGGTATTGACGACAACAAGCGTGGAATCGAGGAGACCGCGCTGGTCGAGATCGGTGATGAGCGCGGCGTAGGCCTTGTCGAAATTGGGCATCTGCGTGCCGTTGGCGCGCTTGATGTTGTCGTGGTGATCCCAGCCACCATACGTCAGCGAGACGAAGCGTACCCCGGCCTCCACGAGGCGGCGGGCGAGGAGCATGCGCTGGCCGGCCTGATTGCGGCCGTAGTTGTCGCGGATCTCCTTGGGCTCGGACTTGATGTCGAAGGCCGCGCGGGCCTTCTCCGAGCTGATCATCGCGTAGGCGCGCTGATAGAACGAATCCATGCCATCGAGCGCATCGGATTTCTCCAGCGCGCTGAAGTGGGCATCGACCACCGAGCGCATCTCGCGGCGCTCGGAGAAGCGCTGGGCGTTGATGCCGCTGGGCAGCGTGAGATCGCGGACCGAGAAATTATCGGTCGCCGGATCGCTGCCGAGCGCGAAGGGGCCGAAGGCTGACCCGAGGTAGCCGGTGCCGGCGTAAGGCGTGGTCTGATTGGGGATGAGGATGTACGGCGGGAGGTTGTTGCGCTCGCCCAGTTCGTGGGAGATGACGCTGCCCATGCTCGGATACTGGATCGCCGGGCTCGGCCGGTAGCCGGTGAACATTGCGTGCGTGCCCCGCTCGTGCGCGGCCTCGCCATGCGTCATCGAGCGGATGACGGTGATCTTGTCGGCGATCTTGGCGGTCTCCTTGAGGTTTTCCGAAAAATAAACGCCATCGAGCTTCGTCTTGATGGCCTCCATCGGGCCGCGGTACTCGACCGGCGCCGTCATCTTGGGGTCGAAGGACTCCTGGTGCGACATGCCGCCGGGCAGGTAGATGTTGATGACCGACTTGGCCTTGGCGGCAGCGGGGCCCGTGGGGATCGAAGTTGCCGCGGCGGCGCGGGCTTCGGAGCGGAACAGCTCGTTCATGGTCAGACCGACCGTGCCGAGCAGACCCACGTAGAGAAATTCACGCCGCGAAGGGCGCAAGAGCGGAGAGGGGTGGTGGGGAAGATTCATCGGTTTTAGGGCCGAGGCGCAGGCCGGTAGTGACGTGCGAGAGGAAGCCCCGGTTTCGTGGAGATTACAACTCTTGCGGCAGGCGTAAGAGGCTTTACCTCAGGCGTTATCGGGCGGCGGTTGCGAGAGGGCGCGAAGACTCTAAAGTAGGGCGGGTTTTTATCCCGCCTTGGATCGAGAAAAATGAGGGAAAAGGTGAGGACCGGCAGACACACGCCGGAACGGAATATCTGCGCCCATCCGTGAGGTCTGTGCTCCCAACCAAGGCATTTTTGAACAGGAGTCGAACCGAGGAAAACCAACTCCGAGATCGATCTCGGTTCGTCCTCGGTTCGACTCCTGTTCAAAACAGTTTGGCGTCTTGGCCGAGCGGGCAGACCTTCCGTTGCGCTCGGAGATGCGAGAGAACGGATTAAAAACCCGCGCTACCTCAGGCCGCCAAGCAGCGGACGGACATCTCGCGGAGGACTTCCTCCTGCTCGCTCGGTCGGCGGACGATCTCCTCGAAAGCGGCGATGAACTCCTGCTGGTTGTCGATCAGGCGGCGGAGGTTCGGCAACTTCGCGCTGCCGGCGAGCTTGCCGACATACCACGGGTTCTGCGTGAAGAGATTGTAGGAGCTCTTCTCGGTCGCGCCGATGAAGTGCTGGCCGAAGCTGGTGGCGGCCCGCTGCAGGCCATCCAGCCCGCGCGGCCCCATCCGCGCCTCGCCCGCATCGAGCAGCGCACGGACTTGCAGGAGGATTCGGTTACGATTCTGCAACGCGCTGATGATCGGCCGCGCGTCGCCCCCGGTGAAGAAGTGCCGGTGCAGCGCGGCGAGTGTCCAGTTGAGATCGCCGCTGAAAAAGGCCTCCGCCGCCTCGAAGAAATCGCCCTCCGCGACATTGGGCGTGAGCTCGGCGACATGCGCCTCCTCGATCGGTCCGGCCTCGCCGACGTAGGTCGCAAGCTTGCGCGTCTCCTCGACGATGAGCCGGGTATTGGCGCCGACCTTGGCCAGCAGGAGCTCGACTGCTCCCGGGGCGAAGCTGCTGCCGATCGACTTGGCCTCCGCGAGCGCGACTCCGGCGAGCGCTTCGCCGGCGCTATCGGCATCGCCGCCTACGAGCGTGAAATCGGAGTTCTTCTCGCACCACTTGGGAAACGAGCGCCGCCGATCGACGGGGGCCGCCGTGATAAGGATCGCGGTCTCGTCCGGGTTTGCCGCATCGAGGATGGCCTGCAGGTCCTCGATGAGCTTGAGCGTGCTCTCGGCGCGGCCGGTGACGGTATCGGCGAGAAAATTGACATCCTTGAGCCAGACCACGCGCTTGCCGCCAAACATCGAGACCGTCTGTACCGATTCACGAAAGCGGTTCACGGCGCTCTCGACCTCACCGACATTGGCCGCAAAGCCGTTGATCGTCTCGCGCGAAAACTCATCCGTCACCTCGGCGGCGAGGGCCTCGAAGCGCTCCTTCCCCAGCCGGCCGACGAGGTAATCGTCGGCACCGCAGATGAAGGTGAATTTTTTCGCCGCAGCCATGAAGGGTGGCGAATGTGGCGGAACGCTGCGGCGGCGCACGAAAAAAATTGTGGCACGAAAAGCAGGAGAGGGCGCGCAGCTTGAAGTAGGGTGGGTTTCAACCCGCTCTGGATTGGAAAAGAGAGTTCTCGCGCCCTGTAAGTGACATGGGCGGAGGAAGCGTCCGCGGAGATCGCGGATGCGAGAGGGGGCAAAGACCCACCCTACCCGGTACAATCGCATGCTCGCCTCGCTGGGCGGGTTTGTCAGCCTGAGTGGCGTCGTCTTCCAGCAACGGCATGAAAAAAGTCCTGATCGTCTCGCCGCACTTTCCACCGATCAACGCGCCCGATATGCAGCGCGTCCGGCTGGCCTTGCCGCATCTGCGCGCGGCCGGGTGGGAGCCGACCGTGCTGGCGGTGGCGCCCGATTACATCGAGGGTGGCGTGCGCGATCCGCTGCTGGAGGCGACTTATCCCGCGGATGTGCGCGTGGTCCGCGTGCGAGGCATACTTCCCGGGCGGACGCGCTGGGCCGGCGTAGGCAATCTCTGGTGGCGCTGCGGCCGCGCGCTGGCCGACGCAGGCGCGCAACTCCTCGGAGCGGAGAAATTCGACCTCGTGTTTTTCAGCACCACGCAGTTTCCGGCCTTCACGCTCGGACCCAAGTGGCGGTCGCGCTTCGGCGTGCCCTTCGTGGTCGACTATCAGGATCCGTGGGTGACCGACTACTACGAGCGAACGGGCACGCGGCCGCCGGGCGGTTGGCTGAAGTTTGCCCTGAGCCAGTGGACCGCGAAGCGCGAAGAGCCCCGCGTGCTGCGGGCCTCCAGTGGCGCTGTGTCGGTCTCCGATTCGTATCCCGAGATGCTCTCGCGGCTGTACCCGTGGTACGATCCGCGCCGGGTGCGCCTGCTGCCCTTTGGCGCGAGCGGCATCGATTTCGACGTGGCGGCAAGCCACCGGCCGGCAGCGCCGCTGGTGGATTTTAACGATGGCAACCTTCACCACATCTACACCGGCCGCAGCGGGCCCGATATGGTGGAGTCGCTCACGATGCTGTTCCGCGGCTTCGCGCGCTTTCGCGCAGCGCAGCCCGAATTGGCGCGGCGGATGCGGTTTCACTTCATCGGCACCGGCTACGCCCCGCCCCCGATGGGCGAGGATACCGTGCTGCCGGTGGCGAAGGCCGAGGGCGTCGCGGAGCATGTGCGCGAGCATCGCTACCGGGTGCCGTACTTCGACACGCTCTACTACATGCGTCACGCGCACGCGCTGCTCGCGGTCGGGTCCAACGATGCGACGTATTCCGCCTCGAAGATTTTCTCCTGCGTGCTCGCGCGCCGCCCACTGCTGCTGATCTTCCACGCGCAAAGCCTCGTGCTGAAATTCGCCCACGAGGTGAATGCCGGACTGGCCTTGAGCTTCACCAGCGCAGCCGACATCGACCGCGTGGCCGCGACGGTGGAGAGAGATTGGTTCGCCGCGCGCAACTACGAGAAAGTCTCTGCGTGGCACGAAGCCGCCTTCCGCCCCTATTCAGCCGCCAGCATGACGGCGCGGCTGGTCGAGGTCTTCGAAGATGCGGTGCGGGCGTAAGCGCCGGCCACCGAACCGCTGACAATTTTACAGGAGGTAACGAAGGAAACGAAGAGCGCTGACGCCTTCGCACGAGAAATCAGCTCTTCGTTACCTTCGTTTTCTTCTATTCTAATTCAGCCGCCCTACCGCCGGTCGATCCGGCTGAAGAGCCAGAAGCCGAGCGCGATAAAGCCGAGGTTGGGCAGCCAGATGAGCAGGTCAGGCCTGAACTCCGGGCGGCGGTCGAGCGACTTCACGACCATGGTGAGAAGGTAGTAACTCAGCACGAGACCGAGCGCGAGGCCGAGGTTGGCGGAGGTCTCGCGGCGCGAGACTTTGATGCCGAGCGGGACGCCGATGAGCGCGAAGGAAAAGACGGCGAGTGCGAGGTTGAAGCGCTCCTGCACGATCAGCTCCGCTTTCATTTCGTCGCTCTTGTATTCCGCCGCTTTGTCCGGCGGCGGTGCGGGACGGGCGGCCAGGCGCGCCTGCTCCGCGCGCAGCTCGGCGTGCGGCAGATGGTCCAACTTGAGGCGATACGAACCACGGCTGAAATAGTCATCGAGCGGGATGCGCCACTGCTCGGCGCGGTCGACGGAGGGCGCGCGCGGCGACTTGCTGAAGTCCTCGGGGGCATCCTCGTCGCGCTCCTCGGTCTTGGCGCGGATGAGCGTCGGGATGAGGCTGTTGGTGGCCTCGTCGTAGTCGAGCCGGCCGGCTTCCGCGCGCACCACGCGGCGCACGCGCCGCTTGTCGTCGAGCTCCCAAAGCCAGATATCGCGCAGCTCCGCGCCATTCTTTGCGCCGACGTAGAGCACGCAGCCCTTGAAGTCGCGGATGAAGGTCTTGGGGACGATGAAGGTGAGCGGGTCGGAGCGGATCGCGGCGGCGAGTTCCTGCTTCTGCTCCACACGGGCGCGGGGGCTGG
>JAZKEV010000585.1:22472-25958 GCA_040386765.1 Verrucomicrobiota bacterium | reverse complement strand
GAGAGCTTCGAAAGCATCTCCGCCTCCAGCAGCTACGGTGGCAATCCCATGGCCTGCGCCGCCGCCCTCATCTCCACGCAAGTCATCGAGGAGGAAAATCTCCTCGAGCACGCCACGCACCTCGGCGAGCTCGCGCTCAAGCGCATGGAAAAAATGAAGTCGGCGCACAAGATCGTCGGCGACGTGCGCGCCAAGGGCTGCCTCATGGGCATCGAGCTCATCAAGGACCCAGCCACCCGCGAGCCCTTCGACAAGGCCGGCGCCCTCGTCTACCAGAAGGCCTTCCGCAAGGGCCTCGCCTGGATCCCTGCCGGCCACATCCTCCGCATGAGCCCGCCCATCGTCATGGACGACGCCACACTCCTCAAGGGCCTCGATATCATCGACGAAGCGATCGGCGAAACGGAAAAGGAACTCGGCTACTGAGCCACGGCATTCGCCCTGCTAAACAACGAGCCCTGACCCATCCGCCATGAGCACGCAGCTGATCCGCCACGCCCGCATCGTCCAGCCGGGGAAAGCCATCACCGAGGGCGACGTGCTCGTGCGCGAGGGCCGCATCGTCGCGCTGGGCGCGGTGGAGGCCAGCGCGGCGGCGCAGGCCACGGTCGTCGAGGCTCGCGGCCGGTTGCTCACCCCCGGCCTCATCGACATCCACACCCACGGCATCCACCACAGTCTCTACGAGAACGGTGTCGACGGCGTGAAAACTGCAGCAAAGGCGCTCGGCCAGTTCGGCGTCACCACCGTATTGCCCACGCTGATACCGAAGATCGCGGACGCGTGGTTCCAGATGGTGAGCGAGATCGCGGAGGCGCTGCCCTCGATCACCGACGTTAATATTCCCGGCCTGCACATCGAGGGACCCTTCATGGCCGTGGGCGGCGCCGCCTGCCCCACCCTGCCCGGCGATCTTCCACTGCTGGAGCGCATCCTCGACGCCAGCCGCGGCCGGCTCGCCGCGATGTCGCTCAGCCCGGACGCGCCCAATATCGTGCCCGTCATCCGGCGGCTGCGGGAGCGAAACATCCCTGTCTTTCTCACGCACACGCGGGCCAATGCCGAGCAGACCGAGGCCGCGCTCGAGGCCGGCGCGCGCCACGCCACGCACTTCTACGACGTATTTTACGCGCCGGCGGAGACCGATCCGGGCGTGCGACCGGTCGGCGCGGTGGAGTCCATCCTCGCCGATCCCCGCGCGTCGGTGGATTTCATCGCCGACGGCGTGCACGTGCACCCCACTGCGATCCGCGCCGCCCTCGCCGCCAAGGGCTGGCCGGGCATCATCCTCATCACCGATTCCAATATCGGCGCCGGCCTCGCGAGCGGCATTTACGATACGCCGTGGGGTTTCCAGATCCGCGTTTCGCCGACCACCGCCGCGCGGCACGCTGTGAAAAATTCGCTCGCCGGCAGCGCGCTCACGATGGATCGCGGCATGGCCAATCTCCTCGCGTGGCTCAAAATTCCCGCGGAGCAGATCTGGGCCATGGGCACGCTCAACCCCGCGCGCCTGCTCGGCCTCGACCGCAAGGGCCGCATCGAGCCCGGCGCCGACGCCGACCTGGTGCTTTGGCACGATAATCTTACCCCCGCGTACACGTGGGTTAATGGAAACTGTGTTTATGAAAAAGAAGACCTCCGAGTTTAACTTCGAGCCCGCCTCGTTCATTCCCTTCCGCGATCGCAAAGTCCTCGATCGCGTCCGCGCCATCAAGCGCGAGGATATCGCCAAGCACCCCAATCCCGACTACCGCATCACGGTGATGCCGGATGTCGACGTCGAGTTCGTGTGGATGAACGACATGTTCCACCGCATCAAGACGGCGATGGAGCTCGAGAAGCCCTTCGTGATGATCATGCCCAACCCGTGGCCGCGCTACCGCCGCCTCGCGTACATGATCAACAAGCACAAGATCAACCTGCGCTGGCTGCACACGTTCAACATGGACGAGTACGCCAACGAGAAAGGCGAAATCGCGCCCGACACGTGGGAGTTTGGCTTCGGATACTCGTTCAAGAAATACTTCTGGTCCGAGATCGACCCCAAGCTGCGGCAGCCCGCCAGGCAGCAGCACGGCCCGACCAACAAGAACATCAAGGACTACGGCAAGATGATCGCCGACCTCGGCGGCGCCGATATCTGCTACAGCGGCCCGGGCTGGACCGGCCACCTCGCCTTCATCGAGCCGACCGCGCCGGAATTTGCCGCGGCCACGCTCGAGGAATGGAAAAAGATGGGCCCGCGCGTCTGCACGCTGCACCCGCTCACCATCGCGCAAAATTCCCTGCACGGCAGCTTCGGCTCCAGCGGCGATCTCTGCGCCGTGCCGCCGATGGCCGCCACGATCGGGCCGGCGGAAGTCGTCGCCGCCAAGCACCGCATCCAGACCCACTCCATCGGCGTGGGCGGCACCTTCACCTCGTGGCAGCGCCTCGTCACCCGCCTCGTGCTCCACGGCCCCGTGACGCCCCTCGTACCCGAGTCGCTGCTGCAGACGCTGCGCACCGACGTCTGGCTCTCCGAAACCGCCGCCGCCAACGTCGAGCCGCGCTGGGATCGCGGTTACTAAACCGCTCCCGCCTGAGCTGCCACGCATGGCGCGCATCGCGATCATCGGCCCCGGCGCGATCGGCGGGATTGTCGCGGCCTGGCTGGATAAAGCGGGCCGGCACGAGGTCTTCCTCTGCGGCCGCCGGCCCGTCGGTACGTTGCACATCGAGTCGCCCTTCGGGGCGCTCGAGTACACGCCTCGCGTCGTCACCGATCCAGGCCAACCGGGCTCGGTCGACTTCGTGTTGATCGCGACCAAAGCCTATGCGGCGAAAGAGACCGCCGCATGGCTGCCCGCGCTCGTCACGCCCGCCACCACCGTCGCCGTATTGCAAAATGGCGTGGAGCACCGCGAGCGCTTCGCGCCCTATGTGCCCGTGGAGCAGATCGTGCCGGTGATCGTCCAGATCTCGGCCGAGCGCCTGCAGCCAGATCAGATCCGCCATCGCGGCAGCGTCGCCCGCTTGACCGTGCCTGCCGACACGCGCGGCTGCGCTTTCGTCGAGCTCTTCGCCGGCACCGCGATCGAAGCGCTCGCCGCGACCGACTTCCTCGACAAAGCCTGGCGCAAGCTCTGCGGCAATGCACCGGGCATCCTCAACGCCCTCGTCCTCCAGCCCACACGCCTGATGCAGGATGAGCACATCGCCGAGCTCACCCGCGCAATCACGCGAGAATGCGTCGCCGTCGGCCGCGCGGAAGGCGCTGCCTTCGACCCGGATGTCGTCGAAGCCGTGCTGCGCGGCTGTCGCAACGCCCATCCCGAATCCATCAACTCGATGCACGCCGACCGCCTCGCCGGCCGCCCGATGGAAGTCGACGACCGCAACGGCGTCATCGTCCGCCTCGGCCGCAAACACGGCATCCCCACGCCCTATAATCAGATGGCCGTCACCCTGCTCGAAGCGCTGACGCGGTTCACTATGTAGCGG
>JAZKEV010000585.1:6458-22462 GCA_040386765.1 Verrucomicrobiota bacterium | reverse complement strand
ACCGCCGACGAACGGGATGGCGCCTACGTACGCAATCGGTGGTCATAGACCGCCGCTACATCCCAGCAGCGCCTACCCCACGATCGCCGCCACCCGCCGCGCGATCTCACCGCCGATCGCCAGACTCGCTGTCGCTGCGGGACTCGGCGCATTGAGCACATGCAGCGCATTGGGCCGCTCGATGAGCGCGAAATCCTGCACCAGCGTGCCATCGGGCAGCATCGCCTGCGCCCGCACACCTGAGCCGCCGGGCATCAAATCCGCCAGTCGTATCTCCGGCACGAGACGCTGCATCGACGCACAAAACAGCTCTCGGCTGAACGACCTGCGCAGCTCTGCATAGCACATTGGGCCATGCTTGCGCATGAAGCGCCACAGCCCCGGAAAGGTCAGCGCATCGAGCAGCTCGCCCATCTTGATATCCGATTTGCGGTAGCCCTCGCGTGCGGTGGCGAGCACCGCATTGGGCCCCGCCTCGATGCCACCGCCGATCATCCGCGTGAAGTGCACGCCGAGAAACGGAAACTGCGGGTCCGGCACCGGGTAGATCAGGTGCCGCACGAGATGCTGCCGCTCCGGCTTCAACTCATGGTACTCGCCGCGAAAGGGCACGATCCGCATCTCGCGTTTCTCCCCTGCGAGCTGGCTCACTCGGTCGCAGTACAGTCCCGCACAGTTCACGATAAAGTCGGCCTCCTCCTCGCCTTGCGCGTGATGCAGACGCCAGCGCGCACCCGCACGTTCCACCCGCTCGAGCCTTGCCTCGGTGCGCAGTTCGGCTCCCGCTCCGCGATTGAGCCTCACAAGCGCCTCGACCACGCCCGCATAGTCGGCGATCCCCTCCTCCGGCACGAGCAGCGCGGCGTGGCCTGCGACATGCGGCTCGCGCTCGCGGAGCTCGTCAGGTGTGAGCCAGCGCAGGCCTTGCAGGCCATTCTGCGTGGCGCGGGCATGCAGGGCCTTCAGCCGCTGCTCCTCCTCCGCATCGACTGCGACCACGACCTTGCCGCAGATCTCATGGCGGATGCCGTGCTCGCGGCAAAAAGCCGACATCTCACGGATGCCCTCCACCGCCATCCGCGCCTTGAGTGACCCCGGCTTGTAGTAAAGGCCCGCGTGCAGCACGCCGCTGTTGTGCGTGCTCTGGTGCCGGCCAAAGCCCGCTTCCTTTTCCAACACGACGATCTGCGCTCCCGGCAGCACGCCGCGCAGTTTCCAAGCCGTCGCCAGCCCGACCAAGCCGCCGCCTACGACCGCGATTTTCACGAGCGCGCGTTACTCGGCAAAGCGCAGCGCATAGAGATCCACATCGCGCAGCGTGAAGCGCAGCCGCACGGGCTTGCCCGCCAGCTTCGCCAAGTCCCCCGGAGCGCGCCACACCACGTCCTGTTCGATGCTGTCGCCCGTGAGCGGCTCGCTCGCCGCGAGCAATTTGCCTGCGGGATCGAGGATGTCCACCCGCACGCTCCCCACGGCCGATCCTGAGAAATTGAGCAACAGCTTCCGCCCGGAGAACTTGAGTTGCTTGGTCAGCATCTCTCCGGCTTGCCCACCCGCGTGCAGCGAGGCAAAGCCATCGACCCGCAACACATACCGGTCGCCGCTACGATGGTAGATCGACAGCTCGTCCGGCGCGGTCTGAACGACATTGTTGGCCACGTAGTTGGCCCGGTTGGTCCATTGCTTCACATCGAGCCCCGGGCGGATGAAGGCCTCGGTGAAGGGACGATCGTAGCGCGTGGCGCCCGCACGCGTGCTCATGAAGAGGACATCCGTGACATTTTTCTCCACCGAGTCCGCCGAATCGCGCGCGAGCGGCACGAAGCGCGTGGGCACGGCGATGTAGATATGCGGCGCGCGCACGTAAGGCTGCGTGTGGGTCGTGTAGAGATGCTCGCCCGGCAGGTTGGGCTTCATCTCCACCGGATCGCTCCACCGCACAAAATCCGGCGACGTCGCCCGGCTCACCGTCCGCAGTCGATCCGGCTCCGACCACGTGCGGAAATAGCACACATAGAGTTGCTCAGCCTCGGACCAGAAAGCCACGTTCGGCGAGTCGAAGGCATGCCGCCACTCCGGCCGGTACGGGATGATCTCCTGTTGCTTCGTCCACTTGATCCCGTCGGGCGACACGAAACCGTAGAGCCCGATACCGGCCTTCTTCAGGCCGAGCTTGTTGCCGCCGCCCGGATAGCCCGCCACCGCTTTGTACCGCTCCGCCGCCGGCACGCCGGGGCGTGTATCGAGAAAGAGCATGAAGTTGGTGAGATACGGCGGCATCCGCGCGAGGATGACGTTGTTGTCGCGCGAGCCGTCATACTCGTGCAGTCCCAGCTTGGGAAACGTCCACTCGTGGCCGTCGCGGCTCTCCGCGTAGTGGATCGACTCGCCGGAGTGGCCGGTGTGCATCTCGCCCTTGTAGGCGGGATCGTTGCTGCGATACCACGCGCGGTAAAGGCCGCCGTCCTTGATCACGGTCGCCATGTGCCGCTCGGGCAGCGGCGATTTTGGGCGTGGCGCCTTCACTGGCGAGTGCAGCCGCAGCTCCACGCCGCGCGTCTCCTCGATCAGGAATCGATCGACGAAAAGCTCGCGCTGCACCCCGAGGTCGATCGGCTGCGCCGCGGCACGGTTGAAAAAGCCGGCGAGAGCCAAAGCGAGCAATGCACACGAAACGGCACGGGGTAATCGAAACATGATGAAAGTAGTCACGGGTTTATTTCCAAGCCGCCGGCAGGCCTTGGCGGAAAGCATCGAAGTCGGCCTCCGACGCGCTTTCATACGGCGGCAGCAGCCGCAGCGGGAAACGCGGGTCGCTTACGCGAAAGAGCATTTTGTCGAACGCGCCGTCGATGTGATAGCGGCCGGCGCAGACCTCCTTCAGTTTTTTGCCGATATCCTGCAGCGAGAGAAATGCCTCGGTGCGGTACGCGTCGTCGCCCGCGACATAGGCATGCGCCTTCTCGTAGTTCACCGAGGCCAGGGAAATAAGCAGCCCGCACGGGCCCAGCTTCCGCGCCTCGACGTAGCCGCGTTCCGTAAAGAAGAATTGCAGCCGCGGCGCCAGCCCCATGAATCCCGCGATGATCGCGGGATCGGACACGCTGGCCTTCACCGCGATGAGATTGGGATGCGCCGCCGCGAGCTTCGCATAGTCGGCAGCGGTGAGCACGCGGTTGGTGCGCGCGAGGTTGTAGTGGTGGAACTGGCAGTCGGAAAACCGTCCGCAGGTCTCCGCGAAGAAGGTCGCCAGCTCCTTGTCGTTCAGCGCGCCCCATCCGGGAAGCGAGAGCTGAAACTCTCGAAAGCCCAGCGAGCGGCCCCACGCGATGCGCTCGACGATCGTCGGCAGCGAGAGCGAGATGAGGCCGAGCATCGGCGTGACACCCTCCTCCTGCGCGCACTGCCAGAAGCAGGTCGCGATCTCCTTGAACTGCGCATCCGACACCGCGTAGCCCTCGCCCGCGGTGCCGAACACGTAGATATGCCGCGTGAGTCCGCGCGCAATCGTCTGCACCTGACGCCGAAAGGTCTCGGCATCGAATTGATAATCGGCCGTCCACGGTACCACCGCAGTGGCGAGGATCGGCAGGGGGGCGTCAACAGGGAGGGAGGGCATCGAGAGCTTAGTCGGTCTTCTTGTTCTGAAGTTGTTTCATCACCGCGGCAGGCGGCTCAAAGCCGTAGGTGCGGCGCTCGTTAGCGTCGTACGCACACGTCACCACGAAAAGATCGGCGTTCTTCGTCTTCGCCGGCGGCACGTTGATCTGCAGCTGGGTGTATCCATCCGCGTACCACGCCTGGTAGCCGTCGGTCGCGCTCTCCTTCAGGGAGTGGCCGTTCACCGCGACATCGAGGAGCTTGGGCGCGCGGTACGGGATTCGCAGCCGGAAACCGATTCCATTCTGGATCGCCGGGGCCTGCGTGGTCTTGTCGACCTCCCCGGAGAGCCGTATCTCCGCGCCGGCCGCGATGTACTTGCCGATGGCGGCAGCATTCACGTTGGGCAGCTTCTGCAGATTGGAGACGAACTTCTTCAAGTCCGCGTCGACGGCCGCGATCCCCTGCGGGGTCACCGCGCAGACGTAGGTCGCGCGCCCCTCGTATTCCGGATAGTAGATGCCATCGACAATCTTCCGCTGCGCCTCCCAAAGCTCCACCCGGCTGCGGCGGTGCTGCGTGGCATTCTCGCCGTACGAGGTGATGAAACGGCCGGCGCGGGCGCGCACGCGCGTCACGGGATAACCCGACATCTTTTCGTAAACCCACGGCTGGTTGCCAACCGCGAGGAGGCCACCGACGCGGGCGACGCCGCTCTGCTCCCACCCGATCTCCGTCGTCGAAATCATGGTGTGATACTTCATGTAACTGTAGAACATCGTGCGGAAGCGATCCGCACGCGGCGGGATCCATGTACGGTCGCGCAGCGAATCGTGGTCGGGACTCCAGAAGATGCGCTGGCCATCGGCCTCCGCGCGATCGGAGCCAAAGCCCGCCGCGCTGCCCGCATGCACCATCGCATCCGTCACGCGCGGATCCCAGGGGCGCACGCCGCAG
Organism: Verrucomicrobiota bacterium; assembly: GCA_040386765.1. Lineage (GTDB taxonomy): Bacteria > Verrucomicrobiota > Verrucomicrobiia > Opitutales > Opitutaceae > ER46. Next base: position 17,905 of record JAZKEV010000585.1, on the reverse strand, counting down.
TTGGAGTACGAGCAGGCGCTCACCTCGAACATCGTCTGTCCTTGCCGCATGATACTGCCCGGCGGCAGTTCCGCCGGCTTGTAACCCTGCAGGCCGGTGCCGTGCAGATCCATCAGCATCTCCGGCTGGTACTCGTCCATCACCGAGATAAACGCGGCGATCTCCGGCGTCTTCTCCGGCGCGGTGAGCTTGAGCGTCTTCAAGTCCCACCACTTTAACTGCGGATCGTACACGTCCACGCCCTCCTTGTTGCCGAAGCGCTCCGTAACGAAGAACGCGTACGGATTGATGATCGGCATGAGCAGCACGACTTGCTTGCGCCGCGTCTCCTTGGCCAGCGCAGAATCGCCCAACAACCACTCGACGAGGTGCAGGATCGTCGTGCTCCCGGAGCGTTCCGGACCACCGTGCAGCGCGGAGACCATGGCTACCTGCTTGTCGACATCGGGCACCTTGGATTCGGTGATCTTGAGCAGGTAAACCGGCATGCCGTTGTGGGCCTCGCCGCGCTTCTCTAGCTTCAATAACTGAGGGTGCTGCGCCGCCCAATACTTCAGCGTCGCCTCGTATTCCTCGAACGTCAGCCGGTGGATGGGATTCGTCCATGGCCGGGGCAGCCGCGAGAGCCGCGTCTCGAGATCGTCGGCCGCACTCGCCTGCGTGGCAAAGGCGCCGAGCAGCGCGCAGACCGCGAGGCCGCGCCAGCATTGGGATCGTTTCGGCATCATACGAAGAAAAAGGTAACGGGTAGGAAGATCACGGCGCAAAGCGCAGCGCGTACACGTCCGCATCCTTGAGCGTGAAGCGCAGCTGGACCGATTTTCCAGCCAGCGCAGCGAGATCGAATTTCCCCTTCCACGTGACCGCGCGCTCGATCGCATCACCGATCAAGCTTTCGCTGGTGGCGAGTACCTTGGCATCGGAGCCCAATACCTCCACCTGCACGCTGCCGGCGGCGGAGGACGAAAAATTCAACACCAGCTTGCCGCCACGGAAAGTCAGCGGCTTGGTCAGCAGTGTGCCAGGCTTGTAATCGGCATGGGCCGACGCAAAGCCATCCAGCCGCAGCACGTAGCGCGTCAGGTACGCGGTAGGCAGCGTGTAATGGTTCACGATGTAGAACGACATCTCCGCCGGCCCGGTCTGCACGATGCCATTGGAGGGCTGCGTCTCGCGCGCATGCCACGCCAGTTCATCGAGCCCCGGGCGGATGAACGATTCCATGAACGTGCGATCGTAGCTCATGCCGCCGCGCGAGGTCATGAAGACCGCATCGGAAATTCCCTTCGTCTGGCTCGCGGAGACGCCCCACGCGAGTTGCTGCTCGACCGGGTACGCCTGCCGGTCGGGCCAGAAGCGAAACGGCATCGACACCAGGATGTGTGGCGCGCGGAAGTACGGCTTGGTGTTATTGGTATAAAGATGCTCTTCCGGCGCATCGCCAAACGACATCGGCTCCGGCTTGCTCCACGTAATAAAATCCTTGGAGGTCGTGCGCGCGATCGAGCGGATGCCCTTGAACTTGGGCTGGTCCGGCGTGCCGCCCTCCGACCACCGGCGCATGTAGATCGCGTAGCACTGTTCCGCCGGAAGCCACGTGAGGACATTCAGCGAATCGAGCGCATAGCCGGTAAACAGCTCCACGTCGGAATACACTTTCCAGTTGATGCCGTCGGCCGACACATAGCGATAAAGCCCGCCCGGCTTGCCCACGGGGCCCTTGCCGCCCACCGCCTTGTAGCGCTCGGCTGCCGGCACGCCGGGCCGGTCGTCGAGCAGCGGCGCGAAGTTATGCGACACGCGGTACTTGCCGATACCGAGGATCGCATTGGCGCCCTTGGCCGGATCGAGCCCGGGGAGATTCAGCGCGGGCTTCACCCAGTTGATTCCGTCGCGGCTCTCAGCGTAAAACGTGATCTCGGCGAGATCGTCGTACTTGCCCGTCGCGTCCTTGCTGCCACCGCGATGATACAGCCGGTAGGTGTCGCCATCCTTCAACACCGAGACGAAGCCCGCGGCGTACTCCCACGGCCGGTCAAACTTCAGCACCACCTCCGCCCGCCGCGGCTGCGCGAGCTTGAGCGTCACGTTGTCCATCCGCTCGATCAGATGGCGGTCGACGAACAATTCGCGGCGATCCTGCAGGTCGATCGGAGCCGCGCCGCGCAAGGACGACGCGAGACCGCCTGCCAGCACCGCCATGACGACAACGAGTCCGGGAGTTTTCAAAAACGAAGCACGCATAAGATCGATCTGCCGCGGCCTAGGCGCGGGGTAAATGGCCAAGCCACCGGTCAAACCAGCCGTAGCTTATCAACTGGGCCGCGGACGGCAGACTGTGCCCGCCCGGAAAGGAAAACCACGAGAAGCAATCGCCCGCACCGATCTCGGCCAGCTGCACCGGTATCCGCTCCGCGGGTACGCGATTGTGATGCCCGTAATAGTCCACCGTGCGGTCATAGCCCCGCCGGGTGCGCCGGGCGGCCGCGACGCTCGGCAGCCCCTCGGCATCCTGCCACTCGAGATACACCTGCTGAGCCTTCCGGCATTTGGGCAGCACCTTGTGGCTGTAGAACTCCCACTCCGAGGAAAGGATCAGCAGCGGTCGCGGCGCGACCATCATCAGCAGGCTATCGAAGTCGACCGGCAGCGGCTTCTTCAGATCGGCCAGATAGGGCCGGAATTTCTTGATGTAGATATACGGACCGCTGTTGGGATTATACCCGAGCCGGCGGATCAGCTCGGCGCTATTCGTCATGTCATCGGGCCGCGCCCAGGCGTTGCTGGTGCGATGCCAGTCGAGCACCCCGCCATTGCCGATCGCGGCAGTGATGCGCGGCTCGAAAGCCGCCGCAAACACCGTCATGTGTCCGCCGAGCGACCAGCCCGTGCAGCCGATCTGCGCGCCATCCACGAAATCGAGCGACTGCAGAAAATCCACGCTGCGCTGGATGTCCCAGATATTCTTGCCGATCATCGACCACTCGGGATGCCGCGTATAAAACCCTCGCGTATCCATCAGCTTCTCGCCGGGCCGGATGCGCTCGCCGTCGGTGAGGAAGTCGATGCTCAGCGTCACATAACCACGCCGCGCCAGATCCCGTCCGTAAGCCTGGCCCACCTCCGGGTTGCGGTAAAACTCCGCCCACTGCTCCGGCGGCTGACCCGGCCGCATTCCGGCGAGTCCGATCGTGCTATCCTTTCCCGTCCCAAACGTGGTGCTGTGCAGGCAGATGATCCCGGGCGCGCGCCGGCGCTTCGCACTCTCGGGCACCAGCAGCCACGCTGTCACGCGGTCGTCCGCCTCCGACTGAAAACTCACATGGTAGCGGGTGACGCCCTCCTCCACCGCCACCTGCTTCAGCACCGGGCGGAGCGGCGGAATCTCCGCTGGAAAATCCCCTAGGAGGTCGAGCCAGGCGCGCTCGAAAAGCGCGCGCTGCTTCGGCCAGTTTTTGCCGGTGATCGACTCCGGCTGAGACGTCGGTGTCGGCGGCCTAGCGCCCTGCGTTGCGCCCGGCAGCAGCACCGCTCCCACCAGCGCCGCACCGCTCCGCGCCAACAATTCCCGGCGGGAAAGCGCGGGGCCGGGCGCGGACGAGAGGGGTTGAGGGTGTGAGTTCATCGGGCGCTAAGCCTAGGTGACGCCGATCGTTCGGGACGCCACCCTTGCGGGAAAGCCGTCCGGCGACCGACCGCTGCCATCATGCGCTCTGGTCATCATCCTCTGCTCTCAGAACGAACCCTTGATGCCGAGCGTGTGATTTGCCGCAACGAACTGGTAGTTGCGCGGGCGCATGTACTCCGGCTGGCCGGGGCTGCGGATCTCGAGCCGCACAGGCTCGGCCGTCAGATTGCGCACGCTGTAGTAGACCGAGAGCCACTTGGTGATGCGATACTCCGCGGAAAAATCCAACCGCGTCGACGGCGCGCGGTAGGTGAAGCTATCGGGCCGGTTGTTGCCGCCCGCCGCCAGCACCGAGCGACGCACCCACTTGTTGTTATGCATATTCAGCTTGATCGCGAAGCGCGGGTGCACGTAACCGAGGCCGGCGTTGATATTGCGCGGCGAAAATTCCATGAAGTCCTGCGGATTGTCGCCGTCGAGCGAGAGGCTCGTGAGGTTCGCAAAGGCCTGCAGGCGTTTGCCGACGACCGGGATGAAGAGCAGCGTCTGGCGCCAGCTCAGTTCCACACCGCTCAACTCCGCCTTCCCACCATTTTCCGTCTTGCGAATGACGTAGTCGGCATAGTCCGCAGGCAGTCCGAACTCCTCCAGATCCTGCGGGGTCACCTGCGTTTCGGTCTCGACGAAGAAGTTTTTGATATTCTTCCGGAAGAGGCTCACCGAAGCGGTCGCGCCCTTGATATCGTACACTTCGAAGGTCAGGTCGTAGTTGTCGGCCGACCAGGGCTCCAGGTTGCCGTCGACCACGGTGATGCGGCGCGTGGATACATCCAGATTGGGATCCGTGACGATGATGCTGGGCACGACATTATCGAGCTCGGGCCGGCCGATGGTCTTCGCGTAGCCCGCGCGCAGCACGACGCGATCGGAGAACGAGTAGCTCGCGTTCACGCTCGGGTAGAGATCCTCGTAGCTCGTCTTCTTGTGCGTCCCGCGCTCCTTGTACTGGAGCTGGGCATTGGCGAGGGCATTGGTCGTGATCTTCACCAGCTGGCCGGCTGCATTGCGGATGTAGTTGCCCTGCGCATCGCGCTGGTAGGTGGCGCCGATATCGTTGAGCGCGCCGTTGCCATCGTCCTCGGTGCGCTCGAAACGCACGCCGGTCGCGAGGCGGAGTTTGTTATCGAGAAACCGGTTGTCCATGCGGGCGTAGACCGCGCTGACGGTCTCCTCCAGATCGAGCGAGGCGTTGACCGCGTTAGTGTGCGCCGCCGCGTCGTTGAGCACGAACCAGGAGGGATTCGCGAGGTAGAGATTGTAGACTTTGTCCGCCCCGAGGTAGCGCGAGTAGACGGCGCGGCCGTTGGGCTCCGTCAGCGGATTGCGCTTCGAAAACGGATCGTTGAACACATCGTAGAGGCCCGCGATCCGCGCCGCCGCGCCGCCCGGAGGCGTAAAGGTCCACGTGCGCGTGCCGCCCTTGTTATCGCGCTCCAGAATCTCGGTATAGTAGCCCACCTTGAGCTGGGTCGGCACCGTGAAACCCATCTCGCGCGCCAGATTGGCGCCGAAGCTCGTCACCTTGCTATCGGCCACCGAAGCCGCGCTCGTGGCGGTCGCCAGGGTGCTCGTGGTGGCATCGTAGGTATCGACCACCGCGCCGCCGCGCGTGGCGCGGATGGTGGGGATGCCGCGATCGCCGAAGCGATCGAGCCCCTCGGCCCGGATGATCATGCCTGCCTGCGTGGCGCCGACCGTGCCGAAGAATCCATCGTCGATATCCTTGATGGTCGTGCCGCCCTCGGACAGCGAGGCGAAGAGGTCGGCCTTCCACGTCGGTCCATCGTAGCGGTACTTGATCGAGCTCAGCCGCAGCGCGCGGTATTGCTGGTTGCCGCTGAGATTCTGCGCCGACGTGCCCACCGACGTGGCCGCGCCCTGGACAAAGGTGGGATCGCCCGTCGCACCCGCGCCGGGGGTGATCACGCTGAAGTGCTGCCGCGTGAAGCTTTGGCGATCCATGTCGTAGAAGCTCGCCTGCACCGTGCTCTTGGTCCCGATCTTCCAATCCACCGTTCCCTTGAGCGAACGGATATCCACATTGGAAACGAGTTCGTTGGATTGATAGGCCGCCAGGATGCCGGTATTGGTATTCCACGACGGCGAGCGGTACTCGACCTCGTTGAACCGCGGCGCGCGCGTGAGCGCGAAGGTAAACCCGAGCCTCTTGTTCAGCGGTAGTATATAAGAGAGATCGTACGCCAGCTGGACGGGCCGGCGCGTCGACTTGGGATCGGGTCCGGCGACCTTCGAGTAGGTCGGATCGAACTCTCCCTCGATCGCATTGTAGGTGAGGTACGTGTTATAGCTGAAGAGCGGCGTCTTCCGGATGAAGCCCGTCTTCGAGATCACATTGATCGACCCGCCCACCGCATTGGCCGGCATGTCGGGCGTGGGCACCTTGGAGATTTCGACGCGATCCACGTTGGCGTTGCCCGCCGTGTTCACGTCAAACGAACGGCTCGTGCCGCCCAGCGCCGATGCCGTCGGCACACCGTCGAACTGGATCAATGTGCCGCTCGCCGGCATGCCGCGGATCGTCGCGAACTGCGGGCTGAAGGGGTTGTACTGCATGTCGACTCCAGGGACGTACTTGATGAACTCGCCGATGTTGCCCTCCGCTTGATCAACGAATTCGTCGAGCGAGATCACATTCTTGATGTTGGGCGCATTACGCTGCTCGGTGAGCGCCACCGCCTGCCCCGTCATGGCCTTGGCCTCCACCGAGAAGGCGTCCAACTGCAACACCTGCCCATCGACCGAAGGCGTCAGCGCCAACTCGAAATTCTGCACTGCCACGGCGCCGGCCGCGACTGCGACCGTTGCGGTCTTGGATTCCATGCCGAGGAACCCCACCACCACGACCGCCTGCCCGGCGGGCACATTGGCGAGCCAGTACTCACCGGTGGCGTTGGTGGAGCCTTCGATCGTCGTACCCTGCACGCTCACGCGCACATTATTGAGATAGGTGCCGGTCGACGCGTTGCTCACCTGCCCTTGGATGCTCCCTGCCCCGGGGTTGGAGGGCTGGGCGGAGGCAGAGGCGAACAGAATCAACAGACCAAATGAAAGCGACGCGACCCACCGGTCGAGCCGCACATGAAGCGACTTGGTAATCATGACGTTGCGAGGCCTAGGTTAATAAGGTGCGGCCAAAGGGGTAACCGCTGGGATCGTGACGCACCCCTAATCCCCGAACAGGGTCGGGAGAGGTTCGCCACGTGACTGTCACGTAAAGTATACATAGGAATTTATGTGTGTTACCGTCAAGTAAATTAGCGAAAAAGATCCGCCTGTACGCTGAGAAGGCTGCTGCCTCCCGGTCACCGTAGAGCAAATCCCCCGCCATTCCTCGCGATCCGGCACGAATGCGCTCATTGCGCCATCGTGTATACATTGCAAAGGCAATGGCGCCGTTCTGACGGTTCTCTACTAGAGTAGAGACGAATGCCCCAATCGGTCGCCATCCCCTCCCGCACCCGCCTCGTCCCATCCTCCGCATCAGTGAGGTCTCATCGCCATCCCCGATCCGCTTCCTCCACCGAACCGTCAGCCCACAAAAAAGGCCGTCGTATCGTAACGACGGCCTCTTGGTCGACCTCAACAAAATCCAAAATTTCCCAAACGCTCTCTTCACCCCTTACATCTCACGCCCCCTCCCAGTCACCCGTCACCCGCCACTTACCTTCCCGCCTCTTCGCACCCCGCTCCTCACGCGCTATAATTCAGCTCCTCTTCCGACAACTCGCGCGCGAGGGAGACCTGCTCGGCCCGCGCCATGCTTCGGATATTGCTGTCGATGATATCCTGGATGTGCCGCTCCATCGCCGCCTTGGCCGCAGCCGGATCGCCGCGCTCGATCCCGCGATAGATCTCCTCGTGCTGGGTTTGCACATCGATGCGATGCGCCCCCTTCCGAGCCTTCTCGATCGCGGTGTCGTTGCCCGGATTGAGACCCGAGACCACGCGACTCACGATATGCAGCCGCAGCACCTCTTTCCTCAGCAGACTGCTCTTCGCCGCCGTAATGATTCCAATGTGAAAACGCACGTCCTCGCGGCGCAGCGCCTCGATCTGCTCCCGATCTTCCGATTTCTCATGGGCCAGCTGTTCGGTCAGCCGCCGCATCGCCTCGAGCGCATGCTGCAGCTCACGCAGTTCCTCCGGCGTGCGATTTTCCGCCGCGAGTCCCGCCGCATAGGTCTCCAACGCGAGCCGGAGCCCGCACATCTCGCGGTATTCTTTAAACTCCATCGTCTTCACGCTCGCTCCCATATGGGGCCGGATGATCACCAGTCCATCTGCCTCCAGCTGCCGCAGCGCGTCGCGCACCGGCGTCCGGCTCACTCCGATATCCGCCGACAAATCCTTCGTCATCAGCGCACGCCCGGGCGCGTAGTCCCCGCTCAGAATCCGCTTTCGGATGTAGGTGTAGGCGATATCGGAGTTGACATTCTTCATGGCTGACTTGAAATACGCGTGTATACTCGAGTTTCAACCTCTAAATTGATGTCGCCCGCCAGTGAGTTCCATACCTAGTCCCGCCAACCCGGTGGCTCCCCGCCACACGGTTCTCATCATCGGCTGCGGCAGCATCGGGGAAAGGCATTTGCGGTGTTTTATCAAGACAGGGCGTTCACGTGTCATCGCTTGCGACGCAAACGCCACGTTGCTCGCCAACATGACGGAAAAATACGGGGTCGCGACAAGCCCGAACTGGGCCGACGCCCTTCGCGAAGTGGACGCCGTGGTGATCTGCACCCCGGCCCCTTTGCATGTGCCCATCGCTCTGCAAACGTTGAAGCAGGGCCGCCACACGCTCATCGAGAAACCGCTTTCGCACTCGCTGGAAAACGTGGATGAACTGCTGCGCGCGAGCCGCGAGACCGAGGCCTGCTCCGCCGTGGCGTATGTGTTCCATGTATACCCGATTCTGAACGGAGCGCGCGACTTCATCCGCAGCGGCGGCATCGGCGGGGTGCGGCAGGTCGCAATGACCTCCGGCCAGCCTTTTCACCGGCTGCGGCCCGCTTTCGCCAAGACTTACTACCGCGACCGGCGCATGGGCGGCGGCGCGATTCAGGATGCCCTCACCCACTCGGTGAACTGGGTCGAAAGCGTCGTCGGCCCCACCGATAGCGTGCTCTGCGATTGCGCGCATCAAGTCCTGCCCGACGTGGAGGTCGAGGACACCGTGCATATCGCCGCGCGCAATGGCCCTGCGCTCGTGAGCTACGCCCTCAACCAGTTTCAATCGCCCAAGGAGAACAGCATCCAATTCAACGCCGCCGCCGGCAGCGTGCGCGTCGAGTTTCACCACCAGCGTTGGGGCGTGCTGCTGGAAAGGACTCCGCGTGGACCTGGCACGAGAGCCCCGTGCCGGATCAGGACGCCCACTTCATCGCGCAGGCTAATGCCTTCCTCGACCAGATCGAAGGCCAGCCCGCGCGCCTCTGCACTCTCGCCGCGGCGGCCCATACGCTGCGCTTCAATCTCGCCGCCCTCGCGTCCGCCGAGCGCGGCGGCAGCCGCGTTTCCTGCCAGGATCTCCATGCCTGATTCCGTCCCCGCTTCCAGCCCCAGCCGCCCCGTGCGCCTCGCCATGCTCGGCATGATCCCGGGCAACGGCCACCCGTACTCGTGGTCGGCCATCGTCAATGGCTTCGATCCCGTCGCGATGGCGAGCTGCCCGTATCCGGTGATTCCCCGCTACCTCGGCGCGCAGCCGCCGGGCTCGGTGCGCCTGCCCGACACGCAGGTCACGCATCTCTGGACGGACGATCCCGCCGAAGCCCGGCACGTCGCCGCCGCCGCGCTCATCCCAAATGTCGTGGAACGCCCCGAGGAGGTGATCGGTCACGTCGATGGCGTCATGATTTCGACCGACGATGGCTTCGACCACGTCCGCCGCGCGCGGCCGTTTGTCGAAGCGGGGCTGCCGGTCTTCGTCGACAAACCCCTCGCCTCCTCCGTCGAAGACCTCCGCACCTTCGTCCAGTGGCAGCGGAATGGAGCGCGACTGCTTTCCTCCTCCGGCCTTCGCTACGCGGCGGAGATCGACGACTGCGTGGCCCGCCTTCCGACGGTCGGCAAGCTGCGCTGGGTCTCCGGCGTCACCTGCAAGAATTGGGAGCGCTACGGCATCCATCTCCTCGAGCCGCTCTTCCGCTTGGTCGGCCCCGGCTTTCTCTCGATCCGCCTGGAGTCGCAGCCCGGCCTGGAGATCGCGCACCTGCGGCATCGCAGCGGCGTGGAAATGACACTGCCGATGATCGAGGATGGCGGCGGCTCCTTCGGCACCATCCATGTCTATGGCACGACCGGCCACTTCGCCGTGCGCCCGTCGGATACCTATAATAATTTCCGCAGCCAGGTCCTCGCCTTCATCAATTTCGTCCGCACCGGCCAGGCCTCTTATCCTTTCAGCGACACGGTCGAGCTCATGACTCTCCTCATCGGCGGATTGAAAAGCCGCGCCGAGGGCTCGCGCCGCGTTGAGCTCACCGAAATCTCAGCTCTCCTCTCTCAATGAAAACCCAGACCAGTCGTGTGAAGAAGAAGCTCGGCGAGGGCCTGCTGCCCACCGTGCTCAAGATCAATTTATCCGATCCGCGCGTCATCGAGATCGCCGCGCTCGCCGGCATCGACTCCGTCTGGCTTTGCACCGAGCACGTGCCCAACGACTGGCTGAGCCTCGAAAACCAGATCCGCGCCGCGCGCATACACGGCATCGATACCCTCGTCCGCGTCGGTCGCGGCAGTTACAGCGACTACATCCGCCCCTTCGAGGCCGGAGCCACCGGCATCATCGTGCCCCATGTCGCCAGCGAGGAAGAGGCGCGGCAGATCGTGGAGTGGGTGCGGTTTCATCCGCTCGGCAAACGCGCGCTCGACGGCGGCAATATCGACGGAAACTTCTGCCTCACCCCCATCGAGGAATACGTGCGCAATTCCAACGAGGAGCGCCTCGTCATCCTCCAGATCGAGTCGCCCGAGGCGCTCGCCCAAGTCGACAAGATCGCGGCGGTCCCCGGCTACGATGGCATCCTTTTCGGGCCCGGAGATTTCAGTCACCGCATCGGCAAGATCGGCCAGCTCGGCGATCCGGAAGTCGTCGCCGCGCGCAAGCGGGTCGCCGCCGCCGCCGTGAAGCACGGCAAGTTTGCCATGACGGCCGGCCTCATCGCGCCGCTCCCGGAACTGGTGGCCGAAGGCTACCGTTTGCTCGGCGTCGGCGCCGATGTGGCTCTGATCGGCAAAGGCGTCACGGAGCGCCTGCGCGTCGTCAATGAACAGATCACCGCCCTCCCCGCCTCCGCCAAAATTCCCCAATCTCCCTATGCCTGATCCCTTTTCCCTCTCCGGAAAAATCGTCGTGCAGTTTGGCGGCACCGGTCTCTTGGGCCGCGCGCTCGTTCATGCGCTAGCCGCGGCGGGCGCCACCACGATCGTCGCCTCCCGCAATCGCACCGCACTTGACGCTCTCGCCGAGCAAGAGCGCGTCGCCAATCACAACGTCCTCATCGAGGAAGTCGACATCGGGTCCGAAGCCTCCCTGCACGCCCTGCGCGACCGCTTGCTCGCGCAGCACGGGCGGGTGGATGGCATCGTGTTCAACGCCGTCGCGCGCACGATGAAGGGCTACGGCGACAAGCTCGCCTCGTGGGAGGCCTCGATGTCGACCAATGCCACCGGCTTCTTCTCTACGGTGCGCACGTTTGGCGATGCGATGGCCACGCAGAAGAGCGGCAGCATCGTC
>JAZKEV010000585.1:0-6448 GCA_040386765.1 Verrucomicrobiota bacterium | reverse complement strand
CACCTTTACGCCAGCCCGGCAGGCCATCCCTCGCCCGACTACTTTTTCCACAAGGGCGGCATGATCAATCTCACCCGCTACCTCGCCTCGCACTACGGCCCGACCGGCGTGCGCGTGAACGTCGTGTCCCCCGGCGGCATCTACAATCCCGAGAAGCCGCAGGCCCCGGAATTTCTCAGCCGTTACGCGCCGATGACGATGCTCGGCCGCATGGCCGACGCCCCGGAGATCGGCGGCGCCGTAGTCTTCCTCCTCAGCGACGCCTCCACTTACGTCACCGGCGTCAACCTCCCCGTCGACGGCGGCTACACTTCCAAATGACCCCCTGGCATTCCCTCGCTGGCAAAAAAATCTGGGTCACCGGCGGTGCCGGCTACCTCGGCTCTGTGATCGTGCGCGCCCTCAATGCCGAGGGCGCCGACGTGGTGTGCATGGACCTGCCGGGCCGCGCCGCCGCGCTGGTCAAGGAGCACGCGCTCTCGCGCACCGTGCCGCTCGATGTCGATCTCACCAACGCCGAAGCCGCGCCCGCGCTCGTCGCTGCCACAATCGAAAAATACGGCGTGCCCGATGGCGTCGCCCACCTCGCGATCCCGCCGTCCAGCGGCCTGCGCCTGGCTGATCTCACCGTGGCGGGCTTCCAGCGCGTGCTCGATCTGTCGCTGCCGCCCACCTTCGCCTTCTGCCGTGCGCTCGCCGATCGCATGCAGCCGCGCGGCTCCGGCAGCATCGTGCTGTTCTCGAGCATGTACGGCGTCGTCGCGCCCGACTCGTCGATCTACCACGCCCCGATGGCGCCCAATCCCATCGAGTACGGCGCCTGCAAGGCCGCCGTGCTGCAGCTCGCGCGCTACTTCGCCGCTCACTACGGCCCGCACGGCATCCGCTTCAACTGCATCACGCCCGGCCCCTTCCCCAAGACCAGCATCCAGAACGCCAACCCGGCCTTCATCGCTGCGCTCTCGCAGAAAACGGTGCTCAACCGCATCGGCCAGAACAACGAGATCGTCGGCCCCACGCTCTTCCTTCTCACCGACGGCGCCTCGTTCGTTACCGGCCAGAGCCTCGCGGTGGATGGCGGCTGGACGATTCGCTAAGTGCGCGGTTTCGCCGCGTGGGATGCCTCACCGTCCATCGTGCCATGATTTCCTCCCGCCCGATCTCCGTCTCGCGGGTTCCCGAAGGGCACGCCGGTGAACTCCTTTGCCGTCCTGCCGATGTGGATACACACTGGCTGTCGCTCGGCCAGGCCTGGCAGCCCGCGCTGTCGCCTAATTTCCGCGCCGGCTGGGCGCGCCTTCGCTGGCACGAAGATTTCCTGCAGTACGACATGGTGTACCTCGGCGGCAAGGCCACGAACCGCGCCCAAACGCTCAACGAACGCACTTGGGACCTCGGCGACGTGGCAGAGATCTTTCTCCAACGTGTTGGGCTGACAGAGTACCTAGAGGTGCACATCACCCCCGAGAACCGCCGCCTGCAACTGCTCTTCCCCGAGGGCGCCATCACCCGCGTTCGCGCCAAACAAGCTGCGCTCGAGACCTTCTTCGTCGCGCAGCCCGATTGGGTCCAAAGCCGGACCATGGTCGCAGCGGACCACTGGTCGGTCCGCGTCACGCTTCCGCCCGCGCTCCTGCACCTCGACGCCTTTGGCCCCGGCCAGCGGTTCATGTCGGCGGTGTGCCGTTACGATGCCCAGCCCGAGGGGCCGGTACTCTCCGCCACGACTCCCTTTACCGAGCTGTCATTTCACCAACGCGAGGCGTGGCAGGAGTTGCAACTCGCCCCGCACAGCCCCTGACCCGATGAACCCCGCGTGCCCCTCCTCCGCCGCGGCGCACGCCGCCAATACCGCCACCGTGCCCTCCCTGCGCCACGACTACTCGCCCGAACTGGCAGAGCACTGGCGGCAGCGGCACGAGCGCTACGTCGCCCGCGCGCAGGAAGGCGGTATCAACGTGCTCTTCGTTGGCGACTCGATCACTGAGGGCTGGCGCCAGCAGGGCGAGGCCGCGTGGCAGCGCTGGTTCGCACCGCTGGGCGCCGCCAGCTTCGGGGCCAGCGGCGATCGCACCCAGCAGGTGCTTTGGCGCCTCGCCCACGGAGACCTCGCTGGTTTCACGCCCAAGGTCGCCGTGCTGCTCATCGGTACCAATAATCTGGATACTGGCCTCGGCCAGGAGCGCCCCACGCCCGCCAACACTCCCGCGGAGATTGTCGCCGGCGTGGAGTCGATCGTGCGCCTCGTGCAGCAGCATCACCCCTCCGCCCGAATCCTTCTAGTCGGCCTGCTGCCGCGCGGGGAAAAAGAAACCCGCTACCGCAGCGCGGTCCCGGAGATCAACCGCGGCCTCCGCGCGCTGGCCGAGAGCAGCCGGATCGCATTTCTCGAAGTGGGGCATCACTTCCTTCCCGCCGACGGTGAGCTCCCGCCAGCGTTGATGCCCGATCAACTCCATCTCTCCGAGCACGGTTACGAGGTGCTCGCTACGGCCCTCCACCCTGCCATAAAAGCTCTCCTCGCCCCCGTGCCATGAACGCTCCCACGCTCGCCAAAGACGTCAGTCCGCGCACCCGCGGCCTTTTCCTCAAAAACCTCGCCGATTTCCAGACCGAGCTCGCGCGCATCCACGCGGGTTTCCTGCCCGCGCTCGAGGTGTGGGAGCAGCGCAAGGAACTGCCGATGCTGATCTTTCGCTCGTTTCGCCGTGTGCAGGATCTGCGGATCCGCGGCCGCGAGCTCGGCGTCTCGTTTGCCGACATGCACCACAGCGAGGCCGCCCCCGCCCGCGAGTTGCTGGAGGCGCTCGCCGCCGCGCCGACCGTGGCCGATCTTTTTCAAGCCGGCATGATTGAGGTGCCCGCCGTGCTGATCGCCGCGATCGACGACTACCTCAAGCGCAACGACAACGTCTACGATCTCCCCAGCGTGCCGCTGCTCGAGGCGGATCGCGACGATTTCAAGAGCCTCCGGCAGTGGGCTGAGGCCGCCTTCGCCGTCATGGCCGAAAAGACCGCCCTGAAGCCCGACCCGGCCTACGTGCAGCGCGTCACCGCGCTCGCGGCGGATCTCGCCACCACGCTGCAGGAGCACGCCGCCCGTAGCGCCCCCGCCGTGCGCCAGGGCCGTCGCATCGGCCGCCTCCCGCTGCTCACCGGCAAGCTCCCGCAGGGCTTTCGGCTGCTCGAATTTGGCCCCGAGCCGATGCCCAAGGAGAACGACTACTCCCATCGCGAGCGCTACCACGCCATCAACTTTCTCCAGGAAGTGCAGGCCTCCGACTCCTGCGCCTCGCTCCTCTTCGACGCGCCCGACATGCCGTGGGATTTCTATTTCGACCTCAGCCGCCATATGTGGGACGAGTCACGGCACTCCATGTTTGGCGAAAAGAAACTCATTGCCCTCGGCACCAGCGCGGCGGAAGCCGGCCTCTCCGACAAAGCCTATGCCATGCGCCAGACCCTGGCGCCGCATGACCGCTACGCCGCGCTCATCACGCAGGAAGCCGACGCCTTTCCGGGCAAGCACCGCGGCCTCAAAGACGCCGTCGATCACAACGACAACGTGAGCGCCATGGCCTGGAGCTACGATATCGCCGACGAGACTCAGCACGTGCGCTTCGGCAACAAATGGCTGCCCGTGATGATCGAGAAGATCGGGGAGCCCCGAAGCTTCGAGCAGGTGAAGACCGACGCGTGCAACTGGCGCGTGAGCGTGCTCGCCGAAGTCTACAAACCCGCCGGCGCCGCCCTCAAACGCTGATGCCCGCCGCCACTCCGGACCTCCAACGCCTGGCCGCACGCCTGAAAGGCGAGCTTCATTTCGACCAGGCGATGCGGACGCTCTATGCGACCGACGCCTCGGAATACCAGGAGATGCCCCTCGCCGTCGCGTTTCCGCGCACCGAGGACGACCTGCGCGAGCTGCTGGTATTCGCCAATCGGTACGACGTCGGCCTGATCCCGCGCGCCGCCGGCACCTCGCTCGCGGGCCAGGTCGTCGGTTCGGGCATCGTCGTGGATGTGGGCCGGCATATGAACCGTATCCTCGCCACCGATACCACTGCGCGCCGCGTGCGCGTGCAGCCCGGTGTGGTGCGCAATGAGCTCAATCTCGCGCTCAAGGATCACGATCTCTTCTTCACGCCCGAGACCTCCACTGCAAATCGCGCGATGATCGGAGGCATGGTCGGCAACAATTCCTGCGGTGCCAATTCCATCGTCTACGGCGCCACGCGCGACCACCTTGTCTCCGCGCGCGGCTTCCTCGCCGACGGCTCGCTCGTTACCTTCGGCCCGCTCACGCGCGCCGAGTTTGCCGCCAAGTGTGCCGCGCCCGATTCGCTCGAGACGCGCATCTACTGCTTCGTGCGCGACCTCCTTGGCGAGGCGAAGAACCGCCAGCTCATCCGCGAAAACTATCCCAAGCCCACCGTCACGCGCCGCAACACCGGCTACGCGCTCGACATGCTGATGGATGCGGAGGTCTTCGAACCCGGCTCGTCCAAGCCCTTCAACCTCTGCCGGCTTATCGCCGGCTCCGAGGGCACGCTGTTTCTCGGGGTCGAGTTCGAGCTCAACTGCGAGCCGCTTCCGCCCGCCGGCGCGCTGCTCTGCGCGCATTTCGTTACCATCCAGGATTCGCTCAAGGCCACGCTCATCGCGATGCGCCACCGGCCCTTTGGCTGCGAGCTCATCGACCGCCACATCCTCGAGTGCACTAAGGCCAATCTCGAACACGCGAAGAACCGCTTCTTCGTCCAGGGCGATCCCGGTGCGGTGCTCGTGATCGAGTTTCGCTTGCCGGAAGCAGCGGCAATGGAGGCGGAGTTTGCCGCGATCGAGGCCGAATGCCGCGCGGCCGGTCTCGGTTATGCCTTTCCGACCGTCTGGGGCGCCGATGTGAATCGCGTCTGGGATCTCCGCCGCGCGGGCCAGGGGCTCATGAATAACGTCGAGGGCGAGGACAAGCCGCGCGAGGTCGTGGAGGACACCGCCGTCGCCGTCGAGGATCTGCCCGCCTACATCGCCGATTTCGACGCCCTGCTGCGCTCTAAGTACGGCATCGGCACCGTCTACTACGCGCACGCCGGGGCCGGCGAGCTGCACACGCGGCCGCTCTTCAATCTCAAGACGCCCAAGGGCCTCAAGTTTTTCCGCGACATCGCCACCGACATCGCCGCCCTCGTGAAAAAATACCGCGGCTCGCTCTCCGGCGAGCACGGCGATGGCCGCCTCCGCGGCGAGTTCATCAAGTTCATGGTCGGCGACGAATGTTACGCGATGATGCGCCGCGTGAAGGAGACCTTCGACCCCCGCGGCGTACTCAATCCCGGCAAGATCATCGACACGCCGCCGATGGATACCTTCCTGCGGCACGATCCGGCGCACGCCGATCCGAAGCACAAAACGATTTTCGATTTCAGCTCCACCAACGGCATCCTCGAAGCCACCGAGAAGTGCACCGGTGTCGGCGAGTGCCGCAAGACCGCGCTCATGGGCGGCACGATGTGCCCGAGCTACATGGCCACCCGCAACGAGCAGGACACCACCCGCGCGCGCGCCAACATGCTCCGGCACACCCTCTCGCATCCGCGCGACCTGAAGGACCCGTGGGACAGCCCCGAGGTGAAGGGCGTGATGGACCTCTGCCTCTCCTGCAAAGGCTGCAAGTCCGAATGCCCCTCCAACGTGGACCTCGCCCGGCTCAAGGCCGAGTGGCAGCAGCACTACCACGATACGCACGGCGTCCCGCTGCGCGCCCGGCTCATCGGCAACTTTACCGGCGGCATGAAGCTCGCCGCGCTCGCGCCGGGTCTCTCGAACTGGTTCCTCACCAATACCGTCACCGCCGGCGCCTTCAAGCGCCTCGCCGGCTTCGCGCCCGGCCGCAGCCTGCCCGCTCTGCACCCGACAACCCTCGCCACATGGCATCGCAAACACGCCAATCCCGGCGGCGTGTTTCCCAACGGCCGCGTGTATCTCTTCTGCGACGAGTTCACCAACTACAACGACACCCCGATCGGCATCAAAGCCG
This sequence comes from Verrucomicrobiota bacterium, assembly GCA_040386765.1. GTDB lineage: Bacteria > Verrucomicrobiota > Verrucomicrobiia > Opitutales > Opitutaceae > ER46. The sequence goes on along the minus strand of JAZKEV010000585.1, from coordinate 411 downwards.
TCGAGCTCCTCAATCGCCTCGGCTACGAAGTCGTCATCCCCGAACACGTGCCGAGCGGCCGCGCCCAGTTCTCCAAAGGTCTCGTGCGCGACGCGCAGAAGCTCGCGATCCGCAATATCGAGCTGCTCAAAGATGTCATCACCGCCGAGGCGCCGCTCATCGGCCTGGAGCCCTCGGCCATCCTCGGCTTCCGCGACGAGTTCCCCGATCTCGTGCCGGCGCACTTGAAAACGGCGGCGCAGACGCTCGCTAAGAACGCGCTGCTCATCGACGAGTTCATCGCCCGCGAAGCTGACAAAGGCCGCATCCGCCGCGATTCGTTCAAAGCCGAGCCGCGCACGATCAAGCTCCACGGCCACTGCCACCAGAAAGCGCTCTCCTCGCTGGTGCCGACCGTGAAAATGCTCGAGC
>JAZKEV010000584.1:1880-4012 GCA_040386765.1 Verrucomicrobiota bacterium | reverse complement strand
GGCGATTCGTTCACGATGGGGTACGTGGTCGGCGGCAGCGGCACGAGCGGCGCGAAGCCGCTGGTGATCCGCGCGGCAGGTCCCTCGCTCGGCGTGCTGGGTGTCGGCAGCACACTTGAGGACCCGAAGTTCGAACTCTTCGCAGGCAGCACGCAGACCGTCACCAACGACAACTGGGGCGGTGGCGAAGCATTGCGTGTCGCGATGGCTCAGGTGGGCGCGTTCGCCTACGCCTCGCCGACTTCGCGCGACGCCGCGGTCGTGGCCAATATCACGACCGCGGACAACAGCGTGAAGGTCTCGGCGGTAGGCACCGGCACGGGCACGGTGATCGCCGAACTCTACGACGCCACGCCAACCGCCAGCTACACCAAGGCGACACCCCGGCTCGTAAACGTCTCAGTACTTAAGCCGCTTGGCACCGGCTTGACCGTGGGCTTCGTGGTCGGCGGCGAAGGCAGCAAGACCGTGCTCATCCGCGTGGTCGGCCCCACGCTGGGGAGCTTCGGCGTCGCCGGCACCGTGGCCGATCCGCGGCTCGAGCTTTACCGCGGCCCTCTGAAGATCGCGGAGAACGACAACTGGGGCGGCGCCGTGGAATTGGCCGCGACCTTTTCGAGCGTGGGGGCGTTTAGCTTCGCCAATACCTCACGCGACGCAGCGCTCGTGACGGCTCTTGAACCGGGCAACTACAGTGTGGTCGCGACCGGAGTAGGTGGGACGGGAAATGCGCTGGTCGAGATCTACGAGGTGCCGTGAGATGAGGTCGGCGAGGGGCCTTGACCCAAGAGTGGTCCAAGATAAAGTCACGGCAATGACGGCGACGGCATTTCTCGAGCTAAAGCAGCGGGTCGCAAAGCTTCCTGAAAAGGAGCGGCGGAGCCTTTCTGCTTTTTTGATCCGACTGGGCCAGGAACGGCCCGCGTGGAAGCGCGAAACCGCACGACGTCTTGACGAAATGGCCGCGGGAAAAAAGGTGGGCGTAGCCGAGTTGCGCAAGCAGCTTGGTCATGGCTGAGTTCTCTTATCAGAGCCATCTTTCGCGGGAAGCGGTGGCGTTTGTGGTCGCGCTGCCGAAGCGGCGACAGCGGAAGATAATGGATCTTGCCGATCAAATCTCGCGGCATCCCTTTATGATCGGCGATTTTCGCACGACTGATGATACCGGCAGATCGATCGAGAGTCTTCTGCTCGAAGACTACCTGTTTTCCTACTGGGTCGACCATTCCAGTCGCGAAGTGAGGATTACAGAGATCGTGTGCGTATAGACGCGAGTTCGGTTTACGTGTCGCCCCGGCTCCGGCTTCGGCTTAAAGCAGACTCAACTGCGAATCGTCTGCCGGCGCCACCGTGATCTTCTTCTTCGGCTTGGCCTGCGGGGCGGGTAGGGAGACGGAGGTGTCGTCGCTTTCCAGTTTGGCGAGGATGGTTTTTGCGCGGTCGATCACGCTCAGCGGCAGGCCGGCGAGGCGGGCGACTTGGATGCCATAGCTGCGGTCGGCGGCGCCGGGAATCACGCGGCGGACGAAGACGATCTCGTCGTTCCACTCCTTCACCGCGACGGAGAAATTGCGGAGCCGCGGGAGGTGTTTGTCGAGCTGGGTGAGCTCCTGGTAGTGCGTGGCGAAGAGCGTGCGCGGGCCGCGCTCGGGTGCGCGGTGGAGGTGCTCGACGACGGCCCACGCGATCGAGAGGCCATCGTAGGTGGAGGTGCCGCGGCCGATCTCGTCGAGGATGATGAGGGAGCGGTCGGTGGCGTTGTTGAGGATGTTGGCCGTCTCGTTCATCTCGACCATGAAGGTCGAATTGCCGCGCGCAAGGTCGTCGCTGGCGCCGACGCGGGAGAAGATGCGGTCGACGAGCCCGACGCGGCACGACTTCGCCGGCACCCAGCAGCCGACCTGCGCCATGAGGGTGATGAGCGCGACCTGGCGGATGTAGGTCGATTTGCCGGCCATGTTGGGCCCGGTGAGGAGCGCGATTTGCGCGTCGTCGGAGGCGAGGAGCGTGTCGTTGGGCACGAAGCCGTTGCTGGCACCGCGCGCGGTTGCGGTATCCATGGACCGGAGCATCTGCTCGACCACGGGATGGCGGCCCTCGACGATCTCGAGGACGTCGTCCTCGTCGATGAC
>JAZKEV010000584.1:281-1870 GCA_040386765.1 Verrucomicrobiota bacterium | reverse complement strand
GGCAATAGTCCCACTCGCGCGCGAGCAGCGCCCAGCCGGTGAGCACATCGAGCTCGGCGAGGGTTTCGGCGGTCTGCGCGAGTGCGACGGCGTCGTCGAGGATTTTGGCGACGAGGGCGTTGAAGAGCTCGAGCTCGCGGGCGAGGGCGTTCTCCTCGGCATGGAAGATTTCCTTCTCCTTTTGCTTGAGCGACTCGGTTACGTAGCGCTCGCCGCCGACCGTCGTCTGGCGACGGATGTAGTCGGAGGGGACGAGGTGGAGATTGGCCTTGGTGATCTCGATGTAGTAACCGAAATTATTCGTGAACCTGACCTTCAGGCTGCGGATGCCGGTACGCTCCTGCTCGGTGCGCTCGAGATCGGAGAGCCACGTCTTGTTGTTGGAGGTGAGCGAACGCAGGCGATCGAGCTCAGCGTCGTAGCCCGTGCGGATGTAGTTGCCATCGGCGAGATCGTTGGGGAGTTCGTCGGCGAGGGCGGAGGAGAGGAGCTGGCGCAGGGCAGGCAACTCTTGGAGCTGAGAACTAAGAGCGGAGAGTTGAGAGCCGGCAGAGCCGGCAGAATTGGTGGAATCGGGGCCGAATGTCGCGAGGGTGGCCTTGATCGCGGGGAACTGGGCGAGGGTGTCGCGAATGCCGCCAAGCTCACGGGGATTGCGCAGGCGATTTTGGAGGCGCCCGAGGATGCGGGGGATATCGCGCACGGCGGCGAGCGATTCGTGCAACTCGGCGAGACGCGTCGGCTGGGCGCGCAGTTCGCCGACGAGAGACTGGCGGCGCTGGATCTCCGGCAGATCGAGCGTCGGAGCGGCGAGCCAGCGTTCGAGGAGCCGCGCGCCGGGAGGCGTCGCGGTGCGGTTCATGGCGTGCAGCAGCGAGCCATCGCGCGTTCCGCGCGAGGACTGGAAGATCTCGAGATTCCGCAGCGTGGCCGGATCGAGGAGGAGCGTGCGGGCGCTGCGGTATTCCTGGAGGCCGCGGAGATTCTCGGGTTTGGCGCAGAGATTTTCTGTGGCGTAGTAGACGAGCGCGCCGGCAGGCCCGAGGCCGGGGTGGGAGTGCGCGAGACCGAAGCCCTGCAGGTTGAGGACGCCGAGGATATCCATCACCGTCTTGGCGCCGGTGGTGCTATCGAAATGATAACCCGGCAGTTCGGAGACGAGCCGGTCGCGGCAGAAACCATGCAACGCATGGACGGCCGTCTGATCGTGCGGCATGGCGGCCCAGCGTTCGCGCTCATTCTCGATTACCAGCAGCTCCGCGGGATCGAGCGCGGTGAGGACGGGGAGGAGATTCGGGATGCTGGCGTCGCTCGCGACCTTGAATTCGCCGGTGGAGAGATCGAGCCACGCGGCATGCAGGCCCTGTTTGTCGAAGGCGAGGGCGGCGAGGTAGTGGTTGCGCGCCGCGTCGAGCTGGTTGGCGGCCAGCGTGGTGCCGGGGGAGAGGATGCGGGTGAGCGCGCGGCGGACGAGCTTGCCGGCCTTGGCGGGCTCGGCCTGGTCGCAGATGGCGACCTTCTTGCCGGCGGCGAGGAGCTTGTTGACGTGATTATCGAGGGCGACGGAGGTCAGGCCCGCCATCGCGTGG
>JAZKEV010000584.1:0-271 GCA_040386765.1 Verrucomicrobiota bacterium | reverse complement strand
AGAAGAGCTCGAAGAAATCGCCGAGACGGAAGAGCAGGAGCGTATCCTTGGGAAGACCTCTCTTCACCTCGACATACTGGGCCATCATCGGCGTGACACTCATGAACATCCTCCCGAGATAGCCGTCCCCGATAAAAACCGTTTTGCGGCAGACGTCCGGCGTCGAAGGTTTATACCTGAACACCGAATCGGGCACGTATTACTCGCGGTATCGACTGAATGGCACACGGACATTCAGGTCACAGAAAACAAAAGTTTTCACGTTCGCGAA
>JAZKEV010000583.1:14331-16506 GCA_040386765.1 Verrucomicrobiota bacterium | reverse complement strand
GACGCCGGCGATCTCTGCCTTGGATTACGCGGCCAACTTCGCGCAGTTTTTCGAAAAGAGGGCGAAGGATAAGCCGTTCGCGTTCTGGTACGGCGGCACGGAGCCCCACCGGCGTTACGCACCGGGCTCGGGCGCAAAGCTCGGGGGCAAGAAGCCCGCGGACATCGACCGCGTGCCGCGCTTCTGGCCCGACAACGACGCGGTGCGCAACGACATGCTCGATTACGCCTTCGAGATCGAGCACTTCGACACCCACCTCGGTCGGATCATCGCGCAGTTGGAAAAAGCGGGTGAACTGGAGAATACGCTTATCGTGATCACGTCGGATAACGGCATGCCGTTTCCGCGCGCGAAAGGCGCAACCTACGAACTCTCCAATCACATGCCGCTCGCGATGCGCTGGGGCAAAGGCATCGCGCAGCCGGGCCGGAAGATCGAGGATTACGTGAACTTCGTGGACTTCGCGCCGACGTTTCTGGAGATCGCGGGTGTGGGCGAGAGTGCCGCGGGACTGCAGCCCTTCGGCGGTCGCAGCCTGACGCCGCTCTTCCGCGAAGCGGCGCCGGTGGCGGGCCGCGACTACACGATCATCGGACAGGAGCGACACGATGTGGGCCGCCCGGGTGATGTAGGCTACCCGGTGCGCGGCATTTTCCGCGACGGGTTTCTGTACCTGAAGAATTTCGAGCCCGGCCGCTGGCCGATGTGCGACCCCATCACGGGCTATCTCAACACCGATGGCAGCCCGACCAAGACGCTCCTCCTTGCGCAGAACCGCCAGGGCATCAACCACTGGCTGTGGGAGCTGAACTTCGGCCGCCGGCCGGCGGAAGAATTGTACGATCTCAAAGCCGACCCGGATTGCATGGTCAACCTGGCCGCGCGCCCCGAGCACGCGACCCGTCGCGAGGCGCTGCAGAAGCAGCTCTTCGACGACCTCAAGAAAACGCAAGACCCGCGGCTGGAAGGGAAGGGCGAGGTGTTCGACAAATACCGCTACTCCGGTCTCGCGGACTTCTACGAGAAGTTCATGAAGGGCGAAAAACTGCAGGCCGGCTGGGTGGACGCGACGGATTTTGAGCAGGCCGGTTTCGATCCCGAGCGACCACTGGCGCCGAAGAAGTGAGGAGGACTCTTCATGGTTCGGATGAAAGCCAAGCAGCCGGCGGAGGACACGGAAGAGGTGGCGGCGTTTATGGCCGCTCTGGAGCATCCGTTGAAAACGGAGATCGGCGCGATCCGAAAAATCATCCTCGGGGCGAGTCCGAAGATCGGCGAAGGCATCAAGTGGAACGCGCCGAGCTTTCGGACGGTGGAGTACTTTGCGACGTTTCACCTGCGCTCGACCAAGGAGGTGCAATTGGTATTCCACCTCGGCGCCAAGAAGCGCGCGGAGTTGCCCGAGATAAAGTTGGAGGCGCCCGAAGGCATGGTGCGCTGGCTGGCCAAGGATCGCTGCCTCGTGACGATGGGGAAGGGAAAGGAGGTCGAGGCGAAGGCAGCGGCATTGCGCGCGTGGGTGCGCGGGTGGATTGAGTACGTTTGAAAGGTAGGGCGGGGACGCGTCGTCCGACCTCAATCACTCACTCGCCCCACCTTACTCACTCATACGTCCACTTATGGATCCACGGATCCTGCGTGGCGGTCTGAAACGTCTTCAGCTTCGCGACAAGCTCCGCTTTGGTTTTTGCGTGAGCGGGCGAGTCGGCGAGGTTGTTGATCTCATCCGGGTCGGTTTCGAGATCGTAGAGTTCAAACGGCGGGCGGTGGAGAAAGTCTTTGATGAGCCGCTTCCCATAGCGGTCGGAACCGGAGCGCTGCACCCCGATCCACGTGGGCGACTGGATGAGGTCCAAGGCAAACGGATACGTAAGACTATTCGCGAGATTGTGGATGAGCTTATAGCGGCGGGTGCGGACCACGCGCATCGGGTAGTACATCGTGACCTCATGCATCGTGTGGGAGGCGTAGATCTCGTCGCGGTCGCTCAGCGCGACGCCATCGAGCCCGGCGGCGAAAGAGCGGCCATGGAAAGGAATTGCAGGCTTGGCCGGGAGTGCGCCGGCGGCGTCGAGCAGCGTGGGCGTGATATCGGCCCACGTGACCATGGCGGATTGGACCGCACCGGGATTTTTGCGGCCGGGCTGGCGGATGATCAACGGGAGGCGGATGCCG
>JAZKEV010000583.1:8779-14321 GCA_040386765.1 Verrucomicrobiota bacterium | reverse complement strand
AAAGATAGACGATGAGCGTGCGCTCGTACTGGCCCGTTTCCTTCAAGATCTGGATGAGGCGGGCGATGCCTTGGTCGAGACGCGAGACAGCCTGATAATATTCCGCGAGTTCGGCGCGCGCTTCGGGCGTGTCGGGCAGGAAGGACGGCACCCGCACATCGACCGGACGATACGTGACCGGCTTGATTTGCGGGTAGCCCTCGGGGCGGTTGCCGAAAGGATTGGGCTTCGGGTAGCTCTCGAAGGTTGGCTTGCCAGAGGGGAGGACGAGATTGGCGCGGTGCGGATCGTCGACGGCGAAGTAGAGGAAGAACGGACGCTCGTCCTTGGCGGCGATCAGCGCGCGCGTCTGGTCGGCCATCTCCACGGGGCTGCGGCCGAGGCTCGCGGGATCGTTGGCGGCGCCGCTGGAGAGGGCGGTCTGGAACTTGTAGACGGACTCGGGTGCGACGTGGAACTTGCCGATGCGCGCCGTGCGGTAGCCGGCCTCGCCGAGGAGGACGGGCAGGCTCTTCACGTCGTTGAACGACGAGAAGTGATGCACCTGATGCTCGAGACCATACATGCCATTGCGGTGATTGTGCAGGCCGGTGAGCAGGACGGAGCGCGACGGGCTGCAGCTCGCCGTGGTGCAGAACGCGTGGGTGAACCGCGTGCCATCCGCCGCTAGAGCATCGAGCGCAGGCGTCTTGATGACGGGATTGCCATACGCGCCGATGGCATCGGTGCCGTGATCGTCGGCGACGATCAGTAGGATGTTGGGGCGGACCGCGGTGGACGAGGCCGCGGAGGCAACGGAGGCGAGAATCAGCGTGAGCAGGAGAACGACGCGGGTCATGCGCGGGACTCGGTTTTGAGAGCGAGATCGAGGAGTTGCGTGATGCGGTCGGCATCGTAGACGCAGCCGCCCCAGCTGCCGCCGCTGGCATTTTGCAGCGCGGCCCAGAGCCGGGTATCCGCGGGCACGCGAGGATCGGGGCGCAGGCTGGGGTGGCGCTCGCGCGTGGCGAGATCCACGCCGACGACGTCGACGGAGCCCTCGAGCTTGCGGGTGTCGATGACGAGGCGGACGGTATCGCCATCGCGGATACGGCCGATGGGGCCATCGGCCCACGCCTCGGGGCTCACGTGGCCGATGCAGGCGCCGGTGGAGACGCCGGAGAAGCGACCGTCGGTGATGAGCGCGATGCGCTGGCCGTCTTTCACGTACTTCAGCGCCGAGGTGATCTGATAGGTTTCGGGCATGCCGCTGCCGGGGCCGATGCCGATGAGCACCATGACATCGCCGGGCTGGACCCGCGAGGCCTTGAGCGCGGCGATGGCGGTGGCCTCGCTGGTGAAGACGCGCGCGGGACCCTCGTGGCGGTAGATGCCATCGGGGCCGACCACCTGCGGGGCGATGGCGGTGCTCTTCACGAGCGCGCCCTCGGGTGCGACGTTGCCGCGGAGAAAGGTGATCGTGCTGGTGAGGCCGCGCTCGCGGGCGCGGGTGGGCGACATGATGACGTTTTCGGGATCGATGCCATCGAGCGCGTGGAGCTTTTCGCGGAGACGCTGGCGGCGCTCGGATTTTTCCCACCACGCGAGATTCTCGCCGAGGGTGCGGCCGCTCACGGTGAGCGCGTCGAGCTTGAGCAGTCCCGCATCGCGCAGGTGCAGCATCACCTCGGGCACGCCGCCGGCGAGGAAGACCTGCACGGTGGCGTAGTGCTTGGGGCCATTGGGCAGCACGTCGACGAGGCGCGGCACCATGCGATTGATGCGCGCCCAGTCGTCGACGCCGGGGCGGCGGAGGCCGGCGGCGTGGGCGATGGCCGGGACGTGCAGCACGAGATTGGTCGAGCCGCCAAAGGCCGCGTGCGTGACCATGGCGTTGTGAATCGCGTCGTCGGTGACGATGTCGCGCGTGGCGAGGGACTTCTCCTCGAGGGCGAGGAGTGCGGAGGCGGAGCGGCGGGCGAGGTCGCGCCAGATCTCGGAGCCGGAGGGGCTGAGCGCGCCGTGCGTGAGCGAGAGGCCGAGGCCCTCGGCGACGACCTGGCTGGTCGCGGCCGTGCCCATGAACTGGCAGCCGCCACCGGGCGAGCCGCAAGCCTTGCAGCCCTGCTCGAGCGCGTAGTCGAGGGCGACCTCGTCGCGGGCGAAGCGGGTGGCGAGCGTCTGGACCTTGCCGGTATCCTCGGCCTCCTCGGCGAGCAGCGTGACGCCGCCGGGGACGAGGATGGTCGGCAGATCAGTCGTGCCGGCGAGGGCCATGAGCATCGCGGGCAGGCCTTTGTCGCAGGTGGCGACGCCGAGCACGCCGCGGCGCGTGGGGAGCGAGCGTATCAGCCGGCGGAATACGATCGCGGCGTCGTTGCGGTACGCGAGGCTGTCGAGCATGCCCGCGGTGCCGTTGGTCCGACCATCGCAGGGATCGCTGACGTAACCGGCGAAGGGCACGCCGCCCGCGGCGGTGATGGTGCGCGCAGCCTCCTCCATGAGCAGGCCGACTTCCCAGTGGCCGGTGTGGTAGCCGAGGGCGATGGGCGTGCCATCGGGCGCGCGGATGCCGCCCTGCGTGCTGAGAATGAGAAACTGTTTCCCGCGCAGCAGTTCGGGTTTCCAGCCCATGCCGGCATTCTGCGTGAGGCCGAAGAGATCGCCGCTCGGCATGTGGCGAAGCTGATTGGCATCGAGCGGAAGCTTGCCGGAGGGGCCCGCCGCGGTGGTGCGGAGGGTGTAGATGGCGTCGGAGGGAGAGTCGAGGATGGGGTCCATCGAAAAAGGATCGGAGGATGTCTCGCGAAGGAGACGAAGGAGGCGAAGGAAGGGAGGATGAAAATGAGAGGCGCGGCCTATTCCTATTGCGGATCGCGGGTGGGCTTGCCGTCGACGAGGCGGAGGAGGTTGAGGGGGTTGGCCTTTTTCAGTGCGTCGGGAAGGAGTGCGTCGGGGAGATTCTGGTAACAGATCGGGCGCGCGAAGCGCTGGATGGCGGCGGTGCCGACCGAGGTGAAGCGGACATCCGTGGTCGCGGGATACGGGCCGCCGTGGTGCATCGCGGGCGAGACTTCGACGCCGGTGGGGAAGCCGTTGATCACGATGCGGCCGACCTTGCGGGCGAGAATATCGAGGAGGTCGGCGGCGGCGGTGAGGTCCGCTTCCGTGCCGTGGAGCGTGGCGGTGAGCTGGCCTTCGAGCGCGAGCGCGACCGTGCGCAGCTCCGCGATGTCGCGCGCAGTGACGAGCAAGGTGAAGGGGCCGAAGATCTCATGCGCGAGCTCGGGCCGCGCGAGGAGCGTGGCGGCGTCGATGCGGGCGACATGGGCATTGCCCTGCGCGAGCCATTCGACGCCGGAGAGTGCAGCGACATCGGTGACGAAGGCCTTCGCGATGCCGGCGTGCAGCATCGTGCCAGCCGGGACAGCACGGGCTTTGGTGGCGAGCGCATCGGCAAACGCGCTCCACTCCGGTGAGGCGACGCCGAACACGATGCCCGGTTTGGTGCAGAACTGGCCGACGCCAAGTGTGAAGGACGTGGTGAGGCCATCGGCGAGTGCGGCACCGCGTTCGCCGAGTGCGCCGGGAAGGATGAATATCGGGTTCACGCTCCCCATTTCGGCGAAGACCGGGATCGGGCGCGGGCGGGCGGCGGCGGCATCGAAGAGCGCGCGACCGGCGCGGGCGGAGCCGGTGAAGCCGACGGCCTCAAGGAGCGGATGCCGGACGAGCGCGAGGCTGACGTCGGGGGACGAGCCGTGGATGATCGAGAACACGCCCTCGGGGAGCCCGCAGGCGCGAACGGCGGCGGCGATGGCCTGTGCGGCGAGGTCACTGGTACCGGGATGCGCAGGGTGGGCTTTGACGATCACGGGATTACCCGCGGCGAGCGCCGAGGCGGTGTCGCCACCGGCGACGGAGAAGGCGAGCGGGAAATTGCTTGCGCCGAAGACTGCGACCGGGCCGATCGGCTGCAGCATGCGGCGGAGATCGGGGCGCGGGAGCGGCGTGCGCTGCGGCAACGCAGGGTCGATGCGCGCATCGACCCAGGAGCCGTCGCGGACGAGCGCGGCGAACTGGCGGAGCTGGCCGCCGGTGCGGCCACGCTCACCTTCGAGGCGCGGCATCGGCAGGGCCGTCTCGGCGTGGGCGCGCTCGAGGAGTGGCGGGCCGAGGGCGACAAGTTCATCGGCGATCTTTTCGAGCAAGGCGGCACGCTGGGCGGGAGCGAGTGCGGCAAAGATGGGAGCGGCAGCGGCGGCGGAGGAAACGGCCTGGTCGATCTCGGCGGCGGTGGCGTCGCGGTGGTTGGAAGACATGATGAGTGGGTGGCTTGGGCGCGGCAGGGTATTCGTTCCCGTGGATTCTTCGCTGCGCTCAGAATGACAGGTTTACAGTACGGAGTTGATGAGCGTACCCACGGGAGGGATGGTGATGCGGATCTCGTCACCGGACTGCAGCGTGAACGAGTCGGGCGGGACGACGCCGGTGCCCGTCATGAGGAACGCGCCGTGAGGGAAGCTGTTTTCGCGATACAGCCAGTCGGCGAGCGAGGGGAGCGGGCGCTTGATGCGGCCGACGGTGGTTTCGCCCGCAAAGGTGGTGGCGCCGGCGCGGCGGATTTCGAGCGCGATGACGGTCTCGGCGGCAGGAAGGGTATCCGTAATTACGATACATGGGCCGAGGGCGGCGCTGCGGTCGTAGACCTTGGCCTGCGGGAGATAGAGGGGATTCTCGCCCTCGATGTCGCGCGAGCTCATGTCGTTGCCGATGGTGAAGCCGAAGATCTTTCCGGTGGAGTTGATCGCGAGCGTGAGCTCGGGCTCGGGAACGTTCCACTTGCCGTCGGCGCGGATGCGGACGGGTGTATGCGGCGCGGCGACGCGATGCGGGGTGGCCTTGAAGAAAATCTCGGGGCGGTCGGCCTCGTAGACGCGATCGTAGAAGGAACCACCACCCGCCTCCTTGGATTCTTCCATGCGGGCGGATTTGCTGCGGAGATAGGTGACGCCGGCGGCCCAGACCTCCTGGGACTGGATCGGCGCGAGCAGATCGGCCGGCGCGGGCGCGGAGGCGTAGGGGATGTTGGCCAGCGAGTCGTGCAGCAGCGCGAGGGGCGAGGCGGACTGGAAAAGGGCGTCGAGCGTCAGCGAGAGCGGCAGGGCGAGGAAAGTGCTCTTGTGCTCAACGAGGAGGCCGTAACGGGTGGAGTAGAGACGCATGAGGTAGGGGTGGAAGGTGGCAGAGAGTGGCCCACGAAACACACGAAAGGCACGAAAAAGATGCGGGGTTAACGTGGAAGGGCGAAAGGAAGAGAAGTCGAAAGGCGAGGGGGGCGTGAAAGTAGGGACATGCGGCGCTCAGGGTGCGTGCGTCCCGCCTCTCACCAGACTGTGTTAAAACTATTCGCCTAATCGCATACCGTTCAGTTTTCGAGACCGCAGCGTCCAAAAACATCGGATACACGTCTCCAGATGGCCTTGTTTTTACATACTTCCGGAAGCGCCGAGTTTTCACACAGTCTGTCACGAGGCGGGCTACCAGAAGGACACGACGTTGC
>JAZKEV010000583.1:0-8769 GCA_040386765.1 Verrucomicrobiota bacterium | reverse complement strand
CGCCGAGCGAGAGCTTGGCGGCGGTGGCGTCGGAGGCTTCGAAGACGTCGGCGAGGAGGGCGCGCTTCTCGGTTTGGAGGGCGAGGACCTTTTCTTCGACGGTGCCGGAGGCGATGAGCTTGTAGCTGGTGACGACGCGGGTCTGGCCGATGCGGTGCGCGCGGTCGGTGGCCTGTGCCTCGGCCGCGGGATTCCACCACGGGTCGAAGTGCACGACGGTATCGGCGCCGGTGAGATTGAGGCCGGTGCCGCCCGCCTTGAGCGAGAGCAGGAAAATCGGGATATTCGCCGAGGCCTGGAAGCGATCGACCTCGGCCTGCCGGGCGCGCGCAGTCATCGAGCCGTCGAGGTAACAGTAGCCGAGCTCCTGCGCCTCAAGCTCCGTGCGGAGGAGGGCGAGGAGGGAGGTGAACTGGGAGAAGACCAGGACGCGGTGGCCGTCGTCGACGGCTTCGGCGAGGAGTTCCTGGAAACTTTCGAGCTTGGTGGAGATGTCGGGTTTCGCGTCAGGCGCGACGAGTCGCGGGTCGCAGCAAATCTGGCGCAGGCGAAGGAGCTGCGTGAGCGCGGCGAACTTGAGCTTCGCGTCGCTGGCGCCGCCGGCCTCCATGTCGAAGAGCTCGCGCTCGGAGCGCTCCTGGGTCTCGCGGTAGAGGCGCTCCTGGGCGGGCGTGAGCTCGCACCAGATGACGTGCTCGAGCTTGGCGGGGAGTTCGGGGGCGACGGCGCGCTTGGTGCGGCGGAGGATGTAGGGGGCGGTCTGCGCGCGGAGACGCTGATCGAACCACGCGCGGTCTTCCTTGCGTATGCCGGCGGGGATTTTTTGCAGATAACCGGGGAGTAGGAACTCGAAGAGAGAACGGAGATCGTCGAGCGAATTTTCGAGTGGGGTGCCGGTGAGGAGGAAACGTGCGCGGGAGCGGAGCGCGCGGAGCGCGGCGGCGTTTTGCGAGCGACGGTTTTTGATGTGCTGGGCCTCGTCGGCGATGACGGTTTCGAACGTGACGGCGACAAAAAGCTCCTGGTCGCGGGCGAGCGTGCCGTAGCTCGTGATCACAAGATCGTATCCAGAAAAGTCGGACGCGGCGCCGAGACGGCGGTCGGCGTGGTGGACGAAGACGCGGAGCTGCGGGGCGAAGCGCGCCGCCTCACGGCGCCAGTTTTCGAGGAGCGAAGCTGGGCAGACGACGAGGCTTACGCTGCTGCGTGCCGAGTGGGTGGCTAGGCGCTGAGAGTCTGGAGCACGACCCGAACGGGGCGATTGCGCGGCGCCGGTTCCGGACTGAGGGCTCGCGGCTCCTAGCTGCGAGCCGATTGCGCTGAGCAGCGCGAGGGCCTGGAGGGTTTTGCCGAGGCCCATCTCGTCGGCCAGGATGCCGCCGAGCTCGTGACGGTGCAGATGGTGCAGCCACGCGGCGCCGAGGCGCTGGTAGGGGCGGAGCTGCGTATCGAGCGCGACCGGGATGGGCGCGGGCTTGAGCGCGGTGAGATTGTGCAGGACGGAGCTGCGGACCTTCCACGATTCGGGCGGCTGGAAACCGGGGGAAAGCTCTTCGAGGATTTCCTGCGCCTCGGCGACGCGCGCGGCGGAGACGCGCTGGGTGCGGCGCGGGGCGAGACCGGCGAGGGGATCGCCGGAGAGCGCGCGCTGGGCGGTGGCGAGCTTCTCGAGCTTCAGCGGATCGAAGAGAAACACTTTTCCCGCGGTCTCGATGTAGCCGCGATTGGTGGCGACGGCGGTGCGGAGTGTGGCCTCGTCGGCATTGCCGGCGCGGAGGCCGAGCGAGACGGAAAAGCTGTCGCCGGTTTCGGTGACCTCCGCGGCGATATCGGCGGGGCGGATGTGCGCAGTGTTCTTCTCGAAGTTGGGCGTGAAGTCCGCGTCGAAGGTCTCGCGCAGTCGGCCGAGGTGCTGACCGAGGAAGTTGAGGACCTTGTGGCGATCGCGGAGCCACCATTTGCGGTTGGAGGTTTCGAGCGCGAAGCCCTGTTCCTTCACCAGCGCAAGGGCGTCGGCATAGCGGGGGTGCTCACGCGACGGGAGCATGAGGGCGAGGAATTGTTCGGAGCCGTCGACGGTGAGCGGCGTGGCAGCGGACGCTCGCGCGCCCGCTCTTGGGGATGGGGACGGAGAGATGGGGTCTCGGGTTTCGGGTCTCGGGTTTGGGGTGCTAGCTGGGGCTGCCGGAGTTGCCGGGGCGAGGAGGGCGGCGTGGCGCCACGCCGAGATTTGGCCGTTTTCGACAAAGACAGGTTGCGCTCCAAGGGCGGCGGAGAGATCGCGCAGCTGGGCGCGGGTGAGCTGGATGAACTTCGGCGGGGTGGCGGTGCCGCACCAGCGCTGGAGGAGAGCGAGCGCGGGGAAGAGCGCCGGATCGGGCGGCGAGGAAAGGTCTAAATCCACCCGCACAGGCACGGCATCGCGAACGACGGCAGCGGCAAAATTGGGCGGGAGATGCAGGCGAAGCATGAACTGCCAAGGAGGCGCGCCGTTCTAAAAAGGGTCAAGGCACCCGCTTAGGTGGGTGAGAATCCCCGCCAAAAGCCCCGAAAGGCGGGCTATTTGCAAGAAATTCGCCCCGTGGGTAACTTGTGAATAACTTTTCTTACCGGTGTAAGTCATCGGGAATCCGCCAGTAGCGGGTGCGTAAAATGTAAAATCTGGCCGTTTGGAAATCAAAAAAGCACCCCGCACGGTTCATGCGGTCGGGAGTCTCACTGTGAAAACTTCAAATCATCCGTTCTTAGGGTCGGTTCGCCTAGTGATTGGATTGGTCATAGTTGGATTCGGAGCAGGGGCTGCAACCGCCCGCGCGGATACCCCGCAAGTGCGTTGGGCCACGCTCGAAGCCATTCACAAGCTGGAAAATCCGCGCAATCTGTCCCGGCCCGGACCGCGTGGAGAGCTGGGGGCATATCAATTCAGATCCACGACGTGGCGCATGCACACGAAGACGCCGTTCCACAAAGCTATCACGCGTGAGGAGTCCGACGTCGTGGCGGTGAAGCACTACGAGTGGCTCAAGCAGGGTCTTGTGCGCAACGGGCTCGAAGCCACGCCGTATAATATCGCGCTGGCTTGGAATGGTGGGTTGAGCGCGGCGGTCAATGGCAAGTCGCCGCGAGTCGCGCACGACTATGCCAGCCGCGCGGCGAATCTGGCTTCGACCTATCGGGCGCGGGCGCAGTTGGTGGCGCAGTCGCAGTGACGGTTGGTGGTCGGTGAATGCTGGGCGAGGGCGCAATGGAGAGCGCTACGCCAGCGAACGGTCAGGAGGGCGGAGGATCTCGTGCACGAGTTCAAGTCGCGAGATTGCGCGGGGGCGTAAGAATGGGATCGTCCGTCTTGCGTAAAACCCGGATTGCTTTTGCGAAAGTGGCGGCGTGAGATGCGGCGAACCCATTGAGGATTCGCTCATGCCCCTGACCACTTCGAGCAAGACCCAGCCGAGTTATGATGTGATTGTCGTTGGTTCCGGCGCCGCCGGCGGCCAGACAGCCTATACGTGCGTGATGGAGGGCGCGAAGGTGCTCATGCTCGAGGCGGGCCGGAACTACGTCCCGGAAAAAGAGACGCCGATGTTTCAGGACAACTCGAACGCGCCGCTGCGCGGCTCCTCGACGCCGGACAAACCCTTCGGTTTTTACGACTCGACGATTGACGGCGGCTGGCGGGTGCCGGGCGAGCCGTACACGAGCGCCTCGAACGATCCGGAGCGGCAATTCTGGTGGTGGCGCGCGCGCATGCTCGGCGGCCGGACCAACCACTGGGGGCGCATCTCGCTGCGCAACGGGCCGTACGACTTCAAGCCGAAGAGCCGTGACGGTCTGGGCTTCGACTGGCCCCTCAACTACGAGGACGTGGCGCCGTACTACGACAAGGTCGAGATGCTCATCGGCGTGTACGGCGATAACAACAATCTGGAAAACACGCCGGACTCGCCCGCCGGCTGCCTGCAGCCGCCGCCGGCGATGCGCGCGGGCGAGCAGCTCGCCAGGAAGCATGCGAAGCAATTTGGCATCCCGGTAATCCCGATCCATCGCGCCGTGCTCTCGACGAAGCAGGACGCGGATGTATTGCCGAAGAAGATACACCCGAACAATCCTCGCGCGCAAAAGCTCCTCGCCGATGCGATGCGCGGGCGGCAGGCGTGTTTCTGGGCGACGCCGTGCGGGCGCGGCTGTTCGATCAAGGCCAACTATCAATCGACGACCGTCCACCTCCCGCCGGCGCTCGCGAGCGGCAATCTCGACATTGTTCCCAATGCGATGGCGCGCGAAGTGACGACCGACGCGAGCGGCAGGGCGACGGGCGTCATCTACATCGACAAGACCACGGGCCAGGAGCACCAGGTGAAGGGCAAAGTGATCGTGCTCGCGGCCAGTTCGGCGGAGTCGGTGCGCATCATGCTCAACTCGAAGTCGGCGCGCTTTCCGAATGGCATCGCGAATTCGAGCGGGCTTGTCGGTAAGTATATTATGGATACGGTGGGCGCTTCGTTGAGCGGTCACATCCCGGCGCTGGAAAATCTCCCGCTGCACAACGAGGACGGCGCGGGCGGCGCGCATGTGTACGTGCCGTGGTGGCTCTACAAGGAGCAGCTGGCGGGCAAGCTGGGCTTCGCGCGCGGGTACCACATCGAGTTTGGCAGCGGCCGGCACATGCCCGGCATGGGCACTTCGGCCGGGCTCGAGTCGCTGACGAACGGCAGCTACGGCAAGCAGTTCAAGGAAGACGCGCGCCGCTACTACGGGGCGTTCATGGGCTTCGCGGGCCGCGGCGACATGATCCCGAACGACGACTCGTTCTGCGATCTCGACCCGGTGGTGAAGGACAAGTGGGGCATCCCTGTGCTGCGCTTCCACTGGAAGTGGTCGGAGCACGAGACGCGGCAGGCGAAGCACATGCAGGAGACCTTTGCGCAGATCATCGAGGCGATGGGCGGCAAAGTCCGCGTCAAGCCGCAGACCGATGGCGCGAAGGCGATCGAGCCGGGCGGCAAGATCATCCACGAAGTCGGCGGCACAATCATGGGCGCCGACGCGAAGACGTCGGTTACCAACCAGTGGTGCCAGACGTGGGATGTGAAGAATCTCTTCGTGACGGACGGCGGCCCGTTCTGCTCCAACGCGGACAAGAACCCGACGCTCTCCATCATGGCGATCGCCTGGCGGGCGAGCGACTATATCCTTGACGAATTGAAGAAAGGAAATCTCTGACCATGACGCCCCGAACCTCTTCTCTTCCGCACCCTATGGATCGCCGCGAGGCGATCAAGTGGATGCTCGCCGCCGCGGCGTCGGCTTCGCTTTTGAGCTCCGCTGGCCATGGCGCCGAGGGTGGCCCGCCGGAATCGATGCCGCCGGGCCAGGGCTACGGCACCGATCCGGACCTGCTGAAGATCTACAAGCCGGGCGACGTATGGGCGCTGACCTTCAACGACGCGCAACGGCAGACTGCTGCCTCGCTGTGCGACATGATCATCCCGGCCGACGACAAGGGGCCGGCGGCATCGACGGTGCGCGTGCACGAGTTTATCGACGAGTGGATCAGCGCGCCGTACCCAGGGCACGCGGAGGACAAAGAGCTCATCGTCGAAGGGTTGGCGTGGCTCGACACGGAGGCGCAGAAGCGTTTCGGCGGCGACTTCGTAAATCTCGTGCTGCGGCAGAAGACGGCGATCTGCGACGATATCTGCTACACCGCGAAGGCCGCGCCGGAGTTCCTGCGCGCCGCGCGGTTTTTCAAGCGGTATCGCGACCTGACGGCGGGCGGGTACTATTCGACGCCCGCGGGGATGAAAGACATCGGCTACGTGGGGAATGTCGCGATGGAGAAATTCGAGGGGCCGCCGAAGGAAGTTTTGGAGAAGCTGGGGTTGGTGTGAGGCGGCGGAGCTACGGCATGGCTTTTGCCCCAACGGGGCAAAATCGGATAGCCCGGGGCATCGCCCCGGGTGTGGAACAGCAAACACCTGCGCCCTGAAGGGGCGCAATTATTGGAGGAGAGCGGAGGGTCGCGCCCCTTCAGGGCGCATGATTTTTTTGGGCGGTAACCCAGGGCGTTGCCCTGGGCTTTCGAATTTTGCCCCGTTGGGGCAAAGGCAGTAGGGACCTTCGTCGCTAGCTACTGCACCCTACCGCTTCGTCCAATTACGCAGCGACGCCAGCAGGAAATCCTCCAGCGCCGCGGACTCGTTGAGATTGAGCCGGAGGAGGCCGATGTTGTGCTCGAGCTTCTCGATGGCGGCGACCAAGGCGCGGCGGGTGGGCTCGTCGTCGGCCACGAGCCGGGGCAGGGCGAAAGTACGCGTGGCCTGCTCGATCTCGGCGAAGAGGCGGGCGCGGAGGCCGTTGGCGATGCCGGTCTCGATGGCGACCTGCTCGTCGTCGGCGAGGTCGGGCGGGAGTTTTTCCTTCTGCCGCTTCCAGACCTCATCGGTGGCGAAATCGAGCACGGCGCCGAAGCGCGCGACGAGGCCGTAGAGACTGAAGATATGGTCGGCGATGGCGCGCTTGTCGGAACCGACGCCGCCATCGGCGAGGCGTCCAAGCCAGGCCTTGTAGTCTTCGAGCCAGGGCTGCCAACCATCGGCGGCGATGGGCGAGGCGGCGGAGGGGAAACGGAAGAGGAGGACGCGGCTGCGGATCGTCGGGAGCAGAGCGTAGGGGCGCGTCGTGAGGAGGAGCAGCGTGGTATTGGCCGGCGGCTCCTCGAGGGTCTTGAGGAAGACGTTGGCGGCGGCCGTATTCATCCGGTCGACCTCGTGGAGGATCGCGACCTTGCGCGGGGCGACGGCGGGGGAGACCTGGATTTTGGCGATCAGGTCGCGCGTGGCTTCGGCGGAGATCTGCCGCATCTTTCCGGCGGGGCGGAGCGCGAAGCTATCGGGGTGCTGCTCGGGCGGGAAGGTGGCGGGGACGCGCTTGCCGGGCTCACCGTTGAGCAGGCGGTCGGCGATGCCATTGGCGATGGCGACGAGCGTCTCGAGGTCGTCGCCATGGATGAGCAGGCTGTGCGAGAGGCGCTGGCGGGCAATGGCTTGCTCGATCACCGCAATCGCGGGCGTGCCGACGAGGGTGGAGGGCCAGGGCGCGACTTCGGACATGAGCGACGATTGCGGAGGGACGTCGCCTGGTAGCAGGCGACGTCGCGAGAAAGGGCGGACTTACTTCAACCGGGCCTGCACCTCGGTCCAGATCTTCTTCTCGATGGCGTCCTCGGTCTTGGTGCCGTCGACGACGATGAAGCGCTCGGGCATGCCCTTGGCGAGGACGAGGTAGCCTTCGCGGACCTTCTTGTAGAAGCCGATGTTCTCGCGCTCCATGCGGTCGGGGAGATCGGAGGCGCGGGTCTTGAGGCGGGCGAGGCTGACCTCCTCGGGCACGTCGATGACGATGGTGAGATCGGGCATCACGTTGCCGACGGCGAAGTGGTTGATCTGGCTGACGGGATCGGCGGCGAGATTGCGCGCGATGCCTTGATAAACCGTCGATGAATCGAGGAAACGGTCGCTGAGCACCACGGCGCCGCGCAGGAGGGCGGGGGCGATGACCTCGCGGACGAGCTGGGCGCGGGCGGCGGTGAAGAGGAGCAGCTCCGTCTCGGCGCACATCTCGTCGCCCTTGGAATTGTGGACGATGATATTGCGGATCTGCTCACCGATCTCGGTGCCGCCGGGCTCGCGCGTGGTGAGCACTTCGCGATGCGTCTTTTGAAAGTGCGCGGCAAGTCGCGATATCTGCGTCGACTTGCCGGAGCCCTCGGCTCCCTCGAACGAGATCAGTTTTCCGTCGGCTTTTTGTTTCAAGGACATGGAGTTAGGCTGTAATGTTCAGCGCCAGTTGGCGAGGAAGGTTTCCAAAGTTTCGAGGCTAGGGCTTTCTCCGGTCCGCACATAGTGACCGCTGGTGGAGACGCCGATGGCGAGACAGGCCTCGGGCTCGAGGCCGAGGAGCTGGCCTACCGTAAAGCCAGTATTGAAGTGATCGCCGGCGCCCGTGGTGATGAGGGGCTTGGCGGTGTACGGTCCGGGGACCCAGAACGTGCCGTCAACGGTGGCGCAGGCAGCTGACTCGCGGGGGTGGATGACCACGGTCTGGATGCCGAGCTTGGCGCGGACCTCCTGCGCCATTTGGCGCAGCGCGGGCTCCTTCTCGTCGCCGGCGGTGATGCCGAGGGCGGGGGCGACCTGCTGGGCCTCCTTGAGATTGAGCCCAAGGGTGACGCGGCCGAACTTGGTGAAACGCACGATGGCATCGAGGGCGCCGCGGAGATCCTCGGTCGAGCGCTTCTCGGGGTCAGCGAGGTCGAAGAAGAAGATGCGGTCGGGCTTGGGCGGGAGCTTCGGGAGGACGTGCGAGGTCAGCGCGTCGAAGATCGCCGTCATGTTGGGGATCATCGTCCAGTTGACGAGGGAGACGAGGTCGGAGTCCTCGATCTCGGCGTGAAACGCGGCCTCGCCCATCACGGCGCAGATGCGGTCGTACGTGATGTCGTCGAGGCAGCGCATCTGGCCAAGCATGATCTTGCCGTCGTCGCACTCGACGGCGGTGGTCTGCGCGGCCGGCCCGAGGGAGAAGGCGCGGGCCTTTTCGGCCATGCCGGCAAAAACCGGGTGGATTGCGGGCGCGCCGATCGCACCGACGTAGGTCACGCGGGCGCCGGCGGCGATGAGGGCATTGGCCATGATGGGGCCGTTGCCGCCGAGCTTATCCATGCGCGGGAAGAGCTCGATGTTGGTGCTCTTGCCGGCGGCCGCCACGATG
>JAZKEV010000582.1:0-21187 GCA_040386765.1 Verrucomicrobiota bacterium | reverse complement strand
CTCGATCGACCTCGGCGTTCATGGCCGCGATGCCGCCACGCGCCCGCCCGTCGAGGCGTTCTTCCGCGTCATCGACGAGCCGGTCATCCGGCTCGCCTCCGTCGACCTCGAAGCCTCCGCGCGCCTCGAAACACTCGACGATGTCTTCGACTTCGGCCGCGATTACCTCGGCCTGCTAAAGGCCGGCATCATCGCCGCCGGCGTGGTGCCGCCCGGCATCGAGCGCTCGGGCGCCAGTCTCGCCGACCTGCTCGGCACGATCTTCGGCCCCGGCCGCGGCTTCGAGCTCGTCAGCAACGTCAACCGCATCCCCAAGGGTTCGCGCCTCGCCGTCTCCACCAATCTCCTCGGCGCCCTCATCGGCGTGTGCATGCGCGCCACCGGCCAGATTCAATCGCTCACCGGCCCGATGGAGGAGAGCGAGCGCCGCATCGTCGCGGCCCGCGCCATCCTCGGCGAGTGGATCGGCGGCTCCGGCGGCGGCTGGCAGGATTCCGGCGGCCTCTGGCCCGGCATCAAGCTCATCGAGGGCGCGCCCGTGCAGCCCGGCGATCCGGAACACGGCATCAGCCGCGGCCGCCTGCTCCCGAAGCACACGCTGCTCGGCCGTAACCGTATTCCCGATACGGCGCGGCAGAAGCTGCAGGATTCCCTCGTGCTCGTCCACGGCGGCATGGCTCAGAACGTCGGCCCCATCCTCGAGATGGCCACAGAGAAATACCTCCTGCGCAACGAGCCCGAGTGGACCGCCCGCCGCCAGGCGGTCGCCACGCTCGACGAGATCCTCGCGCTGCTCGCCTCCGGCGATATCCGCGGCCTCGGCGCCGCGCTCACGCAGAATTTCTTCGGCCCGCTGCAGACGATCATCCCGTGGGTCACCACGCGCTACACCGAGGAATTGATCTCCCGCACCCGCGCCGTGTTTGGCGAGGATTTCTGGGGCTTCTGGATGCTCGGCGGCATGTCGGGCGGCGGCATGGGCTTCATCTTCGCGCCGCACCGCCGCACCGAGGCGCAGGCGAAGCTCCTCGAGATCATGCTCGCCACCAAACGCGAGCTCGAGAGCGCGCTGCCCTTCGCGATGGACCCGGTCGTGTACGATTTCACGATCAATGAGCACGGCTCCGTCGCCGCGCTGCTCACCGGCGCCGAGGCGCTGCTGCCCGTCGCCTTCTACCAACACTCCGTGCCCGGCTCGCTCCGCCGCGAAGCGCGCGATCTCACGCCGCGCGAGCGCGCCGATCTCCAGCAGTTCACCCGCGCCGCGCGCACGCAGCCCGAGTTTGCCACCGCGCTGCCCACGCTGCTCGACCGCATGCTGCCCTCGGGCGATCCCAGCGGTCGCACCGCGCAGAAGCTCGACGATCTCCTCGCGCAAAACGGCTTCGACCGAGCCCAGCACGAGCAAATTCGCGCCGATCTCCGCGGAGGTCGTATCGGCCTCGCGCTCAACCGCCTCTCCGCCAGCACCCGCATCGAGGATGTGCCGGCGAGCGATCTCTTCGACGCCGCCAAATCCGATTCCGCCGCCGAGATGGCACGCCTCGGTGCCGCCTCGCTCCGCCGCGGGGAGGTCGCCGTCGTCACCTACGCCGCCGGTGTCGGCAGCCGCTGGACCCAGGGCGCGGGCGTCGTCAAAGCCGTCCATCCCTTCGCGAAGTTCTCGGGCCGCCACCGCGGCTTCCTCGATGTGCACCTCGCCAAGTCGCGCCAGGTCGGGCGCGAGTTCGGCGCGGCCGTGCCGCACGTCTTCACCACGAGCTACCTCACGCACGCGCCGATCGCGGAGTACCTGCAGACGCACTACCCCGCCGAGTTTCATCATACGATCCATCTCTCGCCCGGCCGCTCCATCGGCCTGCGCATGGTGCCCACGCTGCGCGACCTCCACTTTGCGTGGGAGGAAACCGCGCAGCAGAAGCTCGACGAGCAGAAGGAAAAGATGCGCGACAGTGTGCGCGCCGCGCTCACCGGCTGGGCTCGCGCCGCCGGCGAAGCCACCGACTACACCGACAATGTCTCCGGCCAGTGCCTTCATCCCGTCGGCCATTGGTTCGAGATCCCCAATCTCCTGAAGAACGGCACGCTCGCCCGTCTCCTCGCCCTGCGCCCGCAGCTGCAGACTCTCCTCGTCCACAATATCGATACGCTCGGCGCCACGCTCGATCCCGCGCTCGTCGGCTGGTTTCAAGCCTCCGGCGCCACGCTCGGTTGGGAAGTCATCCCGCGCCGCATCGAGGATCACGGCGGCGGCCTCGCCCGCGTCGACGGCCGGCTGCGCCTCGTCGAGGGCCTCGCGTTGCCCCGCGAGGACGATGAGTTCGCCCTCACCTACTACAGCACCAATTCCTGCTGGATAAATATCGACCGCCTGCTCGCCCTCTTCGGCCTCACGCGCGCCGAGCTCGCGAATGCCGACCGCACCGCCGCCGCCGTCCGCGCGATGGCCGCCCGCGTGCCGACGTACGTGACGCTCAAGGACGTGAAGAAGCGTTGGGGCCACGGTCAGGAAGACGTCTACCCCGTCGCTCAATTCGAGAAGCTCTGGGGCGACATGACCGCGCTGCCCGAGTGCTCCCATATCTTTGCCGCCGTGCCGCGCGCGCGCGGCCAGCAGCTCAAGGATCAGGCGCAACTCGACGGCTGGGCGCGGGACGGCTCCGCCGCCTACATCGACTCACTCTGCGCGTGGTGAGTCCCGGCAGCACACCCCGCCCGCAGGCCGCGGTACCTCCGCTGCTGCTGGGCGCCTGCATCGCGAAATTTATCGGCCTCGCCCTGTGGTGGTTCACGAGCGCCCGCGCCACCGGCGCCGCGCTCTTCTTCTGCCCCGATCCGTTCCTGTTGCACGCGCTGTTCGCGCCCTCGGGGCAGGGCCTCGTGCGCGTCTTCACGCGCTTCGAGACGACGCAACCTGCCGTCTGGCTCACGATCGACGACGGCCCCGACGAACACGACACCCGGCCGATCCTGGACCTGCTCGACCGCCATGGCGCCAAGGCCACCTTCTTCGTCATCGGCGAGCGCGCCGCCCGCCACCCCGACCTCATCCGCGAGATCGCCCGGCGCGGCCATGAGGTTGCGCACCACACGCACACGCATCCCTCGGGCAGCTTTTGGTTCGCCTCCACGCGCCGCGTCGCCACCGAGCTCGACGCCACCCTCGCCGTGCTCGCGCGCGTCGGCGTTCGGCCCACGCGATTCCGCGCGCCCGTCGGCATCAAGAATCTCCTGCTCGCCCCCGCGCTCGCCGTGCGCGGGTTGAACTACATCGGCTGGACGCTGCGCAGCCGCGACTCGCGCCACCGCACCCCTGAGAAGCTCAGGGCCGCTGTCACGCCCCGCCTCGTCTCCGGCTCCATCCTCCTCTTCCACGAAGGCCCCAGCGTCCCCGCAGCCGTCCGCGTCAAGGGCATCGCGCTCCTCCTCGAAGCCCTCGCCGCCCGTGGTCTCGCCTGCGTCATCCCGACGGATGCACAGCTCCGTTAGTTACTATGGAGCAGAGTATTTAGCCCCAAGGTGCCTACCTTGTGGCGGGTGAGCCGTTAAAATTGCGCTCGCCCGGCAACCGTTGTCGGCTCCTCATTTCTCCAAGTAACGCTATGAACACCCGCTGCCTGTCCTCTCTGTTTGCCTGCGCCTCGCTGCTCTTGGCTCTGCTCATCCCCCCGGCGCACGCCGCCGCCGCAGCCGGCAAGTCCTTTGGCTCTGTCGCCGTCCCCGCGGGGATGAGCGCCCTCGACGTCAAGGAAGTGCTCGTCATCTCCCTCGTCCAGCGCAACTGGACGGTCACGGAAAAAACCGACAGCCGCGTCATCGGCAACCTCAAGCACCGCGGCACCGACGCAACGATCACGCTGACCTACAGCGCCAGCTCGGTCGAAATCCACTGCGAAGGCTGGAAGATCGACAAAGCCGGCGTCCGCTCGAAGCCTGACATTCCGGATGGCTGGGCCGAGAACATCAAAAAGGATGTCGGCAAGCGGCTGACCATCGCGAGCGCGCGCAAGTAACACGCACGTTTCGCAGGCATGCCGGCCTCGCTCGATATCACCGCCCGTCCGCACGCGCCGTTTCGCATCACCTTCGGCGGCGAACCCGTGGCCGAAACGGTGATCCACATTCAGTCGCCCTGGCTCGCGGGGGCGCCCACGGAGGACCTGTTTCCCCTCGCCGCGCCCGCGGAGCACGCGCAGGGCATCGCGCTGTATCGCTCCGGCGGGCTGCTGCTCGGCCACGCGCAGGAGCCTTTCCTCGCCACCGAACTCGCCGCCCGCACCGAGTCGCTCTACCGCCGGATCCTCGGCGTCACCCGCGGCCTTCATCTGTATCGGATTTGGAACTACGTCCCCCAGATCAATGCCGAGACCGCCGGCCTGGAAAATTACCGGGCCTTCTGCGCCGGCCGCTCGCTCGCGTTTGAAGCCGCGCTCGGTCGCCAGTTCCAGCACCAGCTGCCCTCGGCCTCCGCCGTCGGCTGCGCGGGCAACCGTCTCGATGTGATCTTCGTCGCGGGCGAGGCCGCCCCCTCGCACTTCGAGAACCCCGAGCAGGTGCCCGCCTATCTCTACCCACCCGAGCACGGCCCGCGTTCCCCAAGCTTCGCCCGCGCCACCGTGGCGCGCGACGGTGCGCGCACCTGGACCTTCATTTCCGGCACGTCCGCGATCAAGGGCCATCAGACGATGGCCCCCGGCGCCTTCCCGGCGCAGCTCGACTGCACGGTCGCCAATCTCCGCCTGATCTCGCAGACCGCTGGCCTCGGCGACGATCTCGGGGCCGCGCAAGGCGCGCGCCGCCATTTCAAAATCTACCTCCGCCACCCGCAGGATCTCGACTTCGCCCGCGCCCAACTCGCGTGCACGCTGCTCCGTCCCTCCGACGTGGCGACGTACCTTCAAGCCGATATCTGCCGCGCCGCCCTCGACATCGAGATCGAGGCGACGCTTGCGACGTAAGGCAGGGCCGGTCGGCCCGCCGAGCGGTTTTGAGAAAGATCCCGTCTGCGTGGCAGGCCGCCCGCTCGCGGGCGCTTCGTCCAAATCTTCCCCTCCGCGCAACGCCAGCCAGCAAGCTCGCCGCTCCGGCCCGCGCTCTTAAAAGTTCGCCCAACTGTAACCTCCGCGGTTTGTCCCGCCGGGCACTGCTCCTTTCGCTGGGAAGATGCCGCGCCCTCCTACGCCCTCGCTCCGCTGCCTCCTTCCGCTTTTCGCGCTTCCCTTCGCCTGCCCGCTGCTTGCTCACCAAGGCCACGAGACCGACGGGTGGAAGCCCACGCTCTACGCCGACAAGCTCGCGCACGCGCCGCGCCCGCTCCCCGACCGCGTCGTGCTCACGTGGTCCGGCGATCCCGCCGCCACGCAATCAGTCACGTGGCGCACCGATACCAGCGTCGTCCGCGCGCTCGCCGAACTCGCCGTCGCCAACGACAACGGCCGCGAGCTGAAGCCCCGCCCCGTCCCCGCCCGCACGCAACATCTCACGAGCGACATTAGCGAAGCGGCGTACCACAGCGTCACCTTCGCCGATCTCACACCCGACACGCTTTACACCTATCGCGTCGGCGACGGCGCCAACTGGAGCGAGTGGTTTCATTTCCGCACCGCCAGCCGCGAAGCCCGACCCTTCACGTTCATCTATTTCGGCGACGCGCAGAACGATATCAAGATGCACTGGTCGCGCGTGTTTCGTGAGTCGTTCCGCGATGCGCCGCG
This sequence comes from Verrucomicrobiota bacterium, assembly GCA_040386765.1. GTDB lineage: Bacteria > Verrucomicrobiota > Verrucomicrobiia > Opitutales > Opitutaceae > ER46. Next base: position 15,473 of record JAZKEV010000582.1, on the reverse strand, counting down.
CGCCGCGTTCACGTTGCATGCCGGTGATCTCATCAACAACGCCAACCGCGACGCGCAGTGGGGCGAGTGGTTCGGGGCGCCCGCCTGGGTAAACGCGACCGTCCCCGTGGTGGCTACGCCCGGCAATCACGAACATTTCGCCGACGGCGCCGGCCCCGAAACCGAACGCAAGTGGACCACCAAGGACGGCAGCACCCTCGAGGTCTCGCTCACGACCACCGTCGAACGCGACGCTGCCGGCAAAGCCGTCCGCACCAAAGTCCTCGCCAAAACCGCCGACGGCCGGAGCGGCACGATAACGCTCGGTGACGATGACCTTATCACCGGCATCGACGAGGGCGTCGCGCGCCTCACGGGCTACGCCGCAGCCGACCTCGTTGGCCAGCAAGCCGACAAACGTCCTCTGCGTGACCGTCTCGCCGTGCCCGGCGTGCGCACGGTCAGCCGCCACTGGCGCCCCTCCTTCACCCTGCCCGAGCAGGGAGCCCCGGCCAGTCTCGAGGAGACGTGCTACTTCATCGATTATCAGGGTGCGCGTATCATTTCTTTGGATTCGAATCGCCTGCAAAAGGAACAGATCCCGTGGCTCCGCGCCGCTCTCGAAAGCAATCGCCAGCGCTGGACGATCCTCACCTTTCATCACCCCATCTTCTCGCCCGCCAATAATCGCGACAACCCGGAACTCCGCGCCGCCTGGAAGCCGATCTTCGACGAGTTCAAGGTCGACCTCGTGCTCACCGGCCACGACCACTCCTACGCCCGCAGCGGCGATACCCGCGGCCGCGGCGGCTCGATCAACATCCCCGAAGGCTACAATCAGGCCTACGATCCCGCGGTCGGAACCGTCTACGTCGTCTCCGTCAGCGGCCCCAAGATGTACAACGTGACGACCGACTTCGCGGTCCGCTCCGCCGAGGATACGCAGCTCTACCAGATCATCCACGTGGGCCTGGAGGACATCCGCTACGAAGCCCGCACCGCCACTGGCCGGCTGTACGACGCGTTCACCCTGAAGAAACGTACCGGCCAGGCCAACGAGCTGATCGAGACGCTCCCGCTCGAGCGCCGCCGCAAACCCATCGTTCCGAAAGCGTCGGACTGAGACCGCGAAACTACCTCACTGCCGGACTCCGAGTTGCAGGAGCGGCTTTACGCCGCGACCAGAACGCGGACGTGGTTACAATAGCCACGTAGGCCGCCACCTCGCTGGCGCCTCGTCCGTACTCGGACGCGCTCTCGCCAGCGGATCTCCTGATCCCGCCACTCACGCGGCGGGCTACATTCGATCCCTCGCGGCATAGAGCCCGATCCTCCTAGGCGGATGCGCCTGCCAATAACACGCCCTACCCGGCCAGCATCCCGCGCAACTTCGCCGTATCCGTCTTTCCGCGCGCCGTGATTGGAAACACAGGCAGCGTCACGATCTTCTTCGGAATCTTCCAACCCGCGAGCGTCTCGCGCAGCTTTTCCCGCAGCGCCTCCGCTGTCTGATCCGTCGCCACAGCGGCGGCAAGCGCATCGGCACGGCCAGTGTGCGGTACGACGAGCGCATCGCGCACGCCCGGGACTCGTTTGAGCGCCTGCTCGACCTCCGCGAGATTGAGCCGACGGCCCGCGATTTTCACGAAGCGACCCATGCGGCCGATCAGCGCCAGTTCGCCCTGCCCGGTCCACTGGCCGATGTCCGCCATCCGGTGCTCGCCGTGGCCACTTTCAGCGTAGCGGCGATTGCCGAGCGTGAAGACCGCGGCGCTCGTCACGCGAAAGCGACCGCCGCGCTCCCAATGCAACGCCACGCCCTCCAGCGGCGTGCCCACACTGCGACCCGTCAGCGCCGCCTCGCCCGTGCGGTCGAAGGTGATGCCTCCGGTCTCGCTCGAGCCGTAGAAACTGTGGATCGCACGCGCGAACTTCGCGTGAAAGGCCTTCGCGACTTCCGGCGCCAGCGGCGCGCCCGCCGAGATCACCGTACGCAAACTCGCCACCGCTTCCGCCGGCACCTCCGCGAGCGAGAGCGCCCTCAGCAGCGCAGGCACCGCGGGAAAGACCGTCGGCCGCCAGCGTGCCACCGCCTCGGCCATCGCGTGCGGCAAAGCCGTCACGCCAGCGATCACCGCGGTGCCCTGCACGAAGAGCGGCAGCACGAGATTGCCGAGCCCGTAGGAGTGCCCAAAGGGAATCAGCCCGAGATTCAGGTCCGCCGGGGCGATGCCCATCGAAGCGCACACCTGCCGCGCATCGGCGATCAATTGCGCATCGGTAAAGGGCAGCGCACGCGGCGTACCCGTCGAGCCGGACGTAAGTTTCAGGAGCCTGCGCTCGTCGCGCGCGCGTCGACCGCCGGTTGCCACTGCTTCGAGCGCCGAACCTGTCCAGCGCCAGTGAGCCTTGATCGCGCGCGCCGTCGCCTGTTGCGCCACCACCGGCTCGCCGGGATCGAGCGCCACGATAACCGCGTCGGAACGCAGCAGGCCGAGAAAAACCGTGAGCCAGCCAAGGCCATTCGCCTCCGCCAGCACCACCGTGCAGCGCGCGAGGTCGCGGCCGTGCACGACCTGCCAGGCAGCCGCTGCTTCATCGAGCGCGCGACGCGACCATTTCGCTCCCGTCGCGGCGTCGATCAGCGCCACGGCCTCAGGATCGCGGCGCAGCGTTTCATTCCAGACGGTGAGCAGAGATTCGTTCATGCGCTTTTGCGCCGGGCCAGCGGCTCCAATTCCACCCACAGCAACGCGGTAAGGACAATCAAAGCAACGGTAAGCCCCAACGCCTGAATCACAGGGATGCGACTGAAACCCAATACGCCAAATGAAGCCGCTGTGCAGCACGCCGAGAGACGCACCGGCACTGGCGGTGCAGCGCCGGCCGCCGCGTTGTCGGAGGAGAAGATCGCGTAGTTATGCGAGAGACACACGCCGAGAAAGGCACCGAGCAGGTGAAACAGATTCAGCGTTTGCCCGGCAAGCCCGAGCACGCCGAAGACGAAGAAGCACGAGCCCGCCGGGATCAGCGCGATCCGCAGCCCCCGCCGCGGCGGGTAGATCGCAAACACGCTCGCGATCACGAGCCCCAGCCCCACCAAGCTCAGCCGCAGCGCCGACCAACGGTAACGCGTAAAGAGGTCGTTGAGGGATTGCAGCTGGCTGAGCCCGAGGGTGTGCAGTTCACGCGGAGGAGAAACGCCCGCCGGCTGTTCGACGATCGTGAGAAACCAAAACGGCGCCTCGCGAGTATTGCCAAGGAGCGCCAGCGGACCCGTCAGCGCGCCACTCACCTCGCGCGCGAGCGCGGTGAAATCGCCGAGCTTCGGCTGCGCCCGCGCCTCGTCCCACGCCGTGAAAAAGGGCGCGAAGGAATCCGCCGTGAAACCGCGCTGCTCGAGTGCCGCACGGAAATCCCGCGCAAACCCGTCGAGCTTTTGAAACCGCTCCGGCAGCGCCTGCCAGTCCGCCTCGGTCGGCAGCAGCAGCCCTACGCTCGCCGCCGGCACGCTTGGCGCGAGTGTCTGCCTATGCGCCAAGAAGTCTTCGAGATGCTGCCGCGCTTCCGCCGGCGTCGCGCCGTGCGTGAGGTAGAGGCTGCGACTCTCCGTCTCCCCGAAGAGCTTGCGCAGCGCGGCATCGTTCTCGCGCAAGTCCCTCGCCGGGAGATCGAGGTCGCGGATATCATCGCGCCAGTGCAGCCGCAGCGGCCCGAGCACGGCCACGGCCGCCATCACCGCAAAGCCTGCGCGCACAAGCCAGCGGGTGCGCGCCGAACGCGGCGCCGGATTTACCGCGCCGAATTGCCGGCCTTCGAGCAGTGGCCGGTCGAGCTGCGCGAAGTACAGCATCGCCGCCCCAAGCGCGCACAGCAGCCCGGCGGAGACGAAGAAGCCGATCTGCCGGATCAGCGGCAGCTCCGACCAGAGCAGCAGCGAAAATCCAATCACCGTCGTGAGACAGCTCGCGAGGAGCGGTTTCAGGATGCGCCGCAGCTTGCCGCCGTACGTTTCGCCCGCACCCAGGAACGGCTGCATGTAGATATAGAAGCCGTAGTCAATCGCCACGCCCGCGAGCAGCGAGCCGATCACGAAGACGAGGATGTGCAGCCGGTCGAAGACCAGCGTCGAGGCCGTCCACGCGCCCGCCAGCGAGAGCAGGATCACCGGCACAAGGTGCAGCAGCCGGTGTATTCGCCTTACAAATACGCAGCTCACCGCCAGCACCGCGATGAGCGAGACGCTATTGAGCAGGCCGACCTCCGCCTCGATCCGCGCCCGGCTCGCCGCCGCGAAGCGATTCACGCCCGACCAACGCAGCTCAATGCCCGGATGCACGGTGCGCACCTGCGCAAGCGCCTGCTCCACGGCGGCGAACACCGGCCCCTGCCCTTCCTCCGCAAAAGGCGAGTCCTTGATGCGCGCCCACACCAGCGCATTTCCACCTGCCTGCGTGCCCGGCGGAGCGAGCAAGCGCGCGCGCTCCGCGAGGCTTGGCACCAGCAGCAGCGGATCGCGCGTAAGCACCTCCTGCATCGCCGTGGCCTCGGGCCGGTTGAGAAACGCTTCAAGATTCCCCGCTGCACGCGCCGCCAGCCACGCCGAAAACTTCTCCGGCGCTTCACCGGTCTTCGCAAAATCCCGCGCGCCCTGCCCGAGCCACGAGGGCAGCAGCCACTCGTGGCGACGCTCGAAGATCGCGCGGCCGAACGAGTCGTTAGCCGCGCCGTCGCCGAGCACCACCGCCTCGGCAAATGTCGGCGAGCCTGCCAGCGCCGCGGCAAAGGCCTGCGCGGCTTTCGTCGGCGGCACACCCGCGGCGCCGGAATCGTGCAGCGCAAAGAGCATCACGCGCGCCTGCGCGTTACTCGCGAAGCCGCGGATCAGCCCGATCTCCGGCGCCTGCTCGGCGGCGGGGATGAGATCGAGGGCGTTGGTCGAAATCTTCTGCGCGTGGTCGAGCCGGAGCAGCCAGCCCGCGCACGCCGCCGCAAAGAGCACGAGCGCGAGACGGGCGAACAGTTTCTGGCGAGAGGACTCCACGGATAGGGGGTATGGATTTGGAGGAGCGCGACGGTGAAGAGAACAATTTTCCGCACCGCCCGCGTCTCATTAACGACAGGCAAACGACCAGACTAATGACCGCGACCGACAGACCGCACGGCCACTAGCGGAAAAACCGCCGCAGCGTATCTCCGGTAAACGTCACGTCCTCGACCGTTTCGCCGATGGCAATCTCGATGCGCTGGTTCGCAGCCTTGATCATCTGGATGCGAGTCAGCGCCGTCTTCTCGCCGCTCACCACCAATGTGCCGAGCATGTTCGCAAAACCCGCATCGCGCGGGACAAAGGCCAGCGACCACGCCTCGCCCGCGCGCCGACCGTGGACCGTAAATTCCTTCTGCAGCGCCTCAATGTCGAAGCGCAGCACATGCACCATCGCGGAGGTCGCGGCCTGCGCGCGGCTGTCGTTCGGCGCGGCGCGATCGCGGCCCTCGTCGTCGCGCATCAGCAGCCCTTTCGCATCGATGATCAGCACCCGTGCCTCGGGGTGGAGGTAGCGCAAGCTGAGCCCGAGCTCGGGAACGATCCGGATCTCCCCCTGCAGCACCGTCGGCTGCTTGCGAAATGGGAAATAGCGCCGCTCCTCGAACTTCGACTGCCGCGTCTTCTTCGCCGAGAGCTGGGTAAACAGCTCGCGCCACGCCGGATCGTTCTGCGGATTCTCGAGCCGGGTCTCAGGTGAGACCAAGCCCGCCGGCAGGCCGGAGTTAGCCGCAGTCGGCTCGGCGGCAGACAAGCCGACAACAAGCAAGGGAAGCGCGCACAGGCTGAGCAGCCACAAAAAGGCGCAAAGAAGCGGAGGGCGCTTGCTGCTCGCAAGGCGCCTACAGGTGCGGGGACGATTTACGCCGGCCGGACAAAACCCTTTGTGCCTTTTGGCGGCAAAAAAATGGGCGGAGATAAGGATAAGGTCCATGGCTCAAGAAGAAGCGCGCCGCGCGCGACGGGCACGCAAGAGGAAGACCCACCGCCAGAGCAGAAGTTGCGTCAGAAGACGGGTGTGCAGCCACACCATCTTCAGATTGTCGCGCAGGTAATTGAAGTGCGAGACGCCGCCCTCGCTTTTCGAAAAGTAGCGACACGGCGCCGGCAGGTTCACCGTCGGCACGCCCGCCCACACCATCCGCACGGCCACCTCGGGATCGAAGTCGAAGCCCCGCGCGCGCCGCGTCGCAGCCATCGCGCGCTGCAAAGGCTTCGCCGGATACACGCGGAAACCGAAAAGCGGATCGTCGATGCCATCGCCAAGGATCTCGAGCCGCGCAAAGCCCACGCTGATCTTGCGGCCATACAGGCGCTCGAGCGGCACTTCTGGCCCGAAGACCGGCCGGCCAAGCACGAGCGCCGCGGGCTGTGCCTGCGAGGCCACCATGAAGGGCCGAATATGATCCACCGGGTGCTGGCCATCGGCATCGAGCGTGAGCACATGCGTAAAACCGGCCGCGAGCGCCGCATCCACGCCCGTGACCACCGCCGCGCCTTTGCCGCCGTTGCGCGGACGCGTGAGCACGCGCACCCGCCGATCGCTCTTCGCGAGCGTGGCGATCGCCTGCGCGCTGCCATCCGTGCTCCCATCGTCGACGATCCACACGGGGCTCCACTGCTCCAGCGCCGCCTCGAGCGTCGTGGCGAGTCGCGCCCCGGGATTGTAGCTCGGGATGAGAACCAGATGCGTGACGGACGGCGTCATGTTGCAGCGAGCGCCGTCGAGATTTCGTGCGTGGCCCGCTCCGTCAACTGCGTGGCCGTCTCGCTGGGCAGCCATTCCAGTTCGCCGAGCAGAGTGATATCCACGAGCGAGGGAAACTGCGGCGCGCGCCACCACGACCAGCCTTTTGGCACGAGATCCGGCGGCGCCCGCACGATGATCATGCGCACCGGCACGCGCGCGCGCGAGGCGATGAGGGCGAAGCCGGGCTTGAAGGGATTCAGCCGCGTGCCCGGCGCCGTACGCGTGCCCTCGGGGAAGACGAGGAGCGAACGCCCGTCCGCCACCCGCGACGCCACGTCGCGGATCAGGTCCACGCCGCTGTCGCCGGACACGTATCCCGCCATGCGCGCAGCCGGGCCGAGCACCGGATTGCGCATGATCGCGGGCTTGAAGATGCAGATCGCATCCGGCAGCCGCGCGAGGATGAAGGTAGCATCGAGCAGACTTGGGTGGTTGGCGATGTACACCGCCGGGCCCGCCGTCGCCTCCGGCGTGAAGCCGTGGAAACGCACATAAATCTGCCGCGTCGCATGCAGCCACGCGCACCAGCCGCTGAAAAGCCGCCGCATCGCCGAGCGCACCGCCGGGCCGTGCCGCGCCGGATCGCGCGAGAGTAACAGCACCATGGATACGCCGTTCAGCGTGAGCCCCACGGCGGCAAACAGCGTCCACGAGACGATATTCGCCGGGTAGTGATACAGCCGCAGCAGGCGTCGCGAGAACGTCATGGCGCGACCGGGTTGAGCGGGATGAAGTTGAACCACAGTTCCGGCTGCGTGCGCAGAAAGCCCTCGAGCCGCGTGAGAAACTCCTGGAAGTGCGCCCGCGCGCGCTCGAGGTTCGCCGCCTTGCCCGCGCCATCGGGGCGAAAGAGCGGCGAGCTGTACACGACCGAGCCGTTCTCCCCTTTCGGTATTCCCAGGCAGAGCACCACCGGCAGCCGGAAGATCAGGGCGAGGTGATAGATCGTGAAAGGGAATACCCGTTTCGCGCCGAGAAAGTGAAACGTCTCTGTCTTGGCGCTGAAGCCGAGCCGGTCGCACTTCATCGCCATTGTGCCGCCCGCCGCGACCGCATCCTTGAGCGCGAAGAGCAGATTCTCCTGCTCCGTCACCCAGATAAAGGTCACCCACTTCCCGAAACGCTCGGCCAGCACTTCGGTGTCGCGCGAATTTCCGACCCGCTGCCGCACCATGAAAATCCGGCGCCCCTCCTGCGGGCCGAAGAGAAAGCCCGCGAGGTCCGAATACCCCACGTGAAACGAGCCCAGCAGCGCGGGCTCGGCACTGACCAGCAGATCGCGCAGCCCCTCGGCCTCGGCAGCGGGTGCAAGCTCGCTGTGGTGCGGTTGCCCGCCGCCGATCCGCAGCCGCAGCATGAGAAACTCAGTGAAGGCGAAGAAGTGTCGGAACACCTCGCGCCGGGTCGGCTCGCGGCCATGGATCGTCGCGAGGTAGTGGCGCGAGTGGGCGCGCTGACCCGGCATAGCGGCCACGGCCACCCAGGTGCCGATCATCCGTATCGGCCGGAAGACAACTTCGGGCGTAAACCGGTCGAGCCAGATCATCAGGCCGCAGCCCCAGTCCGGCCCCGGATTGCGGGCCGCAGGCGCAGGCACAGGCGTGTCAGCCGTAGGTTGCATACTCGACGTCACCGCCATTCGATCACGAGCCGCAATCCCGACGCGGCGACCGCATCGATCGACTGTCGCGCGCACAACGCGTCGAAGAATTCCGGCAGCGTGAGGCTGCGCGCCTCCGCCGAGTCCGCCACCGGCTCGAGCGCCACCCGCGCCAGCGCGCCCGCCGCGTCGCCGCCCAGCGCAAGCGCAAAGGCAAAAGCCCGGTCGCTCGCCGCGCGCTGCTCCAGCATCCATGTGCCGCGCTCCTCGCCGCCGCAGAGCAGCACCCGCGGCGCCGCGCACAGGAGCGCGGTCTGGACCGCATGCGCCACGAGATGCGCGCGTCCGGTGAGCGGGAAAAATTCATCGACCGGCTGCTGCCGCGCGATCAGCGCCTGCTGCACCGCGCTCGGGTGAATCGAGGTCTGAAAGAGCGTCGGGCTCGGCGCGGGAAAGCTGTCGAGGAAACCCTCGAGTGCGCGCGACTCTGCGTAGGCGGAGGCGTACACCAGCGCGTCGTCGGGCCGCGGACCGAGTTCCTCGAGTGCCGCGCCCACGAGCAGGCCAAGCTGCGTCATCCGCCGCGTCGCGCCGGGCTTGAAGCGCTCCTTCAACCGCTCGCGCGTGGCGGCCGGTTCCTCGAGGCCGGCATCGGCAAGACTAAGGGCATGGAGAAAACGCTCAGGCATGGGCGAGGAGGAAGGCGGCATGCGCCCCGCCAAAGGCATTGCTCGCACACACGACGCCATCGGTACCCGCAAGCGAGACCGGCGCGAGCGCCACATTCGGATTAAAGGTCGGCCCCATGCTGCCCACTGTGCCCGGCGCGCGACCGGCGCGCATCGACTCGCATGCGAGCGCAAGTTCGACGAGCCCGCAGCTGCCGAGCGTATGGCCGAGGCTGCCCTTCCAGCCGACGAGCGGCGCCCCGGGAAACGCCGCCCCGAGCGTGGTGCTCTCCAGCTTGCCCGCCTCGAGCGTCCCCGTGCCGTGCCCCTTCAGCCAGAGGCGGCGCCCGGCGGCGCCCCGCCGCACCGGCTCGAGGCACGCGGCAAAGCCCCCGCCATCCGCGCGGTTGGCCGTGAAGTGATGCATCTCGTTGTGCAGGCTCTGCGCCTCCAGCGTGAAATCGCCCCGCTCCCGCGTCAGCACCGCAAACGCAGCCCCATCGCCCAGCCCGATCGAGCCGGTCGTCCTCTCCGAATACGGCGCGGGAAAGCCCGCATTGAGAATCTTCAGCGCATGAAATCCCCCCGCGACAAACGGGCTGATGAAGTCAAAGGAGAAGACCAGCGCCCGCTCCGCCAAGCCTGCCTGCAGCGCCCGCGTTGCCAGCAGCAGCCCAAGATGCGCCGACACGCACGCATGCGAAACCGTCGTGACATTCGCGCCCCAGCCCAGCGCTCCGCCGACCCATTCCACGCAGGCGTGCGGCGTGCCGTATGCGAGATGCGCCGCGTCGCCGTGGCGGCGATACGCGTAGAGGCTGCCGACCCCGAAATTACTGCTCGTAACAAAGACCGGCCGGCGCGCACTCCCCCAGCCTTCACCCGGCACCTGCGCCATCAACGCCTTCAAGGCCGGCAGCCAGTTCGGCGGCGCCGTCTCGGTAAAGCCTCGACCTGCCGCAAGCGCCAGCGGCACCTGTTCGCCTCCATCCGCGCCCAGCACCGCCAGCGGCTTCAGCGCCACCTCACCGCGCACGAGGGCAGCATGCGTGGCGGCGGCCTCACCGAGGGCGGTGAGGCATCCGGTGCTTTCGAGGCGGACGGCAGGCGCAGGCAGCATGGCGCGCGGCAGAGGGGACGCCGCGAAGGTCTAGGCGGGCAGCCGCGCCGGGTCGGCGCGTGCGCGGATAAAGTCGGCCAGCTGCGCGATGCTGCCCAGCGCCTGCCGCGACTCCTCGCTGCTCGCGATCTTGATGCCAAATTCCTTTTCGAGCGTTACCACCAGCTCCAGCGCATCGATCGAGTCGAGGTTCAGCCCCGAGCCGATCAACGGCTCGTCATCGCCCAGCTGCGCAGGAGTCACGTCTTCGAGTTTGAGCGTGGTAACGACGAGGTGCTTAAGCCGGGTTTTGAGCGGATCGGACATGCAGGCAGTGGGGACAAGGACAGAAAGCGACGCCCCCACATGCGCAAGCCTAGTATCTCCAGCCCGAGCCCGCCAGTAGGCTCAACCGTGCTAATTGCATGAGTTTACACCCGAGGGACGTAGGTCCATCCGCACCCGTTGCGGCGGCGCTTCCTCCGCTCGCCTACCTCGCCCCTTCCTAAACCCGCCGGAATACATGGCACACATTGCTCCCGCCGAACCCGCTGCTATTGTTCAAGATGGTCGTGGCCCGCGCCTCCAGCGAAGCCGTGGGCAGGTCGAGCCCCGCGCACGCTTCGTCGGGGTTCGCGAGGTGGGCGTTACCGGGGATGAAGTCGTAGCGCAGCGCCAGCGCGCAGAACGCCGCCTCCATCACCCCGGACATCGACAGCGGGTGCCCCGTGAGGCCTTTGGTGCTGCTCACCCACGGATGCCCGCCCGCCGCGCTAAACACCGTGCCGAGCGCCAGCGCCTCGGCTCGGTCGCCCGCCACCGTGGAGGTCGCATGAGCATTCACATAGTCGATCGCCGCCGGCGTTACCCCCGCATCGGCCAGCGCACGGCGCATCGCCATCGCGAGCCCAGCACCCTCGGGATGCGAGACCGCAACATTGTAACCATCCGCCGCCTGCCCCCAGCCCGCCAGCTCCGCATAGATCGTCGCCCCACGCGCCCGCGCCGTCTCCGCCTCCTCCAGGATCAGGCACACCGCGCCGCCCGCGCCCACGAAGCCATCGCGCGCCTGGTCAAAGGGCCGCGACGCCGTCGCCGGATCGGGGTTGGTCGAGAGCGCGCGCATCGCGGCAAAGGGCAGGACCGTCTCCGCGTTCACCTCCTCCGCGCCCACCACCAGCATCCGCGTCTGGCGGCCCAGCCGGATATCGTCGACCGCACACCCGAGCGCATGGCTCGACGAGGCGCACGCCGCCGCAAAGCCCCCCACCGCCCCGCGGATGCCGTAGTGCGCCGCGAGGTTGAAGTTCAGCGTGCCCGCGATCGACATCACGACGCCCATGGGATTCCCCCGCTCGCCCCGCACCGCGTGCAGTTGCGCGAGGTGATGGTGCATCAGAAAAGCCGAGCCCGCCGACGCGCAATAAAGCCCCGTCGCACCATCCGTGAGCTGATCCTTCGCCAGGCCCGCCTCGGCCAGCGCCTGCTCCACCGCGCACAGCGCATAAAGCCCGTGCGGCGCGACACTCCGCAGCGTCTCCCGCGGCAGCTGATAACGCTCCGGGTAGCGCCAGTCGCGCCAGCTCGGCGACTCCACCGCAAACTCCTTCACCGTCCCCGCCACCTTCACGCCCAGCGCCGGATTGCCGAGGAACTCCACCCGCTCGATGCCGCCGCGCAGCGTGCGCAGGCTCTCCACGACCGCCGTCCGGTCATTGCCGATGCTCGTGATAAAACCGAGGCCCGTAACGACCGCCCGGCGGCTCATGCGCTCGGCCCGGAGGCGCCGCCGTCCGCTCGGAGCGTGGCGAGTTTGGTCCCCACAAAGGCCCGCAGCTCCCCCACCGTCCGCACCCGCAGGATCTCTGCATTGGTCACGTTCACCTGGAGCAAGTCCTCGATGAAGAACACCATCTCCGCAATCGCCACCGAATCGAAGCCGAGGTCCGCGATCAGCGCCGCGCCATCAACCACCTTCGCCTCCTTGCGCGGCATGTAGTCCGACACGATCGCCAGCACCAGCGTATCCGCCGCCGCCGGGTCGCCATGCTCGCGCAGCCGGATATAGGCGCCACGCACCTCGTCCGGGAAATGCCGCAGCAGCGTCTCAGCCGCAGCCGGAAGCGAACCCGTGGAAGAAAGGGAACTGGATGAGTGCATGGCAGGGGATGCGAGCAGGGCGAAGCCATGAAAGTTCCCCATGGCCCCGCGGCAACCGCAATCCTCAAGGGGGTCTGTGGAGCGGGGGGACCCGCTTACAAGTAAGCGTACGATCATGAGCACGATGCGAAACGCCCCCCAAGTCCACCTCCAACCCGTTTTAACAAAATTAACGCAGAAGAGAACCCTGAAGCGGAGCGGTATTATATTAACCGCTGATTACGACAGAGGGCATCCGACTACCCGGACGCGGCACGCGTGGTTTCTATCCGCGTCATCAGCGTTATCCGCGGTCGATTCTTGAATGCCTGATTTGGTTCGCTTTGCGTGGAGTCCCCCGTCACCGCACCGCCTGCCGCGCCATCGCCCCCGCCTCCATCGCCGGACGCTTCACGATCTTCCACCTCCGTTGCAGCCGGCACACCATCAGGAAAACCTGGAACCGCCACCACAGCGCCCACGTGAGCCTGGCCTGCCCGGCGACGATCGAGTTGATCCCCCGCGCGAGATCCCACGGCACCTCCTCGCACATGAAAACATCGAAGGCATCGTCGTCGTAGAAGGCCACGATCAGCTTCTGAAAGACCCCCGCGTGCTTCTTCACCGTGCGCGAGTAGTTGCTCCGCTCCGCGGCGGTCAGCGCGCGTTTCTCCTTAAACGCCTTCGCCACGAGGTCTGCCGCCAGCTTGCCCGACCACGTCGCCATATAGACTCCCGACGAGAAGATCGGGTCGAAAAACCCGCCCGCATCCCCCGCGAGCACGAGCCGCTCCTGCGCCAGTTCGCGGCGGAAGTAGCTGTAGTCGCTCGTCACGTGGAAGCCCATCATGGCCGAGGCGCCGCCCAGCAATTCGCGGAGCTTGGCCGAGCCCGCCACCGCCCGCTGGAAATACTTTTCCGGCTCCAGCTTCGCCGCCCGAAATTGCTCCACCGTCATCACGAGGCCCACCGAGGTCTTCTCCTTGTCCAGCGGGATGATCCAGAACCACCCGCCCTCCAGCCGCACGATGAGAATGTTGCCGCCCGTCGGACCCTCCTCGCGCTTCACGCCTTTGAAGTGGCTGTAGATCGCCATCCGCTTCGGAAAAGGCGAGGGCTCCAGCGCGCGCTTCTGGTCCGACATCAGGCCCGTCTCCCGGCCCGTCGCATCGATCACCCACGGCGCCGTCACCGTGCGCTCGCCCGCCGCGTCGGCCAGCGTCACGCGGTACCCGCCCTCGACCTTGTCGAGCGCGCGCACCGTCGTCTCCATCCGCACCTCCGCGCCCAGCGACCGCGCATGGTCGAGCAGCACGCTGTCGAAGCGCGCCCGCTCCACCTGAAACGCGCTATCGAGCCCGGGGTGCAGGCTCTCTCGGAAAAGAATCTTCTTCGCCTGGCTCCCATCCGCGCGATGAAACTCCGCGCCATATTTGGGAATGAAGTTCGCCGCCTCTACCTTCGGCAGCGCCCCCGTCTCGCGCAGCACGCGGTTGCCCGCCGGCAGCAGCGACTCCCCGATATGGAAGCGCGGAAACGCGCACTTCTCCGCCACCAGCGTCCGCATGCCGTGCTGCCGCGCCGTCGCCGCCGCACAACTTCCGCCCGGCCCTCCGCCCACCACCACCAGATCGTAGTCCCACTGCATCATGAGTCTGCTTCGCTGCGTCCGCGGCCGCTCAGGGCTTGGTGGCGCTGTACTCGCTGAACATTCCGCCCAGCTGTTTCCACTTCACGTTGGTAAAGCCCGCCTCGCTCAACGCGGCCAGCACCGTCGCCGGCGGCACGCACGCATCGATCGTCTCCCAATAGTAGCGCATCATGTCGCGCGCATCGCGGCTCCGCGTGAAGAGCTGCGTCAGCGCCGGATAGATTTTTCCGAAATACATCCGGAAGAAAAAGTTTCCGACTTTGCCCGCCGGCTTCGTGACCTCCAGGATCAGCACCGTGCCGCCCGGCTTCAACACGCGGTGGTATTCGCGAAACGCCGTCTCGAGCCCGGTCACGTGCCGCAGCGCATAGCCCATCGTAAGAAAATCGAAAGTCGCCGTCGGTACCGGCAGCGCCTCCGCGCGACCCTCGAGGAAGGTCGCCTTGGCCAGCTTCTTCTTCGCCTCCGCCATCATGCCCACGCTCGGGTCGACGCACGTGATGTTCTCGGAGCCGCCGAGCACCTTCGCCGCGCCCGCCGAGACCAGGCCCGTGCCGCAAGCGACATCGATCACCTTCATGCCCTTCTTCAGCCCATAGCGCTGCTGCACCCAGCGCCGGTAGAAGGACCCGCTCCGCAGGAAACCCCAGTCGACCACGCCATCGTAGTATTTCGCGCCCCGGTTGAAGAGCTGGTTCACGAAGGCCGGCTTCGTCTCCGTGCTCGTGTAGTGCTCCGTCAGCGTGGGATGCGGCAACATGGGCGGGCAGCTTGGGACCAAAATTCGAAACGCCAAACTCCAAACTCGAAACGCCAAAATTTTTCCAAGCGTGCATTCTGCATCGGCCGGACGCGCGCGTCCTCGCCACTGACTCTTCGTTCCCTTCGTTACCTTCTGTTCAAATTTCCGGTGGTTTGCGGTCAGCTATGGTTTAAATCAAAATGCTCTAAGCTACCGCCTCCACCGCACCCGCGCCCGCACCACACCCACGCGCCGCCGCCCAGGCCGCACGCTTGGCCAGCTCCGCCTCCAGATAAGCGTAACCCAGCCCGGCGACCTTCTGGATTTCGATCTTCAACCGCAGTTCCTCCTCCACCGTGCGCTTCGGAATGCTCTCGGGATTATCCGCGGAATAGCCCGGAAATAGCCGGGCAAACCCCGCCTCCAGCTTGGCCGTATCCCGGCCAAAGTGCTTCGCCATCTTGATCCCCTTCAGCATCACCCCCTCCGGACTGATCTGTAGAAACTGCGGCAGCGCCGGTTCGCCGGTATCGCGACTATCCGCCCCCGCCTCCATGGCCGTCGTGACCACCCTGTCGTCCGGCTTGTCGACCGCCACCGCCCCCACCGTGCGCTCCTCCGCCCCCAACCCGCGTTCGTCCGTCTTCCCGGCAGGCCCATCCACCTTCCGCCTGGACCTGTCTGCCCCCTTCCCCTTAGTCGGCGCTCCCACGCCCCCCCGCTCTCACCTCCGGCGGCCGCGCCCGATCCCGTTTTTCCCCGGAATAGCCCGGAAATACCCGAGCCGTCCCGCCACCC
>JAZKEV010000581.1:23341-36248 GCA_040386765.1 Verrucomicrobiota bacterium | reverse complement strand
CCACAGAGCTAGTGGGAGTGGGCGAGAGGGGCTTGGGAGGAGAGATGGAGGGAAGGGGAAGGGAGGGCGGGGGAGGAAGGAAGATAGGAGGGAACGCTAATCTGCGCTGATGACGGAAGATAGGGCGGGGCGGACGGGTGCGGGCTTCGCCTGATCGGCGAAGCTCGGGAGGGATGGGGTTATGACGGGCCCTGCGCTCACGCGCAGGGCTACAAGATCGCGGCGGGCGTGCCGATTGCCATCGGGGGAAGTGTGGCACTCAAGACCGGTCCCTGCGCCGCTGGACTCAGTCGAGTGCCTTGATGATGGTTTGGAGAACAATCTCGAGGATGCCTTCGCCCAACGCGTGCTCCGTCTCGGCCAGGACCCGCCGCCAGCCGATCGCGCCCAAGAGAAGGATGAGCGCGCCAACGACGATCAACCCGAAGCCAGCCCACGCCGCGTAGTCATTGAGCAAGCAGTAGGTGCCACCGGCAATGGCCAAGCTTCCCGCGACCGCGAGCGTGATGCGATCGCCGAGCGTGAGGGTTTGAACGCGAAGCGAGAGCAGTTCTTCTCTAGTGACAGGTGTTTCTGGATGCTTGCGGAAGGCCTTTTGGGCCTCGCGCAGCGCCGACCGCTCGATCTGCTGGACTCGCTTCTCCGGCGCCTTCACGACGAGGGCGGCGGGCGGAATTGGTCGCGGTAAACTTTGCCGCGCTCGATGCGGGCGGCGACTTCGACGTAGTCGCGGTTGGAGAGGGCGATTTGGAATTGGTGCAGCTCTTCTTCGAACTCGCGGAGGGCGCGGAGGACCTCGTCGCGGTTTTGTTCGAGAATGCTGCGCCAGAGCTGCGGGTCGCTGCCGGCGATGCGCGTGGTGTCGCGCAGGCCGCCACCGGCGTAGTTGCGCCACGCGGGGTTCTTGGTGGCAAGAAAGCCGCAGAGTGACGAGGCGATCACCTGTGGGAGATGGCTGATGTGCGCGACGATCTCGTCGTGCTGATCGGCGCCCACGGTCACGACTTCGGAGCCGAGCGCGTGCCAGAAGGCCGCGACAGCGGCAGTGGCGGCGGGATCGCTCTCCGGCAGGGGCGTTACGAAACAGGTGCGACGCTGGAAGAGCGTTTCGGTGCCGTGCTCCCAGCCGGTCTTCTCGGAGCCGGCCATGGGATGCGCGCCGATGAAGTGGGCGCGCGGCGCGAGGGCGGTGTGACCGAGGCGGGCGATCTCGCCCTTGACGCTGCCAACATCGGTGACGAGGGCGCCGGGCCGGAGCGCGGCCGCGATCTGGCGCGTGAGCGGCACGATCTTGTCGACCGGGGAGGCGATCACAACGAGGCTGGCTTCGCGCACGGCGTCCTCGGGCGTGTCGGCCACGGCGTCGCACCACGGCTGCGACTGGAGTTGGAGTCGCGTCTCCGGGCGGCGGGCCCAGATGACGATGCGCTGCGCGGCGCCGCTGGCACGGGCTGCGCGGGCGACCGAACCGCCCAGCAGACCGGGCGCGAGGATCGTGAGTTGCGCGAGGGCGGCCATGCTCAGACGCCGCCGAGCTTCGTGATCGCGGCAAACTCGGCGGGCGTCACGGGCTGCACGGAGAGACGCGAGAGGCGGAGCAGGGCCATGTTCTTCAGGGCGGGCACTTCCTTCACCTGATCGAGCGTGATCGGATTCTTGAGGGGGGCGACAGCCTTGAGTTCGACGGCCACCCAGCCGTCTTCATCCGCGGTCTTGTCGGGGAAGGCGAGCTTGGTGATCTCGGCGAGGCCGACGATGGTCTTGGGGCCACCGCTGTGGTAGAAGAGCACGCGGTCGCCGGGCTTCATGGAGTTAAGGTGGATGCGGGCGGCGTAGTTGCGCACGCCGGTCCAGTCCGTCTTCTTGTCGCGGACGAGATCGGTGAAGGCGTAGGTTTCGGGCTCGGATTTAACGAGCCAGTATTGCGTTGTCATGCGGGGGTGGCTTTGGTGCGCTGCACCGAAATGGAACCGACTGAGGCTGAAAAGCTAAAAGCCCGCCGCATACAACTCCTGTTGTATGCGTTGATGGCTCTCATGGTCGGGATTCCGTTGCTGATCTTGTTTACGAGGACATTGCAGTTTCACTGGTAGAACGCGACGCGTTTCATGGATAAAACCCTTCTGCCGATCCGGCTCGTTTTTGTGTTCCTGTGCGCCGCGGGCGGCTGGCTGGTGTGCTACACCATCACGGATTGGGACCGCTTTCGCGGCGTCGCCGTCACCGTGGGCCTGTGCATCGGCCTCCTGGTGGTGCTGGTGGACATCATGCTGAAGGGGTTCTCGCTGCGTGGCCTTTCGGCGGTGACCTTGGGCATCGCGGTGGGCTCGCTGGTGGCGTATCTGGTGGGGTCTTCGCCGCTGCTGGCGCAGGGCGACGACACGCGCATCTACCTGGTGCGGCTGGCGCTGTTTCTCATCTGCCCGTACCTGGCGATCGTCATCGCGCTGCGCGGGAAGGACGAATTCAACCTCATCATCCCCTATGTGCGCTTCGTGCCGCATGAGGTGGATGTCCCCCTGGTGGTCCTCGACACGAGCGTGCTGATCGATGGCCGAATCGCACGGGTGTGCGAGTCGGGCTTTCTCACGGCGGGCCTCGTGATCCCGCGCTTCGTGCTTTCGGAGCTGCGCTCCGTGGCGGATTCGACCGACCCGCACAAGCAGGCGCGCGGGCGCCGCGGGCTCGAGGTGCTCAACGAGCTGCGCAAGATCAAGAACGTCGATATCCGGATCACCGAGAGCGAAGTGACGAAGCGCGAGGACGTGGATGCGAAGCTGGTCTTCATTGCGCAGTCGATGCGGGCCAAGCTGCTCACGACCGATTACAATCTCGCGAAGATGGCGGAGTTTCACGGCGTGCCGTGGCTCAATCTCAACGTCCTCGCCAAGTCCCTCCGACCCGAGTTGATGCTCGGCGAGCGGCTCGACGTGGAGCTCGTGAAGCCCGGCAAGGAGGAAGGCCAGGCAGTGGGTTACCTCGAGGATGGCTCGATGGTCGTCGTCAGCAACGGTCGTCCGCACCTTGGCCGCCGGGTGCAGGCGGAGATCATCAGCGTGCTCCCGACGGCCGGCGGAAAGATGATTTTTGCCCGCCAGGTCGGGGAATCGGAGTAGGGCGGGAGATCGGCCGCGCCAGAGGTGGGAAAGGCAGACAACGCGTCCGGCCCCGAAGAAAAGCGCGCAGGACCGTGGCGTACGTGAAAATTGGTGTTTACTTGCGCCCGGTGATTTTCCAATACCTCACCTTCCTCAGGGGCCAGTAGCTCAGTTGATAGAGCGCATCGTTCGCAACGATGAGGTCGTCGGTTTGATCCCGATCTGGTCCACCACTCTTTTGAGGCGTACGGCAAGTGAGCAGAAAAAAGTCGCGCTGGCGCTCTGGTAGGGCTCGAAACCGCTTCGTTTTGGCGGGAGAAATCATCGCAAAGGGCTGAAGCAGGCCTGTTTTTAGGTGCGGAGGTTACGAGAGGGTGAAATGACGAACTCACCTCTGGTGCGTTGGCCCCTCATTTGCTAAGATCGACTCTGAATACGGGGTTAACCCACGTCCATCCACACATCATGAGCGCTAGCAAAAAGACCACCGCCAAAGCTGCCAAGTCGCCCGCCCCTGCGACAAAGGCTGCAAAAACCACGACGACCAAAGTCGCCGTCACGCCGGCTCCCGCCTCTGCGGCAGCCCCCGTCAAGGCAGTAAAGAAGACCGCAGCGAAGGCCTCTGCCAAGACGGTTGCCGCCACCAAGACGATCATCGCTGCTGTCACCAAGGCCGCTGCGGCTCCGGTGATCGCTGCGAAGCCTGTCGCGGCACCCGTCGCCGCATCGGCCCCGGCTCCGGTGGCCGCCGCCCCGGCGGTGAAGGAAATCGCTCCCAAGGCGGTGACGACCACGATCACGGCCAAGATCGACGTCGGCTTCGGCAATGCGGTCTACATCCGTGGCGACGGCGCAGGCCTGAGCTGGGATGTCGGCCTCCTCATGACCGTTTCCGGTGAGGACGTGTGGCAGGTGCAGCTCGGCGAGTCGGCCCGGCCTTTCACGTTCAAGTTCCTGGTCAACGACCTCACGTGGAATACCGGCCCCGATCTCGTGGTGGCCTCGGGTTCCAACGAGACGTTTACGCCGGAGTTTTGAGCGATCCTGCATAGCGCGCGGCCGAGGCCTGTCGGAGAAATAGCCGCACGCCAGGTAGGCAGCCAGCTTGCTGGCGCTGATAGGTAGTCGGACGAGCGCCTGCAAGCAGGCAGCCTACCACGGTGGCGGGTCATTCCCAAAAAGCGCGGGTTAAAGCTCCGCGCTACGGGCTCGTTCGTGTCGGTCGGATGCGTCTGGATTCAGCGCGATCAGGCGGTCGCGGATCAGGGCGATGGCGGCATCGCGGTCCTCGAGTTGCTCGGGCATGAGGACTTCGCAGCGCATGCGGACGCGCGAGAAGGGTTTCGGCACATAGAAGCGGTCCCAGCTGCGGAGCCGCCACGCGGAGGAGAACTCGCCGCCGATGATCAAGACTGGCGCGCGCGTGCGCCGGGCCACGATCACGCCGCCCGGTTTCAGGTCGTAGCAGGGGCCGCGCGGGCCATCGGGGGTGATGCCGACGTCGTAGCCGGCCCGGAGCGTCTCGACGAGCGCGGACGCGGCTTCGCGACCCATGCGGCTGCTCGAACCGCGCACGGTGCGGAGCCCGGCGAGCGAGAAAAAAGCCGAGAGCCACGCGCCATCCTGGCTCGCACTCACGAGGGCATAGGCCGGGCGGCCCTGACGATACCGGCGCACGATCTCGGCGGCGAGAAAGAGCCGGTTGTGCCAGAGGATCAATGCGACGGGCACGTCCTTCTTCATGTACGCCCGCAGATCCGCTTCGCTTTCCTCGAAGCGCAGCGACATCCCCCAGAGCCGGACCAGCAAGCCAAAGGGCCACAGCAGCAGGCGGCGCCAGCCGGCGATCTCGTGGGCCTGCGGTTTCGCGGTGGCGGCAGCCTCGGGGGCGGCGGGCGAGGGCGAGGACGGGGGAGTGGCGGACGGCGGGTTCAGGCGAGCGGTTGTCACTGAAACGCGGCGGCACGCCAAGCGAAAGAACGCGAGAAGACAGGTGAGATCATACTCTGGGTGTGCGTCCGCACCATCGCGCGACCGCGCAGCGGAGCAACCGCGACGGAGAGGCTCAGGGCACGCGGCGTTGACGATGGCGGGTTTCGCAGGCACCAACCGGCCCATGTCATCGCCGTTGCCCCCCTGTCCGCACCTGCCTGTGCCGCGACCCGGGCTGGATTATCGGGCGCTGCACGCGTACCGCGACGCCGATCGCGGTCCGGAGTTTTACTACGCCTGCCTCGAGTACGGGCACGCGTTGTGGCAGCGAGGCTTCGCGGCGCGTTCGCTCTTGTGCCTGGATCGGGCGCTGGGCGCCGACTTGCGGGGGGATGAACCGGTCCTGCAGGCGCATCCGCTGCCCTATGCCGCGATGGCCTGGCTGATTGCCAATACCCCGTCCGACCGCTTCATCGGCAATCCTCGCGTGCATTTTCAGCACTATGCCGACCGGATGAACGAACCCCGTTGCGAGCAACGCCGGTGGCGTGCCTGGGCCTGCTGGGCGCTGGCGCGTGTGGTGCGGCCCGAGTTGCCCAACGATCCCAAGCACGAGGTGCGTGAACCCGCCCTAGGGGAAATTCGAGAAGCCTTGGAACTCCATGGCTTGCAGGGAGAAGCAGACCTATGGTCCGGCGTGCTCGATCAGCTGAGCGGTCCGGAAACACTC
Organism: Verrucomicrobiota bacterium; assembly: GCA_040386765.1. Lineage (GTDB taxonomy): Bacteria > Verrucomicrobiota > Verrucomicrobiia > Opitutales > Opitutaceae > ER46. The sequence goes on along the minus strand of JAZKEV010000581.1, from coordinate 30,488 downwards.
CGGCACCGGTGAAATGGTCGGGGCGGCGAGATTCGAACTCGCGACCTCTACGTCCCGAACGTAGCGCTCTACCAGGCTAAGCTACGCCCCGACATTCAGCGGAAGGGTGCTTAAGTGAGGGAGTCGGTGGGCGCGGGCAAGAGGAAAGTTCACGTGAGTCGACAATCTTCCGAACCGGCCCATTTCCGTGCGAAAAAGAGGGCGGCGTGCGCCGTGGTAGTCGGTTGTAGCGTCGAACGCTCCTAATTTATGCGGGCGACCTCCGTATTCACGACGGCGGGCGTCTGACGACGCCTGCCGCAACCCGTGTTATACGTATCTTTCACAGTACTAAGGGGAAACTTGAGTCGGGAACGTGCCGTCCAATGGGGCAGCATGTTGCTGGGTCTCCTACGTTATGCCGCTGGCTTGTTCCTGGTTTGCGCTCTCGCAGCCCAGGACGTGCAACTACGGTCGGCGCAGCAGGTTTCCATGCCGGCGGTGCCCGATTGCAACAGCCCCGCTTTCTGGCGGGATGGAAAACTCTTCTGGTTTATCTCCCACGGGTCGCCCCGGTTGAGCAGCGGGCCGAATCAGTTTGGGCCGTTTGAGACGCGGGCGGCGGCGGTGCCGTCGCCGGATAATTCGCCGAAGTGGGTCGAGTCGGTCTGGCCGGAGAGTAATAACAACACGCTCTGGGGGTGGTATCACGCGGAGCCGGTGAACCTGATTCCGGGCTCCACGCTGACGGCTCCGAAGATCGGCGCGGCGATGTCCGTGGACGGCGGCTACACGATGACCGATCTGGGATTCATCCTTGAGTCGGGCGACCCGATCGATCCGACGGCGCAGAATGGCTACTTCGCCGGCGGTCATGGCGACTTCTCCGTGCTCCTCGACCGGCAGCGGAAGTACTTCTATTTCTTTTTCGGCAACTACGGCGGCGAGGCGGAAAACCAGGGCGTATGCCTCGCCCGCATGGCCTACGAGGATCGTGCGAATCCGGTGGGCAAGGTGTGGAAGTACTACAACGGCGCGTGGCGGGAAGCCGGCAGCGGCGGGCGCGTGACGCCGATCTTTCCCGTGCAGCGCACTTGGCAGTCGAAATATCCGAATGCGTTTTGGGGTCCGTCGGTGCACTGGAACACCTATCTCAACTGCTACGTGATGCTCCTGAATCGCGCGGCCGGCGAGCGCTGGGCGCAGGAGGGGGTTTACATCTCGTTTTGCCCCGATCTCAGCCGACCGGAGACGTGGACGACGCCGCGCAAGATTCTCGACCGCGCGAACGGCGACATCGCGGACGCGGGTGATTTTTACGCGCAGGTGATGGGGCTCGAGAACGGCGACACGGAGCGGCGCGCGGGCCAGGTGGCGCGGCTTTACGTGCATGGCGTCTCGAAGTGGGAGCTCGAGTTCGTCGCGCCGCAAACCGCGCCCACGAGTGTTGAGCTGATTGCGCAGCCGTGGTCCGGTGCGGTCACTGCCGGCGAAACCGCCACGCTCTCGGTCACGGCGATGGGGCAGCCATCGTTTACCTATCAGTGGTTCAAAAACGGCGACGCGATCCCGGACGCGACGTCGGCCACGCTGCAGTTTGGTGCCGCCACCGTGGCGGACACGGGTGTCTATCACGTCATCGTCTCGAATACTCTCGGCACCGTGGTCAGCAATACCGTGACGCTAACCGTCGCCGCGGCGCCGTCGCAACCGGTCGTGCCGCCACCGCCGGTTGTGCCGGTGCCGCGGGCATTTCTCTCGAATCTCTCCCTCCGCACGTGGCTGCCGGCGGACCGCCCGGAGCTCACGGTGGGTTTCGTGGTGCAGAGCAGCGACACCAAGCCGCTCGTGATCCGCGCGGTGGGGCCTTCGCTCGGCGTTTTCGGCGTGGCGGACGCGGCGGCGGATACCCGGCTTGAGTTGTTCAATGCCAACTCGATCAAGATCGCGGAAAACGAAAACTGGCTGGCGGGCGATGCGGCGGCGTTCGCGGCGGTGGGCGCGTTTCCGCTGGCGGCGGGGAGCGCCGATGCGGCGCTGGCCATCGGCGTGCCGGTGGGGCCGGCGACCGCAAAACTACGTGCGGCGGGCGGTGGCACGGTGCTCGCGGAGATCTACGATCCCGCGCCGGCTGCCCGATCGAAAGTCGTCAATCTTTCCGCGCTCACGCAGGTTGGCAGCGGCCCGCGCGCGCTGACGGTGGGCTTTACGGTCAGCGGCACCGGCTCGAGGCGCGTCTTGATCCGCGCGCTCGGGCCGCAGCTCCGGCTCTACGGCATCTCCAGTGCGCTGGCGGATCCGGTGCTCGAGGTATTCGCCGGCAATGGCCCGAAGATCGCGGAGAGCGACGATTGGGAGGCCGCGCTCGAACCGGTGTTCGTCGAGGCGGGTGCGGCGGGAATCACTCCCGCCAGCCGCGATGCGGCGGTGGAGCTGACGCTGCCTGCCGGAAATTTCTACACGGTGCTCCTCCGCAGCGCCGATGGTACGGTGGGGGATGCGTTGCTCGAAATCTACGAGCTGCCGTCGCGATAAACGGTCAACCGGCGCCATTGGCGAGAGGCGGGGCTGTTGGCAATAGGCGCGACGAGGGCCCGAGCAGAATTTTCTCCGACTAGGCCGAACCGACGGAAGGGACGGGGCGGCGAGATTCGAACTCGCCACCTCTACGTCCCGAACGTAGCGCCCTACCAGGCTAAGCTACGCCCCGATATTATATTGCCGTTTGGGCATCGGTGCCGACTTAGTTGCGGGCGCTTTTAACCCGGCGACCTCAGTTTAGGTTCACGGTCCCAGAGGCGGCCTTTTTTGGCTTGGGCGACGAATTGCCTGATCGCCTTCTTGTCGTCGGTGACGATCACGGCCTCGTCGGGCTTGATCCCGGCGGCGGTCAGGAGCGGTGCAGCGCTGGCGGTGTGGCCGATGGCTTTCAGATGGCCGAAGGCATCGCGCATCCAGTCCACGGCGGCGGCTTCGGTGGAGAGCGTCTTGGCGCCTTCGGCGGAGGCGAGCACCACGACGGCGTCGAAGAAAATCGAGGGCGCGGCGGACAGCGCGAGGTCCGCTTCCAGGAGATTGCCAGCTTTATTGATGACGCCGCCGATCTTGGGGGCGATGCGCACGAGCACGGCGCGCTCGGCTTCCACGGCGGCTTGAAGCTCGTGGAGGAGGGCGGAGTCGAAACCGGCGGTGACGAGGACGCCTACTTTTCGGCCCTCGAGCGTGGGCTCGGCTTTCGCGAAGAGGCTCAACGCAGGGGAGGGCGCTAATTTCTTCGGTTCCACGGCGGGCGTGATGAACTGCGCCTGGCCTTCCATGCCGAGGGCCTGCTCCACCTGCGTCGCGAGCGACTTTTCGATGATATGGAGATGGCCCAGCATGCGGCAGCGCACGGGCTTCGACTCCACTTTGGCCAGTTCGAAGGCGAAGGCGCTGACGACGTGGCGCTGCTCCGGCTCGGTGAGAGACTGGAAGAACATCCGCGCCTGGGAGTAGTGATCGGCGAAGGTCTCCTTGCGGCGGCGGGTCTTCTCGGCGTTGAGGGTTTCGGGAGCGTCCGTCGCGGGAAACGTCTTGAAGCCGAGCGCGGAATTTTCGCGGGGGAAACCGCCGTCGAGCGAACTCGGCTCATATGCGACGCGGCCCTTGGGCACCATCATCTGGCGGAGGCCATCGCGCTGGAAATTCCGCATCGGGCAACGCGGGGCGTTGACGGGGATCTGATGGAAGTTGGGACCGCCCAGGCGGCTGAGCTGGGTGTCGAGGTAGGAGTGCAGGCGCCCTTGCAGCAGCGGGTCGTTGGTGAAGCCGATGCCCGGCACGATATTCGCGGGGCAGAAGGCGACCTGCTCGGTCTCGGCGAAGAAATTATCCGGATTGCGATCCAGCGTCATCTTGCCGACGGGGCGCACCGGGATGATTTCCTCGGGGATGATTTTGGTCGGGTCGAGAATATCGAAATCGAGCGAGTCCGCGGTGGCTTGATCGAACAGCTGGAAGCCGAGCTCCCATTGCGGGGCATCGCCGCGCGCGATGGCCTCGAAGAGATCGCGGCGATGAAAATCGGGATCGGCGCCGTTGATCTTCACCGCTTCGTCCCACACCACGGAGGCGAGACCGAGGAGGGGCCGCCAGTGGAACTTGACGAAGGTGGAAGCGCCTTCGGCGTTGATCAGGCGGAACGTGTGCACGCCGAAGCCCTGGATCATCCGGAGCGAGCGCGGGATGGCGCGGTCGGACATGGCCCACATCAGCATGTGCATGCTCTCGGGCATGAGGGACGCGAAATCCCAGAAGGTGTCGTGGGCCGAGGCGGCCTGGGGGAAACCGCGATCGGGCTCCATCTTCACAGCGTGGATGAGGTCGGGGAACTTCATCGCATCCTGAATGAAGAACACGGGAATGTTATTACCGACGAAATCGTAATTGCCCTCCTCGGTGTAGAATTTCACGGAGAAGCCGCGCACGTCGCGCGGGAGATCGCCGGAGCCGGCGCCGCCGGCCACGGTGGAGAAGCGTGCGAAGACGGGCGTCCGCTTGCCGGGCTCGAGGAACTTGGCGCAGGTGATATCCGCGAGCGAACCGTAGGATTCGAAAAAGCCGTGCGCGCCTGAACCGCGGGCGTGGACGATGCGCTCGGGAATCCGCTCGTGATCGAAGTGCGTGATCTTTTCCCGCAGGATGAAATCCTCGAGGAGCGTGGGGCCGCCGATTCCGGCTTTCAGGGAGTTTTGATTATCCTCGAGGACGACGCCTTGATTGGTGGTCAGCGCGGGGCCGGACGCGGGAGCCTCTTGATGGGGCTCGCCGCCGAAAAACTTCCGCAGGGCCGTCATCGGGCAGGTGCCTTTTTTGGCGAGAGGCGGCGGCTGGGCGGAGGTGGTGGCGTTTGGAGCGGGCTTGGGTTTGCGGAACATGCTGATTTGAAATTTGTGCTGAGATTCGGGGTGGATGGGCGGGTGGAAGGATGGGCGAGGTGGAACGGCGAGGATGGGAATCCGAGTCCGGGAGGATTACTTTTACTTCTGCTTTTTCTTGCCGAGTTTGCCGGGCGTGGTCTTGCGGGGCGCGTTCTCTTCGTCGCCGGTGAAATCCTTCGCGGCCTCGATCACCATATCGCCGAGTGAGCAGAGGCGTTTATCCGATTCGCACTCCTCGTCCAACGTTTGCTGGAGAAGGTCGGCCACGCTTTCCTCGTCGACGGCACCGGCTACGCCGCGGACGGACTTGTAGGCGGCGATCTCGTAGTGCTCCACGCGGCGGGCGGCGCCGATGAGGGCGATGTCGCGGATCGCGCCATTGGCTTCGAGCTCGATGGCTTCGGAGCCCTCGGCGACGAGGCCTTTCATAGCGAGGCAGGTCTTTTCGCCCGCGGGGGTGCCCAGCTTGGCGAAGGCTTTTTGCAGGCGCTCGACATGCACTTTCGTCTCTTCCAAGTGATCGAGGAAGCCTTGCTTCAAGTTTTCGCCGGTGGCGGCCGCCGCCATTTTCGGCAAGGCGTCGATGAGCTGCCGTTCGGCGCTATAGATATCGTTGAGCTGGTCGATGAGGAGATCGCGGAGGGTGAGGGTGGAGGGCATAGGAAAATGGGAGAAATTGAGGATGGAGATGACGATGGCGTGTCGTGGTTACGTGGATACACGTGGCGCGAAGCCGAGATGGGAAGGGGACCGCGTGGCGTGACGCGGCCGCCGAGGGCTGACGCTGCCGTGGCCGTGATGTGTATCAGTGAGCGGCCGCTTTAGGCGGCGGGATCGAGCACTACTTTAATACAACCGTCGCGCTTCTCGATAAACATGGGATAGGCGTCGTGCGCCTGCGTGAGCGGGATGCGATGGGTGACGACGAAGGAGGGATCGATCTTTCCTTCTTCGACGAGCTTCAGGAGAGGGCCCATGTATTTTTGCATGTGGGTCTGACCCATCTTGAAGGTGAGGCCTTTGTTCATGGCCGCGCCGAAGGGCATCTTGTCGAGGAAGCCGCCGTAGACTCCGGGGACGGACACATTGCCTGCCTTGCGCGTGCAACGCATCGCCTGACGCAGGGCGTAGGGGCGATCCGTCTCCAGTTTCAGGGTCTGCTTGATGTCGTCGTACATGGAGCCGTGCGCCTCCATGCCGACGGCGTCGATCGAGGCATCGGGCCCGCGGCCGCCGGTGAGCGCTTTCAACTGCTCCATCACGTCGTCGCCGGAATCGAGCACGATGGCTCCCGCGGTCGCGGCCATCGCGCGCCGCTCGGGCACGGAGTCGATGGCGATCACTTTGGCGGCGCCGAGGAGGATGGCGCTGCGGATGGCGAACTGGCCGACGGGGCCGCAGCCCCAGACGGCAACGATCGAGCGGCCGGGCACGATGTCGCAATTTTCGGCGGCCATGTAGCCGGTCGGGAAGATATCGGAGAGAAAGAGGATCTTCTCATCGGGGAGATCGTTTTCGATCTTCAGCAGACCGACGTCGGCATGCGGCACGCGTGCATACTGCGCCTGGCCGCCGGCATAGCCGCCGGTCATGTGAGAGTAGCCGAACATGCCGGCGCCGGAGAAGCCCATCATCGTCTCGCCGATGTGCCAGTTGGGGTTCGTGTTATCGCAGGCGGAGAATTGCTGGCGCACGCAATGAATGCACTGGCCGCACGAAATGGTAAAGGGCACCACGACGCGGTCGCCGACGCGGATCTTTTTAACGAGCGGGCCCGCTTCGACGACTTCGCCCATGAACTCGTGGCCGAGAATATCGCCTTTCTCGAGGGTGGGGATGTAGCCGTTGAACAGATGAATGTCGGAGCCGCAGATCGCGGTGGACGTGATCTTCACGATGCAATCGCGGGGATTGAGGATCTTCGGGTCGTCGACCGTCTGCACCTCGACGCTCTTTTTTCCCATCCAGACGAGAGCCTTCATGCTTTTTCCTTTCGCTGCGGTCCGCCGACGGATTGGCCTTCGGTGGTGGGAATCTCGCCCGCCTCCATCAGTGCTTTGAAACGGCGCAGGGCATCGTACACCTGTGAGCCGGCGGAGTCGCGCGTGAGCTTGGCGACGGCGGCGCCGAGTTTTCCCCCGGGTGGATCGTACTCGAGCGCGACTGTGACCTCGGTGCCTTCATCGCCGGGAGCGGCTTCGAAGCGGACGGAGCCGGCGTTGGCGACATCAGCTCCAGGACCCGAGCGC
>JAZKEV010000581.1:20480-23331 GCA_040386765.1 Verrucomicrobiota bacterium | reverse complement strand
CAGGCGATGAGGCGATCGGGGCTATCGTTAATGATGATGGCATCCCACTGCACCTGGCCGCCGGGAGCGCTCACCACCCAATGTGAGTCATCGTGAGAAGACATCGTGATGGTGACGGGATGCTTGATGACCTGGCTGAGGTTCGTGAGATCGCGCCAGAAAGCGTAGAGTTGAGCGGCGGGCTTTCGTATCGTCACGGCTTGGACGACTTTGATGCCGCTATTACCGGGCACCGAAATTTCCGCGCGCGGATTCTTTTCCCCGTCCTGCGCCAGCGGACCGCCTGTGGTTTGCACCTTCCCAGAGGATGAGATAGACATTCATGAGTGTATACTTCGAGAGAGGGTCGTACCATCAGGCGCATCCCCAATCTCGCTAAAGAAATTGGTACGGGAGAAAGGTAGGATTTGGTGCACCATTGATGAGAGGGTAAAAGGGCGATTTCCTGCCCCAGATTAATCCTGTGGATGAATAGCAATTTCTCGTTCTCGACGCCGAACCCGACCAGCGTGAATCCGAATTCTGAAATGCTATTTAACAGATCCACTTGGCGCAGCCCCGCTAGCATCGTTCCGCCTGGCCCCGCGGAGGTTCAAAGCGATAAGAGCGACTTGAAGACCAATCAGCGCCCAGGCTTGGTTGTGCCAGCTCCACGCGATCCAAAGAGCGTTGCTGGCGAGGAACCACCAGAACCCGTGCTGTCGCCGCGGTTTCGATTGTCCACCGACCAACCAGGCCGCGATGATGCTGGTCGCCATCGCCGGCCACTGGAGGAGGTCGAGATAATCCATTTTGAGATCAAGAGCCGTGACGAAGCTTCTTCACCCGTCCTTCGACGATCTCCTTGCGGACCAGCACTGCAGTTTTCTTGGGTTCGACGGCTTCGCCGCGAACGAGTCGGTGAGCACGGATATATTCCGCACCATAGAAAAGGATCGCGCAGGAATAGTAGATCCAGATCAGCAGCGCCACGAGCGAGCCGGCGGCGCCGTAGTTCTTCGCGATGGTCGAGTGACCTAAATAGAGCGCGATCAAAAATCGGCCGATGCTGAAAAGCACGGCGGTCACAAACGCGCCGAGCCACACCTCCCGCCAGCGAGTGCGCACGTCCGGCATGACTTTGAAGAGCAGCGCAAACAGGACAGTTATGACCACGAGGCCCACGCTCACATCAGCCAGGCGGAGCAGCGCAGGGGGAATCGTAATCCAGCTTTTTGCGAGCTCGATGGTCGCGGTTAACGCAGTCGTGAGAATGAGCGACGCGAGCAGCAGAAAGCCCACGGTCAGCACCATGGCGAAAGAGATCAGCCGCTGCACGATGATCACCACCCAACCGCTTCGGCTCGGTTTCGCGGTCACACCCCAGATTTCATTGAGCGATTCCTGCAGCTGCCCGAAAACTGTCGTGGCGCCGAACAGCAGGAGGATGGCACCGAGGACGGTATTCCAGACACTGGTGTCCCGCAGCGAATTCGCCTCCATCGTCTTTTGAATAAGCTCGGCGCTTTCCGCTCCGACAAGCTGGGTGACTTGGGATGAGAACTGGTGCGTGGCTACTTCTTTCCCGAAAAATGCGCCCGCAATGCCGACTGCGATCATGGTGATGGGAGCCAGCGAGAACAGCGTGTAAAAGCTGACCGAAGCGGAATGCTTGAAGGCATTGTCGGTATTCCACGCTTTGGCCGCCTCTACGAAGGTCTTCAACCAGCGGTGCATAGCACTCTCGTCCGTTCCAAACGAAAGAGGTTCCTTCGTGCAGTCGCGTCGATGGGGCCGGTCGCAGCCACTCACTGCCTGCGTGAGAAAAGCGCCGGGTTTTGTCGAAGCCGCCGCCCACGAGATGAAGGGATGTAGTCTTGAGATCCTGATAGGCGCAGAGCGATGCGAGCTGGCGCCACCTCCCGACTTCAGGGCCCGATTCCGGCATGCGCCGGTTCACCGACGAAGCGAGTGGGGTTCTGTCCCATAGCTTTCGCCGCCGACCGCCTGTATCCTCGACGGCATGACAACCACTCCCCGGTCCTCGCCCGATCTGCCAGCTAAGGCGGGTTAACTTTGCCGATGCGCTGCTGGTCATTGCTTATCGGCGCACGCAACGTCGGCGCGAAACGTGGACGGTTCACGCGGGCCGACGACGACTTGATCCAAAAGCTCACGGCCAGCCACTTCCCCAAGGGATTCACGATTCTCCGAGCGGACGGCGGCTGGCACGACCCGGCTCAGGGGCGTTTCATCCGCGAAGAGTGCCGCCAGATACTGATCTGCGATTCGCGACCTGCGATCATTCGATGGGGGAAGGCGTTGGGCCGGGCGCTCCGGCAGAAGGAGCTGGTTCTCATTCAAGGAGGACGGGCCTTGCAGCTGAAGGTACGGGTGCAGTGACCGGCGCATGCAAATCCACATTGGATGTTCGGGATGGTTCTATTCGCACTGGCGGGGAATCTTCTATCCGCGGCAGGAGCCGACCACGAAGAACTGGTTCGCATACTACGCCAACGTTTTCGAAACGGTGGAGTTGAACGCCCCTTTCTACCGGTGGCCCACGCCCCAAACGATCCGCAGGTGGAAACGCGACGCGCCGCCGCATTTTATCTACAGCGTCAAAGTAAACCAGCTCATCACCCACGAGAAGCGGATGGTGCGCACCAAGGTGCTGGTCCAGTCCTACTACGAGATCGCAAAGGTGCTCGGAGAGAAGATGGGATGCTTCCTGTTTCAGTTTCCACCCAGCTACCGGTATACGCCCTCGCGGCTGAAGAGCATCGTCACCCAGCTGGATGGCGCGCGGAAGAACGTCGTGGAATTCCGCCATCGGAGCTGGTGGCGTCAGGCGGTGTACCGCGCTTTCGCG
>JAZKEV010000581.1:16404-20470 GCA_040386765.1 Verrucomicrobiota bacterium | reverse complement strand
ATCGTGGGCTCGCACAAAAGGGGATCGCGTTTTGCGCGGTGAGTGCACCGCGACTGCCAGACGACCTACCCCCGCACCAACGCATCCTGTATGTGCGACTGAGCGGCAAATCGCAATGGTATCGCCACGACTACTCCGAGGACGAACTGCGATTATGGCTCAAACGAATTCAAGAATCGGGCGCCGAGGAGGCCTGGGTTTATTTCAACAACGACCGCGAAGGATTCGCGATAAAGAATGCGTTGATGCTTCGCCGCTATGTGCGCGAAAACCCCCAAGCCACGCGGGTTACAGCTTCGCGGTGAAGGAGAGCGTGAAGCTGATGGGGGCTTTCTGGCCGAAGCCGACGGGGACGGTTTCGCGGGCGGGGGAGGCGTAGTTGCCGTCGCGCGGGCGCTGGGCGACGGTCGCGGCGCCGTTGGTGGAGGTGGTCCAGTAAACGGTGCGGTCGTTGAGGAGGTTCTTGATCACGAGCTGCACTTCGACCGGGCGGTCGGCGAAGCGCCAGTGGTAGCCCCAGGTCGAGGTGACGGTGTGGTCGCCCTTGGGCGAGTAGAGCGGGGTGTCGATGCTGCGCGTGGGGTCGTCGATGGCGCGGGAGGGGTTGTTGGGGTCGACGATGGTGTCGGCGCCCTTGTTGCCGAGGATCTCGCGGCCACGGTATTGCACGCCGAGGCCCACGCGGAAGCCCTTCAGTTTTCCGCCCTGCACCGAGTAGTCGACGAAGAGCTTGTAGAGCTCCTGGTTGCCGTTGGTGGCGCGGTTGATGTTCAGATTATTATAGCTCGTGAAGATCGTGTTGTAGGCGTTGATCGCGTTGGCGAGATCGGGCGATTGCTGATTGGCGGGGATCGACGGATCGGCAGAGGCGACGTTGGTGGTGGGGTCGACGCGCGCGCCGGTATCCTGGACGACCAGCTTGAAATTCTCCGCGTTGGCCTGGATGTATTTGCGCGTGAGCTGAAAGGCGTTGGTCGCGTAGACCTTCGGCAGGGATGCGCTGCCCATGATGCGAAGGCCCTTGATGAGATTGGCGGTGACCTCGAGCTCGAAGCCCTCGGCGTTGCGATCCTGGATGTCGTTGCCGGCGATGAAGAGCGGGACGCCGCGGCGGTTGAGATCGGCGGTGCTGCCCATCGGGGTGGCTTGCAGGAGGGTATTGATCGGGAAGCCGCTCACGGTCTGCGGATTGTTCAGTTCCTCGCTGGTGTAGTACGTGAGGTTCACGTCGAGCTTGCGCTGGAAGAACTCGAAGCGGGTGCTGTAATTCCAGCCCTTGGAAACGGTGGGTGGGACGAGGCCGCCGCCTTGGAGGAGCGAGTAGGCTTTCTGGGGATTGAAGGTCTCGGCGTAATTCACCGAGGGACTCAGCCACTCGAGAATGTGGACGACGGTGCCGAGCGACTTGGTGGTCACATAGCCCTGGAGCGCGGGGGCGTTGTAATCGTCCTGGAAGCGATACTGGGCATAGCGGGGATCGCGGACGCCGCCGGCGAGGCGCGGGCGGGTGGCGGCGGTGGCCTCGGGGAGCGCGCGGCCCTGGGCATCGACGGGGATGTAGGTGAGCGACTCCCAATCGGAGGGAGCGAGCGGCTTGAAGAGCGGCGTGAGCGGATCGCGATCCGTGGGGTAATCGCCGGTGACGGCCATCTGCTGGCTCTGGGCGAAATAGCGGTCGCGGCGGACGGCGCCGAGGAAGATCAGGCGATCCTTCCAGAACTTCGCATTGAGGGCGGCGAGGCCGTAGCGGTAGTTGGTGTCGTTGATCGACTCGGTGTCGAAGCGGGTGTGGTCGATGACCCAGCGCGGGCGGACGATCGTGGTGGTGCGGGTATTGGGATCGTAGAAGGGGATTTCCTTGCCGGCGAGGTCGACGAAGGGGCGGCGGGGCTCATTCCAATAGCGACGGATCTTCACATCGGCGGTGGTGCCGTTGATCCACGCGAGGGTGTCGTTGCCCTGAGCCATGCTCAGCCACTGATAGGAGAGGGTGTAGTGGTTCTTGTTTTCGCCGACCATCGTGTTGATGGCGTAATTGCCGAAACGGGTATCCTTCTTCCACGCGATGGCGGCGCGCAGGTTGTGATAATCGTAGTGGCGGAAGCCGCGGAAGAAATTGCCGTCGCCGTAGGCCTGGAGGTAGTGCGAGTTGGGCTGGCCGTTGGGGAGAACCTGGTTGATGTCGATGTAGGTGGCGTTGGCGCCGCGGTTCTGTTCGCCGTTGGTGTAGTTGGCGTTCTTGTTGATGTCGCCGGCGAGCTCGAAGTAGAAGTCGCCGAGCTTCTGCTCGAGTGTGAGCTGGACATCGCGGAAGTGCGACTCGAGGAGGGGACCGTCCTGATTGATGGAGAAATCATCCGAGGGGCGGCGGAAGAACGAGGCGCGCTCGGCGACGTCGAAGCGTCCGTCGGGGACATTGAAGGCGTGGAGCAGATTGGTGTTGGTGAGGCCGAAGAGCGGCGCGGTGCCGGAGACGTAGCCGGCGATGGGAGTGCTGGCGGTGGTGCCGCCGCCGATGGTGATGGCCTCGTTGCCGTAGTTGGAGATGGCGTTGAACCCGTTGTAGGGATCGTAGACGTTGTGGATGGCGGCGCGACGGCCGACGCCGGAGGCCTGCAACGCGGTGATCTGCGCGGCGGTCGCGCCGGCCAGCGAGGCGGGGGTGGTGAAGACGGTGCGGCCATCCCAGCCGGAGAGCTGGTCCTGGAGGTTGTTGATCGGAGCGTTGAGCTTGCGGTTGAAGGCTTCGCCTTCGAGGCGGATGACGGTGTTCTTGAAGGGCCGGAAGGTGGTGGTGGCGAAGAGTGCCTGGCGCTTGTCGAATTCCTTCTGGCGCCAGCCCGGGGCATTCTGGCCGACGGCGGCGACGCGCAGCGCGGCTTTGTCGCCGAGGGGCTGATTTACATCGAGCGCGAGGCGGAGGTGGTTGTGCGAGCCCGCGGTAAAGCGCACCTCTTTGAACGCGCGGTCGGTGCGCGCGCGCTTGGTCGTGGCGGAGCTGACACCACCGAGGCTGCCGTTGCCGAAGAGGATGGAATTGGCGCCGCGGCCGAAGTCGTAGCGCTCGAGGGCGTAGCTGTCGTTGTCGCCGTTGACCGGGAAGAAATTGCGGAGCTGCTGGCCGGCGGTGACGCCGCGCGACGTGTAGCGGACCGTGAAGGTCGTGAAGTTGAAGGTGCCGATGTCGGAGTTGAAGGTGGCGCCGGTGGACCAGTTCTGCGCTTCCTGCAGGTCGGTGATGTTCAGCGCGTCGATGAAATCGCGATTGATGACGGAGTAAGCGGCAGGCGTATCGCGGAGATCGGTGGCGAGGCGGCCGCCCGCGAGCGCGCTCGTGGCGGCGAAGCCGGTATCGCGGTCGCTGCTAACCGTGAAGGGCGTGAGCTTGATGGCGTCGTCTTCGGAGGTCGCGGGGCGCGGGGCCGGAGCGGCGGCTTGGGCGGCGACGCGCGTGACGGCGCAGGCGGAGGCGAGCAACGCGGCAAAGAGCCGGCGACAGGCAAGCGAAGGACGGCGCGCAGGGGCGCGGAGTGCGGTGTTCATGGGGTAGGGTGTGCGCCGGCAGGTCGGGCCGGGGCACGCTGGTCACTTTCACCGCGGGGGAGCGCCCGTCGAGGGGTGCGGGGCGCAAGTGTTGCGTGAAAACGGGGCCGGAGCTGAAGGAACGCTAATCTGCGCTAATTTTCAGAAGCGGTGGAAAGGAATTTAACCGTGCGGGCTTCGCCTAATCGGCGAAGCGTGGGGGCACTTCGAAATCTGGCTTCTGACACAGAGAGCACAGAGGGAGAGTGGGGAGGTCACGGAGCCGATCACCTCGCGATCCTCCCTTACGTCTGTGTCCCTCTTGGTGCGCTCTGGGTCTACCGACTCTTTTCGATTCGGCGGTTTGTGACTGCCGGTCGACGGCGATATCCACTTCGGTCGGCGGTCATAGCCCGCGGCTACAGATGCAGATACGGAAGGAGCGTGCTTGGCGCTACTTTGCCATCGCTGGCACGGAGTGCGGGGTGCGGTTGGCGGCGTGGGCGGCTTCGGCGTCCTTCGTCATGAGCTTGAACATGTCGGG
>JAZKEV010000581.1:11470-16394 GCA_040386765.1 Verrucomicrobiota bacterium | reverse complement strand
ACTCATTAGTGCCGCGTAGCTTTGCGGGTCGTCCGGGTGGTAACCATGCATCGCGCGGATCGGGCGCTCTCCCATGTGGCTGGGGACGATGAGCGTGCCTTCCTCAAGAAGGAAGATCAGCTGGCCGAAGTAACGATCAGGGAAAAACGTGCCGAGGTCGGTGAGCTCGGCGTCGGAGAGCGTACGGCCTTCGGGTACCGTATTGAGCACCTGCACGATCGCGTCGCGGGCGCCGTCGTTGAAGAACCAGAAGCGCGCCATGGTGGAATCGTAGACGACGGCGTAATCCTCGCCGGACGTCAGACCGAGCGCTTCGATTTTGGCCTTCAAGTTAAGGTGCTTGTCGCAATTGGCCATGCCGTGATCGCTGAAGACGTAGAGGCGGACCTCCTCGTAGTGCTCGCGCGCCGTGGCGAGCAGGCGGGCGATCTTTTCCTCGTAGCTGCGCAGCTTCTGCGGGACTTCGGAGGAGTCGTTGCCGACGCGGTGCATCAGGCCGTCGAGCTCGGGCCAGTAGAGGAAGGCGAAGTCGATGTTCTCCTTCGCGATATCCTGCTGGAGGGCGGCGAGATTGCCCTCTTCGCCGCGAGCGGGCTCGCTCACATGGTACGGGATGCCGCGCTTCTGGAGGAAATCGAAAATATTATCCCCGCGATTCATGCCGCCGGGCTGCAGCGGGCTCTTCTTCTCGGTGAAATCGAAGAGCGAGATGTAGCGGAAGGGGATGTTGTAAAGGTCGAAGTAGCCTTTGAACTTCAGCTTCATCTTCACGAACTTCGAGAGCCAGCGGCGGGCGCGGCGGCGGCCGGTGAGGGCGTTGGGAAGCCACTGCAGCCACTTCAGCGAACGGAAGGGCGAGCGGACGGGGTCGTAGACGAAGTAGGACCAGTTGCGGTGCTCGTGCGGATAAGAGCCGGCGAGGATCGACGGGACGCAGGCCGAGCTGTAGCCGAAGACGGAGCGGAGAGAGCGGCGGTGCGGGGCGACGTCGCGGACGAACTGACCGTCCTTCTGGACGATCTCCCAACCGCAGGCATCGATGAAGACGAAGAGAGGGAGGATGGGTTTCATGGCGTATTGGGATATCGGATACGGCGGAGGCGAGCGGGGGATTAGCTGACGGCAGCGAGCACCTCGCCCTCGACAGCGGGCGCCGCAGCCGCACGGCGGGCGGCGAGGGCGACGGGGTCCTCGGCGAGAAGCAGGAAGGCCTGATCGTCGCGGAGCGGAGCACCGCCGCGGAAACGCGTGAGCTCGGCGACCAAATCGTCGCGCATCGTCTCCGCGGGGGCGGGGTGTGACATGCGATGGCGCACCCATTCGACGAGGCGTTCCGCACCATACATGTCACCCGCGGCGTTGACGGACTCGGTGAGCCCGTCGGTATAGAGCAGGAGGCCGCCGGGTTCATCGAGCTTGGCCGACTGTTGACGATAGGTGGAGTTGGATAGGATGCCAAGTGGCGTGCCGCTGAGGCTGAGCGTACGGACCTGATCGCCGGAATAGAGGATCACCGGGCAGTGGCCGGCGCTGGCCGTCACGAGCTGGCGGCGGCGGAGATCGATGAAGACGAGCTGCGCCGTGATGAACATGCCGACGCTGGACAGCTCGGCATAGAGCAGCTCGTTGAGGCGCTTGAGCAGGCGCGCCGGATGGTGGATACGGACCGCCATCGCGCGGAGGAGACTGCGCGTGATCGTGGCGAAGATCGCGGCGGGCACGCCTTTGCCCATGACATCGGCGACGACGAGGAGCATCGAGTGATCGCTGAGCTTGATGGCGTCGTAGAAATCGCCGCCGACCTGGCGGGCGCTCTCCCAACTGGCGGCGAGCTGGAAGCCACCGAGCTGCGGCAGCGTGCTGGGTAAAAGCGCGCGCTGGATGCGCTGCGCGATCACGAGCTCGTGCGCGACGAGCCGGGCGTGGACCTGCTCCTCGTGGTGACGAGCGTTGCTGACCTGCACCGCCATGAATTCCGAGAACGCGCGGATCATCTCGGCCTGGAGGGCGGAGAAAGCGGGTTCGGCGCGGCCCGGCGGGCCGCTTTCGCGGCGGCCGAGCGCAAGGGTGCCGAGGAGCTTGTCGCCGAAGAGGAGGGGCTGCACGAGACCGGCGGCGCTGGGGCCGGCCGCCCGCAGCGGTTCGTGAGCCGCGAGGCGGGAAGCATCGAACTCGATATCGCGGCGCGTGAGCGCGGCGGAGATCTCGATGGAGGTGACGGGCAGAGGGTCCGTGGGGACGAACGGGGCGGCGCTTACGCTGCCGTAGGCGAGCGGCTCGTTCCGCAACTCAGGCGAGGAGGTGACAAACGGCGCGAGCTGCGTGCCATCCGGGCTGACGAGCCGCAGCACGAACCAGTCGGCAGCCGCGAGGTGCATCAAATCATGCAACAGGCGATGGGCGAAGCCTTCGAGATCGTTGGTGCGGCCGATCTCGGCGCAGCAGCGGAAAATGGCGGCGAGGCTTTCGGAGCGGAAGCAGAGCTCGCGCGCCATGCCGCTGATGGTCTGCTGGCAGCTTTCCAGCTGGCGGCGGGCATCCTCGAGCGAGGCAGTGGCGACATTCTCGTCCGGGCGATGCTGCTGGTGCGTGCGCGCCTTGCGCATCACGAGCACATTGCCGCTCGAGCTGCGGAAGTACTGCACCTCCTCCATCATCGACTGGATGATGAAGAGGCCGCGGCCATTCTCGCTATCGACCTCGCGGGGGCCGTTGCGGCGCTTCAACTCGAAGCCCGGTGTATGATCGGTGACGCGCAACTCCACATTGCCAGGAAGGCAGGTGGCCTCCGCGACGATGTGAAAGCCCGCGCCGGTCTCGCTCGCGTAGCGCACCGCGTTGTTGCACGCCTCGGCGAGGCAGAGCTCGCAATTGAATTGTTCGGACTCGTCGAGCCCCTGCTCGGCGAGAAACGTGCGGACGACGCGCGTGGCAACGCGCGCCTCCGAGAGATCGCATTTGAAGGCGACGCGGATGGAGAGACCGCGATGAGCGGGAAGACTCTCAGACATGGAGCTGGATGGAATGGTCTGACGCGGGAAGCGTCAGCGCTTGGAGATTTCGAAAAGCTGGTGGAGCTGCGTCAGCTCGAAGAGCTGCTGGATCGAGGGCCGCGGGTTCACGAGCCGGAGAGTGACGCCATCCTGGCCAGACGTGTTGGCGGCCTTGTAGAGGGCGAAGAGAGCGCCGAGGCCGGAGCTGTCGACGAAGCGAGTTTGCGAGAGATCGATCTCGATGGTGTCGGGCGAGGCAGGCATCGCGGCGCGAATTTCCTCGCGAAAGGACGAGGCGTTGACGGCGTTCAGTTCGGCGATGTCGCTGATGCGGAGGTTGTTTCCATCTTGCACAATTTTCATAGGTAAAGGCTGGTTGATCGGAAGGTATCAGTCGGAAAACAAACGGGAGATTCAGCTCTCCTGCTCGGGGACAAGCTGGGTGAGAGCGACGGCGGCGCCGGCGCGGCGCGAACGCCGACGGATCGGAATCGCGAACGCCGCGCGGAAGAACCCGCGCGTAAGCACGAACCAATCGAGCCGGCGGCTGGCGTTGACGGCGTAATAGCTGGCGTGGGCGCAGATCTCGTCGTTCATGCCCTCGGTGCAGCCATGGGCGTCGGCGAGGGAGATGAGACCGACGGGAGCCGCGAGCCAGAGGCGTTCGAAATCGTTGGTGAGCTCGAGCGCCTGGGTGGGGCGAAGCGGGCGGTTTCCGACCCACGCGAGGTCGCCGCGGACGACGCTCCAGAATTGGGGCCAGCGCTTGAGCCAGTTGCTGCCGCTGGCGAGCTCGTAGTAGGCAAAGGTCTGGAGGGCGGCGCTCCGGACATTGCGCTGCGGGCGGACGCCGAGACGGAGCTGCACGGTATTCTCGCCGCGAAGCAGGGAGATGAGCATCGCGACGAGCGCGATCGGGGACGTGAGGATCATCGCGAGCAGCGCGATCAGGCGGCCGAGGGGCGATGCGCTTTCGGCGGCGAAGCGACGCTCGCTGAGCGAGCAGAGGAAAAAGGCGTCGGGCACGCGAAGGCAGGAGTCGTTCTTCCAATTGACCAGCGTGCTGCCGTGCGCGATCGACTGGTTGACCGAGATCATCTGGCCGACGAAGGTCTCGGGGCCGATGATGCTTTCCGTGACGCGGGCGCCGCTCTCGATAATGGCGCAGTTTTCCACAACCGCGCCGGGGCCGATGACGGCGTTCTCGGAGATGAGCGCGGCCTCGCCGATCCAGCACGGCGCTTGAAGCTGCGCGGTGGGGGCGATCTGCGCGTGCAAGCCGATCCACACGCCCGGATGCACTTCGCGCATGCCGAGGCGCGAGGGCGTGATCGCGAGCGGAAAATAGGATTGGAGGGCCTTGAACCAGCCAGCGTAACTTTCGAAGAGCGGGTGGTCGGGCAGGCCCGGCAGACAGTCGAGCAGCAAGATGTGCTCCTCCGCAAACTCGGGCGAGGAGGCGTATTTCTGGCGCGCCTCGCCGATCGTGAGCTCGCGGCTCTGCGGCAGGACTTCGACCTGCACGCCCCAACGGGTGCCGTCGTTGACGACAGCACGGACGTGGTGCGGCCGGTCGGAGGCGAGCACAAGGATGCGCTTAACGCCGCGGGAGGCGAGCGACTCGACCCAATATTCGACGAGCGTGCGGCCAAGCAGGGGCGTCGTGGCCAGCGGAGTGTTTTCCGCAAGGCAGGCGACGGCAGGCCGGTCGGCTGGGCAAATGAGAAGAGCGTTCATCAATAGGCCCCGCTGCCGGTGAGCACCGCAGGAATGGTTTTGAAGAGGATCTTGATATCCTGCCAGAGATTGTGGCTTTCGATGTAACGCACATCGAGCTGCACCTGGCCGGGGAAATCGATCTCGGCGCGGCCGCTGATCTGCCAGATGCAGGTGATGCCGGGCTTCACAGCGAGACGGCGGCGATCGGCGAG